>NZ_JAAVJS010000027.1:0-35749 GCF_012037625.1 Tamlana crocina
GTAGCTTAAGCGAACCGCCTGTTCCTTTAATTCGGGGCTGTAATATCGTTTTTTCATGTTTCTAAGATATTTGTTTTGTAACAAACGGTCTTAAATTTTATGTCCGAGTAAAGGTAGCAACTCCAAATTAAAGAATTTGAATTAGATATGTATAACCTTGAACTAGCGGCATAGTCATTCAACTAATTGTCCAGTTTTTTGTTGCAAGTCCACTTGGCGCCCACGCCTATTTGCAAACGGTGACCAGAAGGTTTACGTTCGGTTGAAAATACTACTTCGTCTTTCTTTTGTTTTTTGTAAAAAGTGATTTGATACCAGCCCACCACATTCATATCACCCAAACCATTGATGTGCTCGGTACGGTCTTCAAATTTTCGGTGTAAATCTTGATACGGCACAATGCTACTTAAATAAAAATTCTTTGCTACGGGCACGCGCGCCCAAAGTTGATAAGTATTGAAACTTTCTTCGCTGGATGGCGAGTTATTGAAAATCCCGTCCTTCGATTTAAAATTTTGATAGATATAGCGCAGGCCCACAAAATTGGAGTTTTTCAATGAGCCAAAACCAAAACTGCCGCTACTGGTTGAGCAGCCACACAAATCGCATTCGGGTTCAAAACTGTAATGCGCATGTGTGTCGCAACAATTTGAAGCATGGATTTTTATTGATAAAAAAGTTAGCAATAAAGCCAGCACTAAATATTTCATTCTAAAATTCTGCAAAACGTTCATCGTTTAAAAATTCGTGATCAGTCAATGTTTTCAAAAAAGCAATAATGGCTTCTTTATCGTGTTCAGAAAGGTCGATGCCCAAACGGCCATCTTTTTTTCTTAAAATGGGGTCGATTTCACCACCATTTTCAGCCATGCCGAAAGCGTAAAAATCGAGTACGGCTTCCAAAGTTCCAAAACGCCCATCGTGCATGTAGGGAAACGAGTATTCAATATTTCGTAAACTGGGCACCCTAAATTTGTAAAAATCGGATACATAGCCAAAAACGCGTTGTCTGCCTTGTTCCTCATCTTTAAACTTAGGATTGAAGGGAATGCCGTTATTTCTATAAGTTTGATCGGAAAACAAATCGGTGGCATGGCACGAGGCACATTTTTCGTTAAAAATGGCTCGGCCTTCAGCTTCCAATTCGGTGAACTCTACGCCGTCCTCTCCTCGAACCACTTTATCGTATTTAGAGTTTGAGGACACCATCATCACCATAAATTGTGACAAGGCTTTGAGCATGCGCTCGGAATTGATTTCTGGTGTTCCGAAAGCCCGATTGAACATGTCTGGATATTCAGGTAAATTTTGAAGTTTTTCTAATACCGACGGGATGGTTTCGTTCATTTCCACCTCCGCAGTAATGGGAATAATGGGCTGCAGGTCTAGGTGAATAGCGGCACCGTCCCAAGTAAACTCACTAAAATACGCCAAATTCTGGATGGGTTGTGTGTTTCTAAACCCTTCCAAACCGTTTTCGCCATGGCTAATGGTATGCCCGTGGTGCGTAAAGGCCGAAGCTTGTTCGTGGCAAAACCCACAGGAAATAACACCACTAGACGACAAATTACCTTCGTAAAACAACTTTTTTCCGAGTTCGAAACCCGCATCGGTAGGCGGGTTGGCCTCCATATTGTATTTTATTTCTGGGAAGTTAGCTGGCTGTTCCACGCTAAGCGCTACTGGAGCAGGAACATATTCATCTGCGTTATCCGATGAACACGACCACAACAACACCAAACACACCAAAGTTAATAATGGCTTTTCCATACCTTAAATGCAACCTTAAAGTTTAGCCTGAAACCGACTAAACTTTAAGGTTATTTTTTATTAATTATGTATGTGGTGTACGGTAAACATGCCACTGGCATTGGTAGCAATTTGCGGCGATTTAACTGCATCGACATGAATTTGCGAAGCATCATCCAACATAAATTGGGTTGTTCCGTTAAGAATATGGTCTAGATCAACCACCACATGCACAATGGGACTTAAATCGGTTCTTACACGCGCTATTGTTGGAAAAGTTAAACTCACTTCCTTATAATTATCTACCGACGAACCGTGCGAGCCCATATGGAATGCAAAAGCAGTTTCGGCGGTAGTATTTTCAGAAGTGTAAACGCCTTCATAAACCAAAAACTTATAGCCTGCCTGCCAACTCCACATCATTCCGGCCTCTTGCGCTTGGGTTAAAAAATCGCCCTGCCCTTCGGCTCCCTCTAAATATTTTTCTTGGTCTACACCTATACCATAAGTAATCTTGGTATAGTTTCCAGCAGGAACACCAGATAAATCAATCATTTGTGAACTTTCCGAAGATTCGTCAACAATAAAATACGATTCGTTTTTCGGCACGGTATAAACATGGCCGTTCTCATCTTCCAACTTTATATTGCTAACAATGTATTTTACTGCTGAAATTTTGATTTTTTCGGTATCGACGGCGTTATAAGTCGAAGCATTTAAAAGTAAATCGGAACCAGCGTAGGCGTTATCGAATTCAACAATTAGGTTTCCTTCGCCAGAAATAGCTTCGTCGTCATTTGAAGAACAGGATACAATAGATAGAGCAAGCATGGCTATCCATGCATATTTATTAAGTTTCATTTATTTGTAAAATTTAAAAATAGTACTACTTTTTATGGCAAGTAAGCATAGCCTAGTATCTTCCAAACCCGCCTTGGGCGCATTTAGTCGACACCATTACATACATAAGAGCAGCACCAAACAAGTAATGCCAGTTCTTAAACTCTAAATTTTAAACTTTACTATTGGGTGGTTTTTCTAATGACATTTCATGAAGAAATGCATAAGCGTTTGAGTAGTAATCTATTTTTGTTTTAAGGGGCTGCGCCTGAAACTGTGCTATAAAAGTATAGTCCTGTAACGCATTGAACACCGGATAAAAACATTCCAAAACCAAGGCTGTACTGTTGGCATCGTCTTCGCCCGATGTGCTCGCATCAATTTGTAGTTGTTTGGCTAGGTGACACTTTCCGTTACACTGCAATTCTGGTTTATCGACGTTTACACAATACGTTTCTATAATATAGTCGATATTCAATTCATAATAGCCCATTTGCCCCAAATAGTACATGGGTCGTGCCGAAAGCACCAAAATAAATAATATGGCTATATATTTTTTCAGAATATGTTTTTTTGCAAATATATAGCAAGTGGCAGTATTACAATAAAAAAAGCGGCTAAAAAGCCGCTTTTTTTTATCTTATGTTTTCAAGTAAATTAAACATTGGTTTAATTCTGGGTTTTGCCGCACTATAGAATGAATAAACTCTTTTAGTTCTTCAATCTCATAAGGTAGTAATCGTTGTACTGCCTTTTGCACTTCTCTGCAAAACAACGTTGCATCAAAACTCACCTTATTAAGAATGGTTTTGGTATACTCAAGCATTGCTCTTGCCATATTTTTAGGGTTTTAAGTTTAAGGTTTGTATTTAAGTAGATTTTTAAAATAAGCTCTTATTTTTTTAAGCATCTAAATTTAGTAAAAAAAATAAACTTATTGAGAATCAATTTAAATTTAAAGCAAAATTAACGTTTTAGCCCTTTTAGGTTAACTTCTGCTTTAGGCAAAAAAACATAAGACATTACTAACCAACACAATACACCTATTGCTTATTTTTAAAAAAATTGTTTACATTTACTTCACATTACAGTCTCTCAAAACAACACCTGTAAATTGCTATTATATTATGATATCCCATTACTTTTTTTGACACCTATGTGACATATTCTGTTAAGTGCGTGTCTATACCACTAAACATTTTTTTTGTTTTTAAAAATATTTTAATACAACCCTCATTGTTTTTCTCACTATGAATGTTTTTAAATTATTTTCATTATTTGTCGTATTTATAATTTTCCCCAATGTTTTTTTTGCCCAAAACATCTGCTCAAGTTATTCTGTAACTCCAGGAACAACCATTTCAAGCATTGGTTCAGGAGCGCAATACAACACCGTAATTAATGTCTCGGACTCTTTTTCTATATCTGACGTTAATGTCACTATTGATATTTCCCACACATGGAATGACGATTTAGACATTTACTTAATATCTCCTTCTGGCACTAATATCGAATTATCAACAGACAATGGTGGTAGCAGAGATGACTACAACAATGTTACCTTTGATGATAATTCGCCTAACACCTTACCAAATGGAAACTCCGATCTTTCAGGGTTTTATAGGCCAGAAGAAGCTTTATCTGCCCTTAACGGAGAAGACTCCAATGGCAATTGGACCTTAAGGGTTATTGACGATGCTAGTGGCGACGGTGGCACCATTAACAGTATAACCTTAAACCTATGCCAAGCAATAACTCCTGTTGCGGGTTATTTGGGTCCGGGAGGTGTGGGGCACAACGATGGGTCTTCTGGCCTCATAATCTGGTACAGACCGGACAACGGCATTTCAACCACCGGAACTTTAGTAGATAGTTGGGCAAACTCGGCTGGAATTTCAGATTTCGATATTAGTGAATCCGGCACACAGCGCCCCACATTGGTAACTAATACCATAAACGGCTATGACGAAGTGAGCTTTAATGGCAGTAACCGATTGAGAACTGGGCTTACCCTTACTACTTCCAACTTTATTACCAACCAAGCCTCGTCGTTTATTGTTACAAGAGCCGATAACACCACACAACAATCATCTGTTTACACCACCGACCCTTTAGTTGGAAGCACACGGTTTTCCTGCCATATCCCTTGGAGCGGAACGGTTTATTACGATATTGGAACCTGTTGCAGTAATGACGCCAGAATACAGGTTGGTGGGTTGAGTAATTTAACCTCCTACTCCATTTGGACCTATGATGCCCACCCCACAACAGGCAAACAACTATACCGTAACCAAGTTTTACTACAAAACATAGGTAATACTTCTACGTATAGTTCGCACGCTTCACAACGCTTCAATTTAGGAGGTAACACCTCTGGAACAAATGGATTTTCTGGCGATGTAACCGAGCTGGTTATTTTTAAAACGAAAATTAATACTGCCCAACGCATCATTATAAACAATTACTTATCGGCCAAGTATAACACAGCATTAACTTCAGAAGACTATTACAATGAAGATAACTCTGGAAGCGGTGATTTTGACCACCATGTGGCCGGTATTGGTCAAGCCACAGACGGCAGCAACCATACCGATTCGCAAGGTACTGGTATTGTTAGAATGAGCAACCCTTCTGACTTGGACGATGACGAATATTTATTTTGGGGAGAAGAAACTTTAAACCCAACTTACAGCTTTTCAACAAACTTAAATAATTACACTGAGCAGTTAAACTCCAGGTGGCGCGTTAGCCGACGGGGCAACATTGGGTCTGTTACCGTGTCTTTTAACATTAGCAACATCGACCTATCGGGCTATAACAACTGTTCACCTTTACAATTAGTAATAGACAGCAACGCTGATTTTTCATCACCCAGCGCGGTTTACGATTTAAATATTTCAGGGTTTACCGCCACGGCAACAGGAGTTAATTTCAATAATAACAATTATTTCACTTTACGTTATACCGATCAAATTGTATGGGATGGCACTGGTTTCAATAATGGATCAGGTGTAGGGGATGCTCCAAACGATACCGATTCATGCTTAAAATTAACTATAAAAAGCGGAGCGAGTGCCTACCTTATCAATAACGCCCATGTTAGGGAAGTTGAAATTGAAAACGGGGCCTCATTAATTGTTGAAGATGGTATTCTGTTAGAAACCGAAAACGCAATAACGATTAATACAAACGGAATTATTGACTTAATTGGGGAAGCCCAACTCATACAAAACCACACTGGAACAAGCACTAACTTGGGTGACGGCTTTTTAGTTAAAAGGCAGCAAGGCACCACCAACTTTTACAATTATAACTATTGGAGTGCTCCAGTAAACAGAAATGGATATTGGCAAATAGGTTATTTAGAAGACGGTAGTGGCGTTGTGAATTTCACCAACTCGGCAAATGCCAACCCTTCAACATCGCCTATTACACTTAGTAACCGATGGCTTTATAGCTATAACGGTACGGCCGGAAATTATTATCAATGGAACCAACTATCAACAAATACCAATATTCTACCTGGCACCGGTTTTACAATGAAAGGGTCTGGAGCAGCAACATCAACGCAAGAATACCTATTTAAAGGAATGCCAAATAGCGGAGATTATGCATACAGTATTGGTGCAAACACCGAATTTTTAACCGGTAACCCCTACCCATCTGCCATTGATGCCTATCAATTTATATTAGACAATCTTTTGGTCCTTGATGGCGGGTTACATTTTTGGGAATCGTTTACCACAAATAACAGCCACTACCTAAAAGATTACCAAGGTGGCTATTCAACCCTTACCTTATTGCTCTCTTTACCTGCAACTGCAGACGCATCTGGTTTAACCAGCGGAAATGGCACTGCCTCCAAACCAGCACCAACCAGATACATACCGCCTGCACAAGGGTTCTTTATAAAAACTTTTTTGGGCGGCACATTAGAGTTCAACAATGCTCAACGCAGTTTTGAACGCGAATCGTTAAATGAAACTGTTTTTTACAGGCAACAAAACAAGAAAAGCAACAAAGAAAAAAAGTCTGACCAAAGACCAAAAATTTGGTTTGCTCTCGAAACCCCTAATCAACTCATCAAAACCATTGGATTAGGTTACGATGAACGAACCACTTACGGCTACGATCAAGGTTTTGAAGCCAAACTATATGATGATTTTAAAGACATTATATTTTGGGTACTCGAAGACAAAGAAAAATTAACTGTTCAAGGTTTACCTGCATTAAACGTTAACGACACCCTGCCTTTAGGCATAAACGTTTCCACCCCGGGCACGTACAAACTTTCAATTTCAAACATGGAAAACATTCCAGAAACCCTGCCTATTCTCTTGGTTGATTATGCAGAAAACACCTTCTACAATCTAAGGGAAGGAGAAGTGTCACTGGATCTCAACAAAGGTAACCTGCTAGAGCGCTTTGCCATTGTTTTTAAGACTGAAAATTTACTCGGTTTAAACGAAATGAAAACTTCAAATAACTTTGTAGTTTACAACCCCACTTCAAAAACACTTGAACTTCATTTTTCTGAAGCACTTCACACTATTGAAGCGTTTAAAATTTATAATGCTATAGGGCAGGAAGTGTTAAATATCTCAAGCCCTGAAAGTCATTCCGTTGATATTTCCATGTTTGAGGACGGTGTGTATTTCCTTAAAGTAATCTCTAAAAACGAAATTACACAATCTTTAAAATTTGTTAAGCATTAAAACAACAAAGCCAAAAGTTAAAGGTATCCCCTAACTTTTGGCTTTTTGTATATTAGCTCTATGTGAAAGTTTAAAATCTATTATCACCATCCAGTAAATCGCCTAGACCGCCCAAGATACTGCCCTCGCCTTTATCTTTTCCTCCTCCCCTAGGAGCAGAGGCTAAAACGCGACCTGCCAACCTACTAAACGGTAGCGATTGTATATAAACCGTACCGGGCCCTCGAAGCTTAGCAAAAAATAGTCCTTCGCCGCCGAAAATGGTATTTTTTATGCCGCCAACAAACTCAATATCATAATCAACCGACTGGTCGAAACCAATAATGCACCCGGTATCAACACGCAAGGTTTCACCTGCTTTTAGTTCTTTCATGGCCATGGTACCGCCGGCGTGCACAAAGGCCATGCCGTCGCCTTCCAGTTTCTGCATAATAAAGCCCTCGCCACCAAATAATCCACGACCTAGACGTTTTGAAAACTCTATACCCACGCTCACGCCTTTTGCCGCACAAAGAAATGCATCTTTTTGGCAGATAAACTTACCGCCGAATCGGGTTAAATCGATGGGGATAATTTTTCCGGGATAAGGCGATGCAAACGATACTTTATGTTTTCCGGGCAGTGTACTATAAAAGGCCGTCATAAATAGGCTTTCGCCTGTTAAAATCCGTTTTCCGGCACCTAGTATTTTTCCTAAAAAACCCGTGTCTTTTTGAGAGCCATCGCCAAAAATGGTTTCCATTTTAATACCGTCGTCCATCATCATAAAACTGCCCGCTTCGGCAATTACACCTTCTTGCGGGTCGAGTTCAATTTCTACGTACTGCATTTCTTCGCCGTAAATTCTATAGTCTATTTCGTGTGCTGTCATTTTTAATTGATGTTTATGTGTTTAACTTCTTATTAGTTGAATAGTTATTGGTTTTGTTACATTGCTTTTCAAATTCCAAAAATATTAGAGCTGGCGTCTTGCTGTTCCGATAGCTGTCGGAATTTTTTCTGCATTGTCATATAATTGTTCCCCCATTCTCTGAAACCCTGAAACAAGTTCAGGGTGACGAACAGATTATTGAACACTGCAACTGCAAACCGCCTACTACTTCGCCTTGATACTCCATTCGAAGTTAAAGGTTGACACCTCAACACCATCTTCATTCACCCCAACCGAAGTCATCCAAAAGGTTTGGCCCTCTTTAGTTGCAATGGCATTTTTTAAGGCATCATCGATTAGTTTCCCGTCATTGCAAGTAAAAGTGATTCTTCCCGTGGCCTTTTTGGTAAAAACGGCTTTGTTTGAGGTAACCAACATGGACACTTTTTTACCCGACTCCTGAATTTTAGCCAATACCAAAGCACCTGTAGCCAGTTCTGCCGCCATGCCTTGCACCGCCCAAAACATCGATTTAAATGGATTCTGGTTGATCCACCTATGCTTTACGGTTACCACACATTTTTCGCTATCAATATGTTTGGCCCTAATGCCGCACAAATAGGCCGATGGCAGTTTAAACATATTGAAAGTATTTATTTTTCTAGGCGTTAGCAGCATATTTTGGGTTTTAAATTTTCACTAATTTATGAAATTATCCTAAAGCTTCAATTGTTAATTTTATGTTAATTTTAAGTACTATGCCTAACAAAGTACCTGTTTTTAGACATATATTTGCATAAGAAACTATTATATGTTTTAACATCAATCAAAAAAATCATGTTGGACAATCACCAAAAAAACATCGCCACTTTTATTCATTTATCGACTTTTGCCCGGTTTTTTATTCCGTTTGGAAATTTTGTTGGCCCCATCGTACTGTGGGTAATTAATAAAGATAAATCGGAATTTATCGATGCCAACGGCAAGCAGGCCATCAATTTTCAGTTGAGTATTTTATTATATGCCTTAATATTGGGCGCGATTACCGTTCCATTTTTTCTCTTTAAAATATTTAGCGGTTTCGATTTTATAGATTTTAACGGATTTAACAATTTCCACATCAGTATCGGTAAGCCCTCGCCCCTTTTATATTTGGGCGGATTTTTAGGGGCATTAGCCATTATCGCTTTTATAATTGAATTGGTACTTATTGTTAAAGCCAGTTTGAAAGCCCGCGATGGCGAAGTGTTTAAATACCCGTTGACCATAACATTTTTAAAGTAGAAGTATGAATAAAGTTGTGCATTGCGTTAGGGATTGAAGCGTCATCCTTTTAAAACACAAATATTACAAAAGGTTGTGTTTGAGTTTGCATTTTACATATTGCCTCGTCCTTCGTCCTCGCAATGACGTTTTAAAAGATATAGCGGAAAGCCCGACCCGTAGGGTAACGCCAAAAGAGTAAAAATTTCATCAAAAATAATCATCAATAATCAATCAAAAAATGAACAGTTTCATCAAATTAAAATGCTTTAGAACATGAAGATAGAAAACACAAAAGCACAAATGCGAAAAGGCGTTTTGGAATTCTGCATATTATCGGTCCTCAAAGACGAAGATGCTTATGTTGCAGAAATTCTGGATACGCTTAAAGACGCCAAGCTGCTGGTGGTTGAAGGCACCATTTACCCGTTACTGACGCGGTTAAAAAACGCCGGACTTTTAAACTACAGATGGGAAGAGAGCACCTCTGGCCCACCAAGAAAATATTACGGACTTACGGAAACGGGCAAACTTTTTCTGAACGAACTGGATACCACTTGGAACGAATTACGTAACGCAGTAAACATTGTAACTAGCCAAAAAAACACAAAAAAATGAATAAAACAGTCAACATAAATTTAGCAGGTATATTTTTTCATATTGATGAGGACGCGTACCTAAAACTACAGCGCTATCTGGAGGCTATAAAACGTTCATTTACCGACTCGCAAGGTCGTGCTGAAATTATAGCCGACATAGAAGCCCGTATTGCCGAGCTTTTTAACGAGCGTGTACAAAACGACAAACAGGTGATTCGCATTAAGGAAGTGGACGAGGTGATCTCCATCATGGGGCAACCGGAAGACTATTTGGTGGACGACGAGATTTTCGAAGACGAACCCCAGGCCACATACAAGCGCCGAAGCCAACCTTCAAAAAAACTGTTTCGTGATACCGACAACTCGTATATTGGCGGCGTATCGTCTGGTTTAGCGCACTATTTTGGTATTGACGCCATTTGGATCCGTTTGGCTTGGGTACTGCTTATTTTTGGTGCCGGAACCGGCATACTGCTTTACATCTTGCTTTGGATTTTAGTCCCCGAAGCGAATACCACAGCCGAAAAACTGATGATGACCGGCGAGCCGGTTAACATAAGTAACATTGAAAAAAAAATTAAAGACGGGTTTGATTCCGTAACCGAAACGGTGAGCGATGTGGCAAAAAACGTATCGGATTCAGTTAGCAATGCCGCTAAAAAAGTAGATGTAAAAAAAGGGGCTAATTCCATAAAGTCGTCCAGCCGTTCGTTTTTCGACACTTTGGCCGATGTAATCATGTTTTTTCTAAAAGTGTTTGCCAAACTGGTGGGTGTATTTTTAATTTTTGTTGGTGCCATGGCTTTAATCGCCTTGGTTATCGCACTCTTTTCGCTGGGTGCTGCCGATATTATCCCAGGGATGGATATGCTCGACATTTTTAATGCCGGAAACACCCCCATTTGGTTGGTATCCTTAATGGTCTTTTTTACGGTGGGCATTCCTTTCTTTTTCCTGTTTTACTTGGGATTAAAAATTCTAATCAACAATCTGAAATCCATTGGAAATATTGCCAAGTTTACTTTGCTAGGGCTATGGCTAATATCCATTATCGGTTTAATTATTGTGGGCATAAAACAGGCGAGTGAACATGCCTTTGAAGAACGTTTTATTGAAAAAACAGAATTGCCCATTACGGCCACAGATACTTTAAGCATAAAAATGGTTGGCCATGATAATTTCAATGCCCGTAACTTTTACCGACACAGCGATTTTAAATTGGCTTATGATGAAAATGGCGAGAAAGTGATATTCTCTTCAAACATCGATATTATTGTTAAATCTACCACAGATTCTGTGGCCCGAGTGGCCATTGAAAAGCGTGCTGATGGTAGAGATTACGATAAAGCCATCGAGCGGGCCAAAAACATAAATTATCATTTTGAACTGGATAACAACACACTGCTTTTAGATTCGTATTTAACCACCGAACCAAAAAACAAATACAGCGAACAAAAAGTTGACGTGATACTGTATTTGCCAGAAAACACCGTGGTTTACTTCAACAACAGCACCAAATCATTTTTATATTACAAAAAATACAATGGTAACATCATATCGAAAGCGCACACTAACCACTACGTAAAAATTCTCGATGAAGATAGCGAGTGTTTGGATTGCCCAGAGGAAGCAGATGAAAGTATTGAAATCAACATCAAAACGCCCAAAGTAAAAATTAATGACGAGGGTATTGAAATAAATTCGGAAGACACCCATGTAAAAATCGACAAGGATAGCATAAAGGCCGAATCGGAAGAGGTGAAGTTAAACATCAATTCGGATGGTGTTAATCTGGAATCGGAATAACAATTCATCATCAAAAAATAACAACTCAGATATTTAAGTTACTCATCAAAACTATTTTAAAGGATATTTGAACATCAAACAAAAAAATCAATCAAAAAACGAACAGTTATGACCACATTAATCAAAATTATCGTCACATTCATTTTAAGCCTCGTGCTTTTTTCATGTAATTTCGATATGTCCTTTAACCCGGGCATTAAAGGCAACGGACAGGTGATTACCACCGACAGACCTATTACCGAAGGTTTTTCAACCATTAAAGCTACTGAAGGACTCAACGTTATTTTAACACAAAGCAATACCGAAAGCATTAGCGTTGAAGCCGACGAAAATCTTCAGGAACTCATTTTGACCGAAGTTGAAAATGGTGTTTTAAAAATCCACACCAAATCGCAAATTGGTAAAGCAACAGCAAAGAACATTCGGGTGAGCTTTTCTGAAATTTCGGAAATCATTTCTACCAGTGGTAGCGACCTAAGTTCAACGAACACCATTACCGCGGAGCAGTTGAATTTAAAATCGACCAGCGGAAGCGACATGAGCTTGGATGTGGAAACCGCCGTTTTAACCTGTAAATCGACCAGTGGTAGCGACATGCGCCTATCGGGAAAAACCACCAAACTAGTTGCCGAAGCTACCAGCGGTAGCGATATACAAGCGGCTGATTTAATGGCCGAATCGAGCGAAATAAAAGCTACCAGTGGTGCCGATATTACCGTAAACACTTCAAAAGAACTTACGGCGAAAGCCACAAGTGGTGGCGACATAAAATATTACGGCAACCCCGAAAAAGTGGATAAAAACCATAGTGCTTCGGGGAATATTAAACGCAAATAAAAACTGTACCAACCCTCAAAAACTCCATAACATTCATTGTTTTTGGAGTTTTTTATTTTAAGTGACTATTTTTATATCGTGGGTCTAATAAAAAAACGAACATCGATGCGAATAAATCTACTTTGTCTCTTCATTTTTTTCAGTGTTTTCGCTGTTGAAGCGCAGGAAAAAATAAAGGGAAACAAAAATGTTACCATAGCAAAAACCGAGGTCGGCACTTTTCATACTATTGATTTGGATGAAGATTTTGAGGTGGAGATTATTTTTGACCAAATACCTTCGGTTGAAATTGAAACCGACGAAAATTTACATCAGCACATTGAATTTAATGTAATTGATAGCGTATTGACATTCAATAAAAAAGCACGCCTCAGAGAAAAAACGTTACGTATAAAAGTGGCTTACAACGGTTATTTGAAACACATTAAAACCACGGATGATGCCGAAATTTTATCGTTGACCACTTTAAATTTAATTGATGCAAATGTTACAGCTAAAGGTTCATCTAAAGTAGGCCTTACTATAAAAACAGAAAAATTTAACCTTGAAGCTGATGACCGAGCAAAGTTAAAATTGAACCTAACCAGCGAAAACAGTAACATGCTTTTAAGTGGTAACAGCAAACTGGAGGCTCTTGTAAATACGGTTAATTTTTCGGGGACTTTGTACCAACGGGCCAATGCCGAAATTGAAGGTTCGTGCAATGTCGCTCAGTTGGAACAAGACAACTATTCTAAATTTGATGGCAAAAACTTTACCATCAATTCCTGTAGCATCATTTGTAATATTGGTAGTGATGCCTATCTCGAAGTTATGGACAGCATTAATATTGAAGCCAGCGGAACCAGCGCCATTTACCTTTACGAAAATCCTAAAATTGTCATTGATAAAATGACGGATACTTCAAAATTGCAAAAAAGGGTTAAATAAGCTCAAGTGCTTACTTAACCGTATCCTTCGCTTTTTTATTTCCAAACAAACCACTCAAAGCATCCTTTATATTTTTTGAAGTTGAATTGGTTTGTGTGGAGTCTTTCGTTTCAGAAGTACCACCCTTTACTATACCTTTTAAAACATCTTTTACGGTATTATTTTGCTCCTCTTTTATAGAGTCGGTTTTAGTTTTGTTCGAGCCAATTACACCGCCTATTAAATCTTTCACTTTGTCTTTTCCTTGGTTGAGCAATTTTTGTTTTTCAATTTCTATAAGCTGTTGGGTAAGGTTTTTTACGCCACTGGTTAAATCGGTTTTCACCGTAGGGTTGGTTAAACTTCCGGTTATATTTGCCGCTACAGGAATGCTCATATTATTCACTTCGGCGTCATTAATTTTTCCGACAAGCCTATTCACCTCACTGCCCAGATATTTTGCAGGCACGTTGAATACGGCGTTGTAATCTACAGATTTATCGAATCCGTGCGAGCCGGAAACCGTAATGCCAATATCTTTATATTTCAAATCGAAAGGTTGCACGCTTACTTTTCCGTTGGCAAACGACAATTTGGTTTTTAAATCTTTTAAATCAATTTGACTAAAGTCAATAAAATTTAAAGCCCCATCCAACTTACTTAATAATTGGCTTTGTTCGGTATTAACTTTGGTGGTAAGCAACTCGGCCAAAGCATTGCCCGAAACACTACTTAAATCGAGCGAAAGCTCTTTGTTTAAGTTACCTGATAGCTTCAGTTCGGTATTTAGTTTACCTTGTAATAAATGAGCTATGGGCGCTAAGTTTTGTAACAACTCTAAATCTTTAAACGACTGTGCTATATCAAAATATTTGGCCCCTAAATTCAAGTTAAAGATGGGTGTTTCGCCTTTGGTTGACACATCGCCCGAAACAGAAAGCGCTCCGTTAAAAATATTGGAGGTTAAATTTTCTAATGTGGCTTGTTGGTCTTTGATGTAAAGTTGACCAGACACATTTTTCAAATTCAAATTATCGTAAACCACGGTATTGGCTTTTGCGTTGACTACACACTCTAAAAAGGCAGGGATTTTCAATGGTTCCGCATTACCCGTGGTCTCGGCAGCTGATGTTGTTTCGGAGCCTTCGGCCATAAAGTCGTTCACTTTAAAAAGGTTCGATGTTAAATTAAAATTCCCTTTTAAGGTGTTATCGCTCAACAGAAAGCCCAACAGATTTTTAATGTTTCCTGTGGCACTAATGTCGCTTTCGCCAGTTTTGGCCTTAAAATTGCTCAACGTTACCGTACCGGGGCTGAAGCTTACATTGGCCTGATTTATATGGAAAGGATGCACCATGTCTTCCGAAGAAAACACAAAATCAGTAAGGCTCACTTCACCGTTATTTTTTATGCGCTCGTATGCATTGGTTTCGATGGCATTCATATCGAAAGACGTATTCAACTTTCCTCTTAAAATTCCGGTCAATTGATTTTCTAATTCAATGGGATATACTTTAGTAAGGTTTGTCAAATTGATAACCCCGTCCAATTGGGCATTTACCAACATATTTTTGGTAAGGTTTTTTATGGTGGCCGAAGATTTAAAAACGTCGTTATCAATTTTAAAATTCAAGGTTTGAATATCAACATAAGTATCATCGGCAATTCCGGTGGTGTTTTTAATGCTGGTATTGATGACGATATTTTCAACCTTTTTGGGTAACTCGGGATATTTAAAAGAAGCTTTATTCGAAGTAATCGTAATATCTAAATTCGGAATGGTTTCGTCGGTTACCATCCCCTGAATGGCTCCGACTATTTTAAAATCGCCCGTAGTCTCCACATTCTCAATGTTTTTGGAATAGGTTTTCGGAATAACGGCCAAGAAATTCTTAAAGTCCGATTCAGGGTTTTTAAAGGTAATGTCTATCTTCTGTCCGTCTTCCAGCACCTGCACATAGCCTTGAAATTCCAGCGGCAAATCGTTAATAAAGCCTTTATTTTCTTTAAACGTGTATTTACTATTGTTTAAATCTAAATCGATTAAAGCATCCAATTTTACGGGGTTACTGTTTAGGTAATTAGTGCTGTCCATAGTGAAACTCACATGGGCCTCACTTTTGGTATCCAACTCTGAAGTTTCGGCTGAAAACGTACCGTGCCCACTATGGTACAGTTCGGTAACATCAATCTGCATTTTAGAAGCTTCATCAATGTACGTAAAAGCACTTTGGTTTATGGCATAATCCTCAACATCAAAAGCAAAACTGCTGTTACTTTCCGCATTCGAAGCATTCTCGTTTTCTTTAACGATATCGTAATTCACATTGCCAAATTTGTCGGTTTTTAAGGTAAGAAGCGCTTCGTCTATAGTAATAGATTTAACCACTATGGGGCCATCGCTCGGTTTTTTAAACAGTTCCTTAACCGACATGGTGAAGGCAATATTTTTTGCCGTGGCCAATGTTTCGTTCTTAAACGGCTCGAAATTAGTAATGGTTAAATCTGAAACCCCTACGTGGGCTTGTGGAAAACTACGCAAAAAGCTTAAACTCAAATCGCTGAATTCCACCTGCGCATTTAGGTTTTGATTAACCAATTGCTTTACCATATCCTTGATTTTCCCTTGGAAGGCAAAAGGCACCACCAATAGCAAGGTGATTATTATCAAAAAAGTGATTCCTATTATTTTTAAAGCTTTTTTCATTGGGGAAATATTTATAGAAATATACGTTGTAAATAGATTCTACGACGAAGTAAATAAAAAGTTTAATAAATATTTAACCTAACCGCTAAATATATTAATGCATACCATTAAAGCAGGTCGATTTCTTCGCCGATTTTGAGCTTAAATCGCTTTTTAAAGAGGTACACCCCCAAATACAATAACGGGGTGTCGCAGGCCGCTACAATCACTTTAAACAAAAAGCCACTTACCAGCAAACCTTTAAAATTTTCCCATTCAATAATACCGAAGGAACACAACAAAAATACAATGGTAAAGGTATCGACAAACTGCGAAAACCATGTTGAAAAATTATTACGTAGCCACAAATGTTTTCCTTTGGTAAGGCGTTTCCAAAAATGATAAATCTGAATATCTATAAACTGGGCAAATAAGTAGGTAAGCATACTGGCAAATACGGCTATGGCCGAATTACCAAACACCTTTGAAAACAAACCATCATTAACGTACGACCACGATGTGGCGGGAACCACACTGGCCACATAAATAATAAGCAACGAAAACAGAGAGGCAAAAATACCGGTTACCACCACATCGTTGGCCCGTTTTTTTCCGTAAATCTCACTGATTAAATCGGTAATTAAAAACGTGATGGGGTAAGGCAAAACACCCACCGAAATTTCGAATAACTTACTCCCGAAAATTTCAACATCAAAAGGATACCAATAAAAGAATTTTTGAAAAATAAGATTGGAGACCACCAACGAAGTTATAAATAATGCCCCTAAAAGAATGTAAGTGCGCTGGGCGGCCAATTTGTCTTTTATCGTCATGTATATCGCATTTATTTGCTCTTATCGAGCTCAATATACCGTAATTTATTAAAACCCTAAAACCAAAAACGCCTCTCGGATAGAGAGGCGTTAAGTTTTATAGCAAAATAATGCTTATTTATTTCCCTTTTCGTAATCGGCCAAGAACTTAGCCAAACCGATATCGGTCAATGGGTGCTTCAACAATCCAGTGATTGAAGATAACGGGCCGGTCATCACGTCGCTGCCAATTTTTGCACAGTCGATAACGTGCATGGTGTGACGTATGGAAGCCGCCAAAATTTGCGTTTCGAAACCGTAGTTATCATAAATCTGTCTGATTTCAGCAATAAGGTTCAACCCATCTGTTGAAATATCGTCCAATCTTCCCAAGAACGGCGATACGTAAGTGGCTCCGGCTTTGGCGGCCAATAAGGCCTGTCCTGCTGAAAACACTAAAGTCACATTGGTTCTAATCCCTTTATCTGAGAAATATTTACAGGCTTTGATACCATCGGCAATCAACGGTAATTTTACCACAATCTGTGGGTGTAGCGCTGCCAAAGCCTCGCCTTCTTTTACCATCCCTTCAAAATCGGTTGAGATTACCTCGGCACTTACATCGCCCTCAACAATCTCGCAGATTTTTTTGTAGTGGTTCAATATATTCTCTTCCCCTGTAATGCCTTCCTTGGCCATTAAAGAGGGATTGGTGGTTACGCCGTCCAATACACCCAAAGCCTGTGCTTCGGCTATCTCGTCTAGGTTGGCTGTGTCGATAAAAAATTTCATAATATTTTAGTTTTGTTGTGTTTTTAAATAGGCCAATACCTCTTGGCTCACTTTTTCTCCCGTAAACCCAAACTTATCGTCCAATACGCCTGCTGGTGCAGAATATCCGAAGTGCTCTAATCCGAACACTTTCCCATTGTCTCCTACCAAACCTTCTAAGTTTACAGGTAAACCAGCTGTTAAACCAAACAATGGTTTATCTTTAGGAATGATGCTGTTTTGATAATCTTTTGGTTGTTGTTTAAATAACCCCTCAGAAATCACCGAAGCAATACTAACTTTAAGGTTGTGGTCTGCTTCTAAAATTTCGGCAGCAGCCACTAAAGTTGATACTTCCGATCCGTTGGCTACAAGCACCACATCTGGATTATCAACAGATTTTACCAAATAACCACCTTTTTCGGCCGCTAAAGCCGCTTCGTAACGAGAACCTTCAGCAGGTACATCTTTTATACCTTGACGCGATAAAATTAAACCTGAAGGTGTATCGGTATTTTCCATAGCCATTTTCCATGCAACGCTGGTTTCAGCAGAATCTGCAGGACGTAACGCTAAGAAACTTTGTTTGTGGCTGTGGTTTTGAAGTTTTTCCAACAAACGAATTTGTGCCTCTTGCTCAATAGGCTGGTGTGTTGGCCCATCTTCACCTACTCTAAAGGCATCGTGCGTCCACACATATTTAACTGGCAATTCTTGAATCGCGCTTAAACGAATGGCAGGCTTCATGTAATCTGAAAACACAAAGAATGTTGCTACAACCGGAATAATACCACCGTGCAATGCAATACCGTTTGCAATACATGCCATAGTTAATTCGGCAACACCGGCTTGTAAGAACGAACCAGAGAAATCACCTTTCTGTAAAGACGATGTTTTATTTAAGAATCCATCGGTTTTATCAGAGTTAGATAAATCGGCAGAAGACACAATCATGTTTTCTACGTTTTCAGCCAAATACGCTAACACGTTAGAAGATGCTGCTCTAGAAGCCAAACCTGCTTTGTGCTCAACTGAAGCAAAATCTAATTCTGGTAATTGTCCAGAAAGGAAGAAATCCAATTTATCGGCTAGTTCAGTATTGGCTTTTTTCCAAGCCTCGATTTCAGCTTTCTTTTCAGCCGCTTGTTTTGTTTTTTGTTCGATTAAGTTTTTATAGAAATCGTTTACCTCATCAAAAATCTCAAACGGATTATCAATATCGGCACCAAGGTTCTTTAAAGTTTTTGCGTAATCGGCACCGGTGTCGCCAATAGGCTTACCGTGCAATTCGCAATGCCCTTCGTACATGCTTCCGTCGGCCGTCACACAACCTTTACCCATTATGGTTTTACCAATAATCAGGGTTGGTTTTTCAGTTTCGTTGTTGGCATCAGTCAAGGCCTTTCTAATTTCATCGTGGTCGTGACCATCAATGGTTACCACTTTCCAGCCCCAAGCTTCGTATTTTTTAGCGGTGTCTTCGGTGGTTACTTCGTCAGTTGAAGTCGATAATTGGATATCGTTAGAATCGAAGAACATGATAAAATTGCTCAAGCCCAAGTGCCCGGCAATCCTTCCTGCCCCCTGAGATATTTCCTCCTGAATACCTCCATCGGAAATAAATCCGTAAATCTTGTGGTTCATCCAATCGCCAAATCTGGCCTGCAAAAACTTGGCCGCAATGGCTGCCCCAACACCCATAGTGTGCCCTTGGCCCAGTGGCCCAGAAGTGTTTTCAATGCCCCTTTTAACATCTACTTCTGGATGACCCGGTGTTACAGAGCCCCACTGTCTAAAGTTGGCGATGTCGTCTTTTGAATAGTTGCCCAACAAATAGTACTGAGCATACATTAAGGTTGAAAGGTGGCCAGCGTCCATGAAAAAACGGTCCCTGAAAGGCCACTCCATATCAGACGGGTCGTAATTAAAAAATTCTGAATATAAAATATGCATGAAATCTGCCCCGCCCATTGGTCCTCCCGGGTGGCCAGAATTTGCCTTTTCTACCATGGCAACGGCCAGTGCTCTAATATTATCTGCCGCCTGTTGATCAATTTTTTTGTTCATTTTTTTAATTACAATTTTGTCTTTGATATTGTTTGTTATTTTTCTCATTACTTAATAAAAAAAGCAACGATCCGCAAAACTAAAACTTTTTATCCAAAACCCTTATTTAATTTCAAATTATATGGCTGTGAAAACATTACAACTCATAAATTTGGCGTAAACATGCAAAAAAACCCACAGGCAAACAATACAGCTGTTTACATTTTAGGCTATTGAAGTATTTATTGGTTCAACAAACAAACCACCAAAAAAAACCACAGATTAATTCATACTATAAGGGATTTGCTTAAATTTGCAGCCTAAATTTTTTCTATGTACCGAAGTCATAATTGTGGTGAATTAACATCGACAGATATCAATAAAGAAGTAACCCTCGCCGGATGGGTTCAAAAAATTAGAGACAAAGGCTTTATCGTTTGGGTAGATTTGCGCGACCGTTACGGCATTACCCAATTGGTTTTTGATGAAGAACGCACCTCGAAAACACTTATCGAACAGGCCCAAAACTTGGGTCGCGAGTTTGTGGTTCAGGTTAAAGGTACTGTTATTGAGCGCGCTTCGAAAAACCCAAACATTCCAACTGGAGACATAGAATTATTGGTTTCAGAATTGAATATTTTGAATGAAGCCAAATTACCGCCCTTTACTATTGAAGATAAAACCGATGGCGGTGAGGACATCCGAATGAAATACCGTTATTTGGACATCCGCCGAAACCCTGTAAAAAACAGTTTAATTTTTAGGCATAAGGTTACCCAAGAGGTACGTAATTACCTTTCAAAAGAAGGTTTTATTGAAGTAGAAACGCCATATTTAATAAAATCAACTCCCGAAGGTGCCCGCGATTTTGTGGTGCCTAGTCGCATGAACGAAGGCCAGTTTTATGCCCTTCCCCAATCGCCACAAACTTTTAAGCAATTGCTTATGGTGGGTGGCATGGACAAATATTTCCAGATTGTGAAGTGTTTTAGGGATGAAGATCTACGTGCCGATCGTCAGCCCGAGTTCACCCAAATAGATTGCGAAATGGCCTTTATAGAGCAAGAAGACATTTTAAATGCTTTTGAAGGGTTAACACGCCATTTATTAAAAGAAATTAACGGTATTGAAGTTGAAAAATTCCCAAGAATGCTTTACGACGATGCCATGCGTTTATATGGTAACGACAAACCAGACATTCGTTTTGGGATGGAGTTTGGCGAATTGAACGCCGTTGCCCAACATAAAGATTTTAAAGTATTCAATTCTGCCGAATTGGTTGTTGGTATTGCCGTACCGGGCGGAAATAGCTACACCAGAAAAGAAATCGACAAATTGATTGATTGGGTTAAGCGTCCGCAAATCGGCGCATTGGGCATGGTGTATTGCCGATGCAATGACGACGGCAGTTTTAAATCTTCGGTCGATAAATTTTACGACCAGGACGACTTAGCTAAATGGGCTGAAGCTACCGGTGCTAAACCCGGCGATTTAATCTGTGTGCTATCTGGCGACAAAAACAAAGTAAGAACACAGTTAAGTGCTTTACGTATGGAATTGGCCGAGCGTTTAGGGTTGCGTAAACCCGATGAGTTCGCTCCACTATGGGTAATGGATTTTCCATTATTGGAATGGGACGACGAGACCAATCGTTACCACGCCATGCACCACCCGTTTACAGCGCCAAAACCAGAGCAAATCGAGTTACTTAAAACCGACCCCGGCGCCGTTAAGGCCAATGCCTACGATTTGGTATTAAACGGTAACGAAATTGGCGGTGGCTCCATTCGTATCCATGACAAAGAAACCCAAGCCTTGATGTTCGATTATTTAGGCTTTACACCAGAGGAAGCCAAAGCACAGTTCGGCTTTTTAATGGACGCCTTCCAATATGGTGCTCCACCGCACGGTGGATTAGCTTTCGGGTTGGACCGATTGGTGGCTATACTGGGCGGACAGGAAACCATTAGGGATTTTATTGCCTTCCCGAAAAACAATGCCGGGCGCGATGTGATGATTGACGCTCCCGCTCCTATTGACGACGAGCAACTGAATGAATTGAGTTTAAAACTTAACTTAAAACAATAAAACAAAATCCTGCTGAAAAGCGGGATTTTTTAGTAGTTTTATACAATGCCTGTTTCAACCAAAAGTTTGTTACGTAAGTTTTTAATCTGGAAATACAAACATCTTTCAGAGCAACAATTTATTTACATACTCAGTATACTTGTTGGTTTTTTGGCCGGAATCGGTACGGTAACCTTAAAAAACCTTACGCACTACATCCGTCTGCTTTTTGAGTTAGATTTCCTAAAAAACTATCAAAACTCATTATACTTTGTTTTTCCTATTATTGGATTATTCCTGGTTTATGTTATTAAACAGACTTGGCTTAAAAAACATATTGGGCACGGTATTTCTTCAACGCTTTACGCTATTTCAAAATTAAACGGAATTATTCCGCGGTACAATATTTATGCGGCTTTAATCACTGCGCCGTTAACCGCTGGATTTGGTGGTTCGGTAGGGTTACAGGGGCCTGCCGTTAGCGTGGGTTCGGCATTGGGGTCTAATGCCGCACGCCTGTTCCACATGAATACCAAAACCCGAATGCTCCTTATTGGTTGTGCAGCGGCAGGTGCTATGGCATCGATGTTTAAGGCGCCGATAGCAGCCATTATTTTTGCTATTGAAGTCTTTAGCCTCGATATTGCGTTTACTTCTTTAGTACCTTTACTTTTAGCTTCGGTTTCAGCAGTAGTCACCTCGTATATGTTTTTAGGAACAGACATATTGCTTCGGTTTCAGCTTACCGATAAATTTCAAGTGAACGACATTGCGTTTTACGTGGTGCTAAGCGTGGTAACAGGTTTAGCGTCGGTGTATTTTTCAAAAGTCTTTTTCGCCATCACCAACTTCTTTAAACAATTTGAAAGTCGGGCGAAACGCCTATTAATTGGAGGGGTTGCCATAGGCACCATGCTTTATTTTATTCCGCCACTTTACGGTGAAGGTTACGGCATTATGAACAACCTCTTAAAAGGCGACCACTTGGCGGCCATTGGCACCACACCTTTAGATTTAGACCTATCGAATATTTGGATTGTTATTGCGCTGCTTTTAGGCATTTCAGTTTTTAAAGCCATTGCCATGACCACCACATTTGGTGCTGGAGGCGTGGGTGGTGTTTTTATCCCAACTTTGGTTATGGGCAGCGCCTTAGGAAACGCCTTTGCCAAAATTATAAACCACATTGGGCTGGGCTTTCATGTGTCTGAATCCAACTTTACCCTTATCGGGATGACGGGCCTTATGGCTGGGGTATTACATGCTCCATTAACCGCCATATTCCTTATTGCTGAAATTACCGGAGGGTACGAGCTTTTTGTTCCGCTAATGATTGTTTCGGCCGTATCGTTCGCCATAACAAAATATTATGTATCGCATTCCATTTACACCTTGAAACTGGCCGAACGCGGTGAACTGATGACGCACGATAAAGACCAAAACGTACTGATGGTCTTGGATATCGACAAGGTGATCGAAACCAATTTTATAACGCTAACGCCCGAAATGAAATTGGGCGAGATTTTAAACGAAGCCGTGGCCAAATCGTCACGAAATCATTTTCCTGTAGTTAATGATGAACACGAATTTTTGGGCGTGATTAGGCTCGACGATATACGCCATATGATGTTCGACAACAGTTTATACGACAAAGTAGACGCTGCCAGCCTGATGCATGCCGACGCCGGAATTATTGATTATGATGCCGATTCGATGCACGATATTATGGAAAAATTTAAAACCACTGGCGCTTGGAATTTACCTGTCATTAAAAAAGGAAAATATTACGGTTATATTTCAAAATCGAAATTACTGACCGCTTACCGCCGCCAACTTATAAAATTCACTAAGTAAACATGAAATACCTCATCATTATATTGACTGTTGCCGTTTTCACCAGTATTATATTGGGTTTCACACTCGATGTTGACTACTCTGAAAAATTGATTGGTATTGGGGTCGCTGGACTGTTTTTGGTGGTTTTCCCCTTGTTTATTTACCACCGTTGGAAAGACCGAAACTTAAAAGATTATATGCTTACCAAAGAAAATTTGGATAAAATGCGTGAGAACCAGCGTGACAGTAAGTATTAATTAATAACCGTCATTGCGAGCGGAGAGAAGCAACCTGTTGATTAAAGATTACTTCAGTCATGCTTCCTTCGTAATGACATTTCAATTCAAATTCCGTTTTTCAATAAAAAACCGCTTTAAAAGTGTAGAAGCTTCATCTTCCAAAACACCGCCTTTCATTTGAGTTTTGGGGTGCAATTTCGTTTTCAGGTTGATACATCCGCGTTCCATATCACGGGCTCCATAAACAATATTCGAAATCTGGCTCCAATACAAAGCACCGGCACACATTTGGCAAGGTTCCAAAGTGACATAAAGCGTGCAATTTTGAAGATATTTTCCGCCTAAAAAATTTGCTGCCGCTGTGATGGCCTGCATTTCGGCGTGGGCGGTTACATCGTTGAGGGTTTCGGTTAAATTATGTCCGCGGGCAATAATCCTATTATCAATTACCACAACCGCCCCTACCGGAATTTCTCCTTTTTCAAATGCCGTTTCGGCTTCCTGCAAGGCTTTTTTCATAAAATAGGTATCATCAAACGGCTCTATCATTCAAATAAACTTTTGGTTTCAAATCAAAAATACAATTTCATCTGCTACATTTGTATTCAAATGCAAAATTTACTCCAACAAATCCATTCACCCGAAGACCTCCGCGATTTAAGCACGAACGACTTGCCGGAGTTAGCCAAGGAATTACGCCAATTTATCATCAACATTGTGGCCACCAAAGAAGGCCATTTAGGTGCGAGTTTGGGCGTGGTGGAACTTACCATAGCATTACACTATACATTTAACACCCCAAATGACCAACTGATTTGGGATGTGGGCCACCAAGCTTACGGACACAAAATATTAACTGGCCGCCGCGACCAATTTCACACCAATCGGCAGTTGGGTGGTATCAGCGGTTTCCCAAAACGCGAAGAAAGCGAATACGATAGCTTTGGGGTTGGGCATGCCTCCACCTCTATCTCGGCAGCTTTGGGTATGGCCATTGCTTCGAAAATTAAAGGCGATACCGAAAAACAACATATTGCCGTTATTGGCGATGCCAGTATTGCTGGTGGGATGGCTTTTGAAGGGCTCAACCATGCCGGCGTTACCGATGCCAATATTTTGGTAATACTTAACGACAATGCTATTGGTATCGACCCCAGTGTAGGTGCCCTAAAGCAATACTTAACCAACGTAAAAAAGGGCACCCAAAAACGGAATAATATTATAAAAGCCTTAAATTTTGATTATTCGGGACCTATTGATGGTCACGATTTTGAGGCACTGCTGAAAGAACTGAAACGCCTAAAAAACACAAAAGGCCCTAAATTCCTGCACGTTATTACCACCAAAGGCAAAGGATTGAAACAAGCTGAAGCCGACCAAGTAAAATACCACGCTCCAGGAAAGTTTGATGCCAAAACGGGCGATTTAATTACTAAGGCCAAAGTGAAGCAGCCCCCAAAATATCAGGATGTATTTGGGCATACCATTGTCGAGTTAGCCAAAACGAACCCAAAAATTGTGGGGATTACCCCTGCTATGCCAACGGGAAGTTCACTTAAATTTATGATGGAGGCCATGCCCGATCGAGCTTTCGACGTGGGCATTGCTGAACAACACGCGGTAACCCTAGCGGCAGGCATGGCCACACAAGGGCTTATTCCGTTTTGCAATATTTACTCCACTTTTTTACAACGGGCTTACGACCAAATTATCCACGACGTGGCCTTGCAAAAACTGCCAGTCATTTTTTGTTTAGATCGTGCCGGATTGGTTGGTGCCGATGGCGCCACCCACCACGGTGTTTTCGATTTGAGCTATCTGCGGTGCATACCCAACCTCATCATTTTTGCACCGCGAAACGAAATAGAACTCCGCAATATCATGTACACCGTGCAATTGGAGTTGGACGCACCTATTGCTATTCGCTACCCTCGCGGCATAGGCGTCACCATAAATTGGAAACAACCTTTTGAAAGCATTGAAATCGGGAAAGGTTCCTGCTTAAAAGAAGGTCAGAAATTGGCCGTATTAAGTATTGGCAACATGGCCAAAAATGTGACCGAAGCCATTGAAAATTTAGAAGTATCGCATTACGATATGCGTTTTGTAAAACCCCTGGATGAAACCTTATTGTATCACATTTTTAAAAGCCACCACACGATTGTTACGGTTGAAGACAACACCATAAAAGGTGGTTTTGGAAGTGCCATTTTAGAATTTGCTGCCCAACATAGTTACAATAATACCGTAAAGGTTTTAGGTATTCCCGACACGTTTATTGAACATGGCAGCACGGCAGAACTGCAACAAGCTGTTGGCTTGGATACAAATAGTTTAAAAGCTCTTTTTGAAAGTTTGCTCTGATTGCTAGTTTTCAACTAATTTGACTTTACAGAAAACTTCAACTATATTCGTTGTTAATCATTAATTTACGATGATTAAAACAGAATAAACCAACCCTCAACTGTAGAAACATGCCAGCACACACCATCTTTACATTTAACAAAACCTCAAACTTAGAACACTGGAAAGTGGTTGATGATGCGGTTATGGGCGGTAAATCTTCTGGGCATTTTAAACTCAACCAAGACGGCATGGGCATGTTTTACGGCAAGGTTTCTTTAGATAACAATGGTGGATTCTCTTCCTTACGGTACCGAGGCGATTCCATTGACACCCAAGGTTTCCAAGAAATAGTCTTAAGAATAAAAGGCGATGGCAAACGCTACCAGTTTAGAGTAAAAGCAAATCTTGACGACAACCACTCATACGTTTCTTATTTTACAACAACAGGTGAATGGCAAACCATTAATATGGCATTAAAAGACTTGTTCCCCCGATTTAGAGGGCGTAATTTAAGCATCCCAAAATTTTCTGGTGAAGCTATTGAAGAACTTGGCTTTTTGTTGGCCAATAAGAAAACCGAGAACTTTACATTACTCTTAGAAAGTATCTGTTTTCAATAAGTTGGTTATACAACTTTAAGCTTTGTCTTGATTTTAAGAGGCACACCCTTAGTTTTTTAAAAAAATTTCAACCAAATTTGTTTTGTTGTATCCTGCTTTTTTATTTAAAAAGCAATTGGCCCAAATCATTCATGCGAACCTTAAGGCTTTCACACCACCATCCTTTTAAATACTTTTCTATTAGGATACAATAACATTTAACTGTTTATGACATAAATACTAGCAATATGTAAAAGCAACAGTAGTAGTTTCTTTATTTAAACGAATAAAGTCTAAAAAATCTTCGTTTTATGACCATGGTCATTGTGAATTTAAAAGCTATCAAAGCCGTTTGAGCTTTGGGGATTAATTTCGTATTTTAGTTACAATAAGGTTATTAACCGTGGACAGACCTCTAAACACAAACCCTAAATAAATACAAGCAAAAATGATAAAAAAAATACTATTTCCAACAGACTTTTCGCCTGCCGCCCACAAAGCATTTGCTTACGCCATAAGCATCGCTAAGAAAGCTGACTCAAGAGTTGATGTAATACACGTTTACCCAGAACCCGGTAAAGGTAAAGCGCTTTACATGGACCCAAAACAATTCCGCAATGACCGCAAAGTGTTTCAAAAAGACATGAAGAAAAAAATGGCTGAATTTATAAAACCATATGACACCAATGCCATAGGAAGCCAGGCGGTATTTCCTTCAGACGAAACAACAAATAAAATAATAGAATTTAGCGACCATAAATACGACCTCATTATTATGGGCACCAAAGGCGAAAGAAACGCACTAAACAAAATTATAGGCAGCATTACAACAAAAACTATGATGAATGCGCACTGCCCGGTGTTGGCCATTCCCAATGACACAGAGATTAAGGACCTTAGATCCATAACCTACTCAACTTCCCTTAAAGAGAAAGATGATTCCTTTCTTAAATCTCTTTCTGAATTTGCAGACTTGTTTGGTGCATCCATAGAATACCTTCATGTTGTAGACAACTCAGAAGATCAGGCTCTCGGCAACTTAAAAGCCAAAGGGCTTTCCGCCGATGCTTCCAATGTTCATTTGGTAAAAAACACTTCTGTTTTAAATGGGGTAGATTATTTTTTAAAGGAACACCAAACCGACGTGCTGGCTCTTTTTATTCCTAAAAGAACATTCCTTGACAAATTATTCCATAAGAGTGTCACAAAAAAACTAACGTTTTATGCAGGTATCCCGCTTTTCGTTGTTAATGAAAAGTAGAATAATCACCTTTCATTTCGCACGCCGATTTAAAAGGTTACTCCTTCAATCTTTTTAAAGTTTTGGATGGCTTTACTATCCGACAGCAGCGACACATAATGACACACCGACAGTAGCCTTTGGTACAGATTGTCGCTTTTAAAATTGATAGTTTCGGGCAAACGGGTCAGTATTAATTTATCGTAGTTGGAAGCCGTGCCGTTGTACGAGTTATTTACTGCTGCGGTGTAAACGCCCAACAACTTGTTGATAATTTGGTAACCGGCAATTTCTTTATCCACCACCTCTTCCGATTGGTAAACATTTTCAATGCTAATTTTTATGATGTCCTTAATTTGGGCATCGTACTTACTTTTATCCAACAGACCAC
Source organism: Tamlana crocina (assembly GCF_012037625.1). Taxonomy (NCBI): domain Bacteria; kingdom Pseudomonadati; phylum Bacteroidota; class Flavobacteriia; order Flavobacteriales; family Flavobacteriaceae; genus Tamlana; species Tamlana crocina. The sequence continues at coordinate 28,623 of NZ_JAAVJS010000027.1, forward strand.
AGTCAAAACTTCCGTTTAAAATAGCGTCTTCGTTGTCCATAAAAATATCGACCGCATCGTTGATAAGTGCGCCAATAGCCAATGCACGCAAATAACCAATACGATCTTCTCGGCTAGAAAGCGCATAATAGTTTTCGGCAATTATGTTTTCCCGGATGACTTTTGAAAGGTATTCCAAAGCATATTCCTCTTGGATAAGCCCCAGGTTGATGCCATCTTCAAAATCGATGATGGTGTAACAAATATCGTCGGCTGCTTCAACCAAATACGCCAAAGGGTGGCGCGAAAAACTAATGTGGTCGTTACTTCGTTTTATCAAGCCCAATTCATTAGCTACATCCACAAAAGCATCTTTATCGCTTTGGAAAAACCCATATTTTTTATCGGCAATATGGGTTGTGGGCTTTTTGGGCAACGATTCTTTTGGGTATTTGGTAAAGGCGCCCAACGTGGCGTAGCTCATGCGCAAACCGCCTTTTCGTCCGGGGCGGTTTTGGGTCAATATTTTAAAGCCGTTGGCATTGCCTTCAAAATCGCAAAGGTCTTGGTATTGTTTATCGGTAAGTTGGGATTGGTATTGTTTTCCTTCGCCCGTTTTAAAAAATTCACCGATGGCCTTTTCGCCCGAATGCCCGAACGGTGGATTACCAATATCGTGCGCCAATGCCGCCGTGGCAACAATAGCCCCAAAATCGTTGGCCTGGTAGCCGTGAACACTTTGCAAATGCGGATGTTTTTCCAAAATCTTCACCCCCACTTTTCTTCCCAACGAACGCCCCACAACACTTACTTCCAAACTGTGGGTTAAACGGGTATGCACAAAATCGGTTTGCGACAACGGAATCACCTGGGTTTTATCCTGAAGGCTCCTAAATTCCGAAGAAAAAATAATACGATCGTAATCCACTTCGAAGCCCAGTCGGGTTTCGTCCTGTTCTTTTCTTAGTCTTTTATTGGTATCGCCAAAGCGTTTTAAGGATAGTAGTTGTTCCCAGTTCATTGTTCGTTTTTAAAGCAAGGCAAGATAAAAAAGATCTTATTAACCTATGGCTTTACTTTCGTTTTTTTGCCCCACACGAGTTAACATTACGATAACATTTTAATCATCGTTGCTTAATATTTAGATAACATTGGACTCATGATGTTTCGTTTATTTTGCACTGTATTTACACATCAACAAATATGAAGCATTTAATTGTCATTGCCGCTACACTTTTCAGCACACTTTCCTTTAGCCAAAACACTGGGCTTATTGTTGGAAAGGTTTTAGACAATGAGGTTAAAAATGCGCCTTTGGTTTTGGCCGACATCAGTATTAAAGATACCGAGGTAAAAGCCAACACCGACCAAACCGGCATGTTTGTTATTGAAAACTTGAAAGCCGGCGATTATACTTTGGTTTGCAGCTTTGTAGGTTACGAATCCCAAGAAATCGACGTTCACGTTAACGGACTTAACCCTGTAGAGTTAAAATTGACCTTAGAAGCCAGCAGCGTTTCAATGGACGATATCGCTTTAGCAATGGCCATGGCGAACGCTGGGCAGAGTTCAAAAAACACTTCGGATCAGTAACCCTCCTACTTTCCGACAGACAAAGCACTCTTTATTTTCCAGACCTAGATACCAGTTAGAGTTATTTTCTCCTAAAAACTATCCGTTTTTGTGAACTATAGTTTAAGCCACAGCTAAATTCCACAATAAAACCCCTTACTTCAATCTTAGATTTCAACCCCCAATTCATCTCTTTTGATTTTTTGAGGAAGGCTATTTCAAATCTCGCCCCTCTTATAAAATTCAAAAATGAAAACACATCATTTTCAATGTTAAATTAATGTAACTACTCCCTTTAAAAACCCAGTTACACATAACGTTTAAATAACGCTTCTATTACCATTGTTTAACCCGTAGGTAACACCCCGTTCACATAGCGTTTCGTTCTTTGCACAAGATAAAAACTAAGAAATATGAAAAAATTCACCCTATTTTTAGCGCTAATAACAGCCTCTATTTTTTATGGACAAAACACTGGTTCTGTGGTTGGTAAACTCACCGACAAAGAGTATAACAACGAACCTTTGGCCTTTGCCAACGTATTGATAAAAGGCACCACAAAAGGAACTACTTCTGATTTTGACGGATTGTACGCCCTTGAAAATTTAGATGCTGGCAATTATACCTTAATATTTAGTTTTGTAGGTTACCAAACCCAAGAGTTACCTGTTACCGTGGTGGCCGGGAAAGTAACCGAAGTGAATGTACCCATGGGTGCGAGTGCCGCTTCGTTGGACGAGGTAGTGATTACCACAACTACCAAACGTGAAAGTGAAACTGCCCTATTGTTGGAGCAGAAAAAAGCGGTGGTGATCAAAGAAAGTATTGGTGCCGAGCGCCTTTCTAAAATTGGTGTTTCTGATGCTTCTAGTGCAACTTCAAAAATTTCGGGTGTAACCAAAAGTGAAGGTTCTGGAGACATTTATATTAGAGGATTGGGCGACCGTTACCTTTCTACCACCATGAATGGCCTGCCTATTCCATCGGATGACGTTAACAACAAAAACATCAACCTGAACCTGTTTTCAACCAATATCATTGAAAACGTTGGTATAAGCAAAACGTATTCAACATCAAGTTATGCCGACCAAGGTTCTGGTAATGTGGATATCACTTCAAAATCCTATGCAAAAAAGGAATTTTCCATAGGTGTATCTTCTGGATACAACACCAATACTATCGGTATCAATAATTTTAAAAGAAGTATTATTACCGACGATGTTACTTTAGGTTTCCACAAAAAGCAATATGCTTTAACCGATTTAATCACCAGACAATCTTGGGATCCTGTTGACCAAAAGAACACCGGAAATTATAGCATTTCGTTATCGGGGGGCACCAAGTTTGATGTATTAGGGAAACAATTAAAAGTTTTTGTTGCGGGATCGCACCGTCAAAACTACGATTACCAAGAAGGTGTTTTTAGAAGCTTCCGTTCTAACGTTTTGGATAACAAGTTTACAGACGTAGAGCAATCTCAATCGAGAACGAACACTACCGGCTACGTAAACCTGGCCCTTAAATTAAATGACAATAACAATTTAAAAATCAGCAGTCTTTCAGTAAACAAGAGTGAAGACAACGTTTACGAGCAAGGTAGAAATGGCGAAGGTTACGTATTTGACCAAGACCCTAAAGAAGAACAAGCCTTTGTTCGCGACCAAAACTTCAAGCAAACTATCCTATTAGTAAACCAAATTGAAGGTTCTCACAATATCAGCGAGAAAAACGAACTTAATTGGGCGGCTGGTTACAACTATGTTTTGGCACAAGAGCCTAACAGAATCCGTAACGAAGCCAATATTTTTACTCCTGAAACTGATCCTGACAATCAAACCATTATCGACACAGGTATGCCTTTCGTTCAATATGCCCACGTTGGTGATTTCCAGCAACGTAAGTCGAGTCAAAAAATTGAAGATATTGAATACAATGCATTTGTAGAAGACGCCTTTAGTTTAGGTGCGTTTGATGAAGACGCCAACACAACACCTTTTAAATTGCATGTGGGTGCCGATTTCCGTCAAAAAGACCGTGTTTTCAGTTCACAATTTATTGGTGTGCGTGCCCGTGGTTTTCAAGTACCAAGTGTTGATGAGTTTACATTAACTTTTACTCCCGAAAACTTCGATGACGGCCTTGCCTTAAGAGAGCCTGCACCAGACCGTTACGATGCCGACATCAATATTATGGCCGCTTATGCCAATTTAGATTTCGGACTTAACAAAAAACTTTCTGGTAACGTTGGGGTGCGTTTCGAAAGAGACGAAATTAATGTACTTTGGGATGTAGCAAATTACATCGACTCTGAAACTGGAACCGCAAGAGTTGGTTCTACACAAAGAGAGTATACCGAGGTTTACCCAAGTGCCAACTTTAAGTACGAGCTTAACGAAAAACATTTCTTCCGTTTGGCTTCAAGTTTAACACAAACCCTTCCTGAATTTAAGGAGGTTTCGCCTTTTGAATATGTATCGCCAACCGGACGTGTTACCAAAGGAAACCCTGATTTGGAAAAATCGGATGTTTTAAATATCGATGCGAAATGGGAATTCTTCCCAAGCCAAGGTGAATTGATTTCGGCTACAGCCTTTTTCAAAAACATTAAAAACCCGATTAACTTAGCACAAACAAGAGGATCGTCTGGTATTTTTCAATATGCTAACACGGGCGAAGAAGCCAATGTGTACGGTGTAGAATTGGAAACCCGTTTGGATTTGATAACAAATGACGATGAGGTTGCCATTTTAAACTTCAACGCCAACATTACCAATATGTGGTTCAACCAAGATTTATTGGAAAACTACCAGTACAAAGGCGTAACTGAAACGGATTTACAAGGTGCTTCCGATTTGATTATAAACAGTTCATTAAGCTATAACAGCCAAACCGAAAAAGAGTTTATCGCTACGGTAACCGGAAACTATTCATCAGATAAAATATTTGCATTGGGGTCTCCTGAAGATTTCGCCAACAGCGCCCAATTGTACAACGACCAAATTATAGAAAAAGGTTTTGTGACACTAGATTTCGTTGCCAGCAAACAAATTACCGACAAATTAGAATTGAAATTTACCGGGCGTAACTTATTAAACCCTGAAATTAAACAAACGCAATTGGTAAGAAACCTAAGCACAGGAATTGAAACCAACGAAACGGTTCTGTCTTACAAAAAAGGAAGTTTATTAAGCTTAAGTTTAAAGTACTCGTTTTAGTAACGTTTAGTTAACAAAAGCCCGTTTTACAAGGCGCAATCATAACCCATGTTTAATATTGAGTTAAAGATATTAAAACGCTTAGTGGCTTTCTTTGCACTTGAAATACAATTCAAAAACAAAACAAAAATTAATAATTTAAAAATGAAAAACTTAATCGTAAAACTATTTAGCGCATCATTTATTTTTGCCGCTTTAACTTTAACAAGTTGTGATTCTGACGACCCGGCCCCAATAGGTCCAGAACAAACAGACGTGGTTAAAAACCTAGAAGCCGGAATTTTAAAAGGTACTTTAAAAACTACTGTTTCTTTAGATGCTTCGGTTACTTACAACTTAACTGGTCAATTTATTGTAGATGAAGATGCTACATTAAACATTCCTGCTGGAACTAAAATTCTTGCCGAAGATGGTGGAACTGATGTTTACATTGCTGTTTTAAGAGGTGGTACTATTAATATTAACGGTAATGCCGGAAACCCTGTAATCATGTCTTCTGCAGACGGAGAGCCTGGAGATTGGGGGGGTTTAACTATTTGCGGTAAAGCTACAACTACTGCAGGTGTTGATGCCGAAGCTGAAGTTGGTGGTTTTAAATATGGTGGTACTGAAGATGGCGATAGCTCTGGTTCTATCCGTCACTTACAAATTGCTGGCACTGGTGCTCAAATCAACTCTGAGTCTCAGTACAACGGTATTTCTTTCTACGCCGTAGGTTCTAACACTACCGTAGAAAACATCGCTGTAATTAATGGTGACGATGATGGTGTTGAATTCTTTGGTGGTACAGTATCAGTTTCAAACTTATACTTAGAAAACAACAGTGATGATTCTATCGACTGGACAGAAGGCTGGAGCGGTACTGTAACCAACGCTTACATTTCACATACTGTTGCCGGTTTCTCTACTGCTTTTGAAGGTGATAAAGACAACGGCAACCCAAAATTCATCAACATTACTGCGGTGTCTACTGTAGGAGGTAAAGCTTTACAATTTAAAAAGCAATCTGGTGCAACCATTACAAACTTATCTTTAAGTGGATACGATATTGATTTAGATATGGCTGATGCTGGTGACCTTTCAAATGTTGTTTTCGCAGACAACTACGTTCCTGTTGCCATGCAAGAAGACGACGAAAACACTGCTGATGTTGACGAAAGCAAATTAACTTTCGCATTAAACACTACAGTTGTTCCTACTGTTAACCTTTCTGATTTTGACTGGGTAGATACTGATGTATCTTTAGAAAGCAACGTTTTACAAGGTGCTGTTACTGGTACTGTAACTTTAGATGCTTCTATTAACTACAGCCTTAACTCATCTTACATTGTTCAGTCTGGCGCTAAATTAATCATCCCTGCCGGAACAAAAATTACAGCTAGAGCTGGTGGTACAGGTGTTTACCTTGCCGTATTACAAGGTGGTAAAATTGAAATAAATGGAGAGCCTAACAATCCTGTTGTAATCTCTTCTCCTAACGGTGAGCCTGGTGATTGGGGCGGATTAACCATTTGTGGTAACGCTACCACTACTGCCGGTGTTAATGCTACTGCCGAAATAGGTGGTTTCATTTACGGTGGAACTCAAGATGACGACGACTCAGGAATCATTAAAAACTTAGTTATTAAAGGTACTGGTGCTCAAATTAACTCAGAGTCTCAATATAACGGTATTTCTCTTTATGCCGTAGGATCCAAAACCATTATTGAAAACATTGCCGTGTACGATGGCGATGACGATGGTATCGAGTTCTTTGGTGGCTCTGCTTCTGTAACTAACATTTATGTAGAAAACACCAGTGATGACGCTATCGATTGGACTGAGGGATGGAACGGTTCTGTAACCAACACTTACATTTCTCATACTGTTGCTGGATTCTCAACTGCTTTTGAAGCTGACAAGGACAACGGTAACCCATTATTTACAAACGTTACTGCCATCTCTGCAGTTGGAGGTAAAGCGCTACAGTTCAAGAAACAATCTGGAGCTACTATCAACAACCTTTATTTAAGCGGTTACGATACTAATATTGATATGGCTGACGATGGTCCATTAGCAAACGTTATTATTGACGGTAACGCGGCTACAACTACCGATGCTTACAACACAGGTACTCAAGTTGATATTTCTACTTGGACTTGGAGAAACGCAACTTTATAAGCCCTCCCCTTTTTCCATAAAAGGTTAAGATGAAATAAAAAGAGGCTGTCTGAAAAGGCAGTCTCTTTTTTATGCTCTAATTTCTAGTAAATTCTTAAATTTAAGAATGAGCAGAAAAGTAGTTTTTAAGACTTACAATCAAGACCAGCTAAGTCTTTTACCTCCCAGTTATGATGATCTAGTTCCCGTCAATCATCCCGT
>NZ_JAAVJS010000267.1:0-436 GCF_012037625.1 Tamlana crocina
TTTCCCGTTTTCAACCTGTCCAAATCTGCAAATTCTATTATGACAACAAATCGTAATAAAATACAAACCCGGCTGCGAATAATCATATCCTTTTAACCGGATAGACCTGCGGTGGTGAATTTTTGGGTTGTATTTTGGATGATAATTCATTGGCTTAATTTCTCAACTGTTCGCATTATTATTATTATTCACATTTCTTTCAGAAAAGGGCAATGCGAGGTCATGAAATCAATAATTTTGTTATAAATCCGTATCCCTATCTTTAACCAAAGTAAGAATTACCATTGAAACTTTAAAGAAGGTATATCAATCAGAGCACGCGGAGAGAACGCAAGGTGCATGAAGAAATCGGGTCCAGGATAAGTTTATTAGAGTACTCTGCGGTCTTTGCCGAATCCTTGCTGACCTTTGCGTGAACCAAATTTTACCTTAAACC
>NZ_JAAVJS010000268.1:0-436 GCF_012037625.1 Tamlana crocina
TGCGTTCATGTTCTGTTTCCAGGTATCTCACTCTCTTATCTTCTTGAAATTTTTATTCAGCAAACTTGGTTCCACAATAGCTGTTTGTGCTGAAAAAAGGGAAAATTTACTCAGGTTTTACCGCAAGCACGATCTTATATCGATTCCTGTTGGCTATATCCATCACATTTACTGCCTTTTCTATAGGCACTCCTTCTTCTGCCCTAAGAATGATCGTGGGATCTTCAACACCCGCCAAAGTCTCTTTAAGTCTTGCTTCCAGGGAACTGCTGCTCACTCTTTCCTTATCGATATAGATCTGCAGGTCTTTGGTTATACTTACAGCCACGTTTTGCTTATTGGTAGTTTTTCCCTTTGCCTTTGGAAGGATAAGGTCAAGTGCTTCCGGCGTAATTGCAGGAGAAGTAAGCATAAAAAAGATCAACAACAGAAATAC
>NZ_JAAVJS010000269.1:0-436 GCF_012037625.1 Tamlana crocina
TTTTAAGCCGGCTTTGGTTTTCCCTAATGAAGATACCAACCTCCTCAGTTAGATCTTGAAGAAAAAACTACTCAAGTTTACTAAAACCTTTCTACCTCTCTTGCTGGGAGTTTTTTTGATCTGGTATTCTTTAAGCAGCGCCACCCCGCAAGAGAGGGAAGAGCTTTGGAACAACATTAAACTTGCCGAACTGGAATGGGTTATGCTTAGCGTTTTCTTCGGAATTCTCTCGCATCTTTCCAGGGCCTATCGCTGGAAGTACCTTTTAGAGCCCCTGGGTTACCGCCCGCAATTCGCCAATAGTTTTATGGCAGTGATGGGAGGCTATCTTGCCAATCTTGGCGTTCCCAGGTCTGGTGAAGTCCTTCGAGCTGCAACAGTTTCTACCTATGAGGACATTCCGTTTGATAAAGCCTTTGGCACCATAGTTTCTGAA
>NZ_JAAVJS010000270.1:0-436 GCF_012037625.1 Tamlana crocina
TTGATCTCCACTGTCACGCAATCTCTTTCATACTGGTTGCAGATCTCTCCGGCGAGATCCTGCATCATTTGCTTCCTGGCCTCAAAATGCTCCCGGTCATGATCCCGGATGATATAGTGCAGCGTAGTTTCCTCCACATCTCCTTCAATGGCATTGAGGTGGAAAAAGCCCTGCCGGTCTTCTGTATGCTCGGGAGTTTCCAGTCGGGGTAAGGAATTGATGAAGTCCATGGCAATATACATGCTGTTGATCATCTTATCCTTGGCATAACCGGGATGAACGCTCTTTCCGCTGACTTTAACAACGGCACCTGCAGCGTTGAAGTTCTCGTATTCCAGTTCTCCTACCTGGCTGCCATCCATGGTATAAGCCCATTGAGCTCCGAATTTTTCTACATCAAATTTATGAGCTCCCCGTCCTATTTCTTCATCGGGCG
>NZ_JAAVJS010000271.1:0-436 GCF_012037625.1 Tamlana crocina
CGTAGCTGGTGCTTTCCAAAAGGTTGGCACTTACTCTTCTTATGATGCGGCTTTCATTGTCCTGAAAACTTAGTGTCTCTGGAGTATTACCGCTATCGGTGTAAAAAAGGTCAAAGAAATAAGCATTTTTGAGCCCATAGCTCAATGAATAGCTGTTGATAATTGCAGCTTCCAGATTTGGATTTCCGGCGTTGTAATCGAATTCATTAAGATAGTAGCGAAAGGGATTTAAACTTTCGTATCGCGGTCGCTGAATTCTCCTGCTATAGTCAAAAGTGAGGCTGTGATTTTCATTGAAATTATGCTGCAGGTAGAAAGTCGGGAAAAGTTCAAAATATTCCCGGTCATCAATCTGCTCCATGGAACGGGAATCTCCTGTACGATCTGTATATTCCCCTCTAAGTCCAGCCTTAGCGCTCCATTTGCTCCAATCTTT
>NZ_JAAVJS010000272.1:0-435 GCF_012037625.1 Tamlana crocina
TTTCGCTATGGCTAACCCCGAACCCGAGATAGAATACGATCTTGCTGTATCCACCCGTAAGGATATTATTATGGCTACCGGTCGTAGTGATCATCCTAACCAGGTGAACAACGTACTTGGTTTTCCATTCATCTTTAGAGGTGCTTTGGATGTACGTGCGACAAAGATCAATGAAGAGATGAAGATGGCAGCCGTTAAGGCGCTTGCAAGGCTGGCAAAAGATCCGGTACCGGAGCAGGTGAATATCGCCTATGGAGAAACCAAGTTGATCTTCGGGAAAGATTACATTATTCCAAAACCTTTTGATCCCCGTTTAATTTCAGTTGTGCCGCCGGCTGTTGCTAAGGCCGCCATGGAATCGGGGGTAGCGAAGAATCCTATCCATGACTGGGATAAGTATATAGATGAGCTGCTGGAGCGAATGGGTAACGATAA
>NZ_JAAVJS010000273.1:0-435 GCF_012037625.1 Tamlana crocina
TCTTTCCTGCGGAAGCAATAACTTCAGCAACTGCAGTTTTTATGGTATCGCGTTTTGTGACATCAAGGGCCACTAAGGGAAATGAGGATTGCCTGCCGGAAGGATTCCTGCTGGTTCCAAATACAATGTAATTTTTTGATTGAAGGAATTCGGCTATGGCTTTTCCAATTCCTGAAGATGCCCCGGTAACCAAGACCACTTTTGAAGCTGATTTTGTCATGCTGCAAAGATGCAACAAATCTGACTTATAGAAACAAAAAATGGCAAGCGACCCACATCACACCGCTACGACCACTTACCCTTGCTGCGTTCCCGCCCTGGGGGATTCAGCAGGAGCTGGTTGTGTGGGACTTGCCGGGGCAAATATACAACCTTTCGTACTTTTTGCAAGTATTTTCTAATCCTAATTAATTAAATTAGCTCATTAATTATTAG
>NZ_JAAVJS010000274.1:0-434 GCF_012037625.1 Tamlana crocina
GGTAATAACTCTTTACTTATTGATCGTGCTTCTAACAGTCACCTTTTCAAACAAGGCTTTTTTGATGAAAATGTTTTAGCCTTGAAAATAGATGGAAAAGAAGAATATGCGTTTTTAGTCAATGAAAATAAATTTGACGGTGAATTAAATACTGCAGAAAGTATTTTCAAATTCATTGAAGAAAAATACCTGCAGCAACTTAATCAAACTTCAGCCAGAAATGCAACAAGTTTTGATCCTTCGCAGCTTAAATCTCCTTGCACCAAGGTTCTAAAAAATTTAAATGATGGCCGGGTAATGACCATATATTCAACTTCAACCAGAACCGGAGAATATAACATTGGAGATAAAGCATCAATAGATGGTTCTGTTCCGGAAGATGGAAATTATCATTTCGGCTGGACTGGTTGTGTGACTATCGAAAAAGGGGTGGT
>NZ_JAAVJS010000275.1:0-434 GCF_012037625.1 Tamlana crocina
TACAAATTCTGATTTTAATGTAAGGGACATCAACTCCAAAAATGATATTTTCAAACACTTTTCTTTAATACCGCTGGATTTCCCTTCCAAATCGGGAGAAACTGCAGTGCTTTATTCTGAGATCAATGAGGGAATGGTCTTCGCAGGAAATACTGTGGAAGCCACTTCTTATGATAATGATGGAGATGACATGAACGCAACCGATACCGGAAGCGAAAACAAAAACCGCGGAATTGCAGAAAACTGGAGAACCTTTGACAGGGAATTCAGGTATTTCTTTCCATACATAGGAAAGCCTAAATTCAATCTTTCTGAAGGCCAGCAAAAGGATTTGATCCTAAGGTTAGCCAATGAGGGAACTAAATAATATTTTTTAAGCCCCCCAATTTAACCCAACCAGCCGCCAGAATCTATAGTGAACCATATCTTTTTTG
>NZ_JAAVJS010000276.1:0-433 GCF_012037625.1 Tamlana crocina
TTTAGAGCACATGCTGTTGAAGACCTGAATCTTCGCACTCACCCCGGATCCTGGAGTGTCCTGGAATGCATTGAGCACCTCAATTTCTATGGCTATTTCTACCTTCCTGAAATGGAAAAGCAGATCGCCGCTTCCCCTTATCCTGCAGTAGAGATTTTCAAAAGTGGCCTTTTAGGAAACTATTTTGCAGAGAGTATGCTGCCAAAGGAAAAGCTGAACAAAATGAAGACCTTAAAAAATCAGGATCCTATTGGTAAGGTTCTTAACAGGGAAGTTCTTGACGTATTTGTGGACCAGCAGCTTCATTTGTTGAATATTATCGAAAGGGCGAAACAGGTGGATCTTTGCAGAACCAAACCAGGAATTAGCATCACCAAATATCTAAGGCTGCGGCTTAGAGATACCATGAGAGTGGTGATCTACCATAATCAGC
>NZ_JAAVJS010000028.1:0-27408 GCF_012037625.1 Tamlana crocina
TTATTCTGTGGTTCCGAAGTTTCCTCATTATCGTTTTCAGAACAAGAGAAGGTCAAAATGATTAGTGCAAAGTATAATATCTGAAATTTATTATTCATGGTATTGTTGTTAAATTATTTGTAACGGTCTTGTGTATGAAACGTAGCGTATAAATAAACGCTAACTTTTCGGATTTAGCACGAGCCAAATTTTTTATTTTTATGTTTAATTTTCTTTTATAAATATAACCAAATAAAAAATTTGGCGTACTTTGTAAATATACAAAAACCTCTCGAAAAGCCTATAAGAGCTATGTTTTATACACGTTGTTGTGCATAGTGCTTTTCACGTTCAGCTTGGTTTTCCGATGTTTGTTATTTAGTTCGGAATTGAGCGTTGACAAGACATACTCTTTTGCAATTTTTGGCGTAGCGTTGGCTGTGGCGAATTGCAAATGTGTATGGCTTTAAGGATTGGCGTTTCCTCCAATTCCTTTATTCAACATTTCTTTAACCAGTCCGAAAATCATATTATTCACATCTTCTTTAAATTCCTTATTGTCTGAATAATGTTTGTAAAAATTGAAATTCGAGTTTATGTGTTTCAGCATTTCATCCGCTACAACTTTGTCATTCGTAATTTTTGCGTTCTGTTCGTCTGAATATTCCATTGAGTTTTTCATTTCTTGGTTATTCATAACTCCTTCTGCAATATCTACTGCCATTTTTTGGACTTTGTCTGTGTCTTCAAATTCAGTTCCATAACGTTCATTAAACGTTTGCAAAATGCTCGAAAGTCTGTCAATTTCTGGGTCGTTTCCTCCACCACGCATTTCAGTTGGAATAGGTTTTAAATCTTCTCCTTGTTCTAAAACAACATTGGTAGTTGATTCCAATTGCAATCGGTAACTATCCATATCAATATTATCCAAAATGCCTTGTGATAAATCTATAGAAGTGTCTCCACCTAATTTATTTTGCAAGTGATTCAAGAAAATATAAAGCCTTTCCAAATACGCATTTTCAAATTCCACAATTTGAGAAAGAAAAATATACAAACGTACATAGGTTTTAACTTTTGCTCTAAAGTCTGCTTGTTGTTCTTCTTCTAAATCGTTTCTGAAAACATCACTCGATTCATCCAATAAAGCGTGTAATTGGTCAACAGGAACATTGTCTAAAATTCGATTAGAAAAATCTTCAACTTGTTCTCTCGTATAAACTTGATAATTATCTAAAGCATCTTGTAAATCAAACAATTTATTTGGGTCTGTGGCTTCTCCTAAAATCGTGCTTTCAAAATAAGGTTTAAACGAGTTTTCTATTTCTTCTGCTGTATTTGCAAAATCTAAAACAAACGTTTCTTTCTTTAATGGATGACTTCTGTTTAAACGAGATAATGTTTGAACAGCATTTACACCACCTAATTTTTTGTCTACAAACATTGTATGCAGTAAAGGTTGGTCAAAACCTGTTTGAAATTTGTTTGCAACTAATAAAAAACGATATTCTTGTTTTTCAAATTCATCAGGAATTTTACCACTTGGAAATCCATTTAAACTTGCTTCGGTTTCTCCATCTATTTCTCCAGAAAATCCAACTACAGCTTTATAAGGACTATTAATGTCTTTTAAATATTGGTCAAAAGCCTTTTTGTACTTTACTGCATTTGCACGACTACTTGTGACCATCATAGCTTTTCCTTTGCCACCAACTTTCTTATTTAGATTCTCCAAAAATTGGTTAATCATTAATATTGATTTTTTCTTAATAGCATGTTCGTGACTTTCTACGTAAGATTTTAGTTTCTTTTGTGCTTTCTTTTTGTCGTATTCTGGGTCGTCTTCTATTTTTTTGAGTAAAGCATAATAACTTTGATATGTTGTATAATTCTGCAATACATCTTTTATGAAACCTTCTTCAATAGCTTGTTTCATTGAATATAAGTGAAATGCTCTAAATTTAGTTTTATCATCTTCTTGATATGGAACTCCAAAAAGTTCTAAAGTTTTATTCTTTGGTGTTGCTGTAAAAGCGAAATAACTTGCATTTGGCAATAATTTACGAGCTTTTACCATTGCTCTAATTAAATCTTCTCCTGTAACTTCGTCATTTTCGTTTTCATCATAATTTTCAAGGTCAGATTGTAATTCTTCTTCATCTGAAACTTTTGCTAATGTTTCATTTAGCTTTCTAGCCATTTGTCCACTCAAACTACTATGTGCTTCGTCTATTATGATTGCAAAATTATTTCCAGGTAAATCTCCAATTTCTTCAACAATATGAGGGAATTTTTGAATCGTGGTAATTATAATTTTTTTACCTTCTTCTAAAGCAGTTTTTAATTGTTTACTGCCTTCTGTAATGGCTTGAACAACACCTTTTACTTGTTGATATTGCTTAATATTATCTCTAATTTGTTTGTCTAAAACTCTTCGGTCTGTAATTACAATTACAGTATCGAAAATAGTTTCTGTTCCTGCTTTATTATGTAAGCCAACTAATTGATGTGCTAACCAAGAAATAGAATTACTTTTTCCAGAACCAGCAGAATGTTGAATTAAGTATTTTTGTCCTGCACCATTTTCTTGTGCATCTGCTAAAATATTACGAACTGCTGCTAATTGATGAAATCTCGGAAATATGAGTTTTTTAACTTTCTTAATACGCTTTTTACCTTTAGAATCTAAATATTCTTTTTCTTCGGTAATGATTTGAGAATAGTTTTGAATAATATTTGTTAAACTATCTTTTGTCAAAACCTCTTTCCACAAATAATCAGTTCTAATACCCTCTTTTGGTGGATTTCCTGCTCCATTTTTGTAGCCTTTATTGAAAGGTAAAAAGAAAGAACTTTGTCCTTTTAATTCTGTACACATCCAAACTTCTTCAGAATCTACAGCAAAGTTGACAACCAAACGACCAAAACGGAAAATTTCTTCGTTTGGGTCTCTGTCTGTTTTATATTGTTTTATTGCGTGGTTTACATTTTGTTTGGTGAGTTCGTTTTTTAATTCAAAACTGACTATTGGCAAACCATTTATAAACGTGACAATGTCTAACGATTTTTTATTTTGAGGTGAAAAATAGACTTGTCGCATAGCCGAAAAAATATTGGCGTGGTACAAATCATTTGCTTTTTGGTTGTAATGAGAAACTGGTTTATCGTAAAACAGACGAAGTTTTGTATCTGTAAAGCCATCTACAATGCCTTTACGCAATACTTCTATAACACCTTTTTGTTTTATTTGGTCGTTTAAACGCTTTACTATTTTTTGCTTATAAAGGTCTTTATGGAAACGTTTTAATTTGTCTAATGCTTTGGTTTGAGTCTCTTCTAAAAACTGAAACAACAAATCTTCGTCAATACAATTTACGTTGTCGTAATTAGTGTTTTCTCTTTGAACATATTTATTGCTGTCAACTAAATAGTCAACGATATGTTTTTCAAAACCGTTTTCTTTTGTGTTAGTTGATTTGTTCATTATCTATTTCGCCATATTTTGTGATTTCTTCAGCAACTAATGCTAAATTTTCTTCCTCTAAATCCATTTCATTCCCAAAATCCGATAAATCAATTTTGCCAAAAACTGCATTAAATATTAATGTTTGAAGATATTCTTTCAAAAATCCTGTTTTGGGATTTGTTTTACCAAAAATTAGAGAATTGTAGTTTTTTAAAACTTTAATCTGCTTTTTCTTTAGTTCTATAAAATCAACAATTTTATTTTGTTCTTCAATATCAGGAACAAAACAAGGGATATTATAAAATTTATCGGAATAAAGACGAAGTCTACTTTCGATAATACCTGTTGATTTTCTTTTAAATTCAGATTTATAAATTTCTGTTTTGAACAAATGTTCAAAATATTTTGGGTTGTAGTTTTCCCTAAATGAATATGTGCAATATGCAGGACTAATTATTCCGTTATATTCTGAAACTGCAATTGAACCATTCCAAGCAAGCATTATGTTGCTAACTAATTGATTTTGATAAACTTTTTTGTAACCAATTAAAGATTGAGCATTAGTTAAATTATCATTTTTATCTTTTAATTTGTCTTTCTTCTTTTCAACTCCAGTATATTGAGAAAGCGATAATAATTCTTCGTTACCAATTTCAGTTTTTTGTGTTACTTCAAAAAGAATATGCTTAACCTTTTTTAATTCCCAATTTGAAGGAATTTCGCCAAGCCATTTATATTTGGTTTCTATAAAGTCAGTTCTATATTTCATTTTAATACGGTATTTAAAAGACCTAAAGTTTTCGATTCTAATAATTCAATATCACTAATTATGTCTTTTAATTCTCGATAGTCATTTGCTTGATGAAATTTTTCAATAAAGTTTATTGAATAACCAATTTTAGCAGATTTTTTATCTGGTTTTGCATTTGGTGTATATTTTAAAACTTCATTTTTAATGTATTCATCAATATTTTCGGTTAGTGAAATATATTCGAAATCTTTAATATCGTGATTATCTTTAAAGTCTTTCTCTGAATGTTTGATTTTAAGTGAATAGTATCCAAATTCTTCATTTGTGTAGATTTTTGAATATTTATTATTTTCATTACTTAAATATAATTCAACAATTTTATTGATATGTTCAGAATTCAATTCACTTTTTTTCTTTCCAAGAGCTTTGGTCATTTTTTTAAAGAAAGTATCAGCTTTAATTAATTGTACAAAACCTTTTCTTGATTTAGCTTTATTATTAGATAAAATTAAAATGTATGTAGGTTGTCCTGTATTGTAAAACATATCTAAAGGAAGAGCTATTACTGTTTCTAAAAGGTCATTCTCAATAATATATTGTCTTATACCACTTTCTCCACTTCCTGCATCTCCTGTAAATAGGGCAGAACCATTATGAACAGAAGCAATACGACTTCCTCCATCTTTAGGGTCTTTCATTTTAGACAACATATGTAGCATAAACATAAGCTGACCATCATTACTACGTGAAGTCAAACATTTTTCTTCGAGTTCTCCTTTGTGATTTTTTATTGAAAGATTAAATCTCCTGTCGTTAATTTCTACTTTTTTCCCAGAACCAACATTTAAGTTGTCTATGTCTTGTTTCCAACTTGTTCCGTAAGGTGGATTGGTCAACATAAAATTGAATTTTAAATTGGGTTCAAAACCGTATTCGCTTAATGTAGAACCAAATTTTATTTTTTCTGGGTCTTCATTTTTAAGTAACATATCGGATTTACAAGTGGCATACATTTCTCCTGTATTCTCTTGTCCGTATAAATGGAAAGTAGCTTTAGATTTCACTTCTCCATCTGGGTCTGTTGCGTACTTTTTTGATTGGGTAAGCATTGCTCCAGAACCAGCACAAGGGTCGTACACTAAAAAAGTTCCGTTTTGTATTTGGTCTTTTACTGGTAAATACACCAAATGGGTCATTAATTCAATAATTTCTCTTGGTGTAAAGTGTCGTCCTGCTGCTGCATTGGTTTTTTCGTTAAATCTGCGTATCAAATCCTCAAACATATAACCCATTGCCATAGGCGATATTTTTTCAGGACGCAACTCAACTTTCGGATTACAGTATTTTTCTATTAGTGAAAAAGTTATTCCACCATTTTCAAGCGTTTCTAATTGGTTTCTGAATTTGAATTTAGAAATAATGTCTTGTACATTTTCTGAATAGCCATTTAGGTAATCTAAAAAGTTACTGTCTATGTTTTTTGGGTCGTCCAACAACTTTTTCATTGTGTATGGCGAAGTGTTGTAAAATGCTAATCCAGAGCCGTGTTCTTTACTTGTTAAAAGTCCATCAAGGTTATCCATTTTGGATTTAAACTCATTGTGAGTTTTGAGAACTTTGTCTTTGCTTTTTTCAAGTGCTAAATCTAACCTTCTCAAAACGGTCATTGGTAAAATAACGTCTTGATATTGATTTTCAAGGTATTTATTTATCAGAACATCATCTGCAACTGTCCAGATGAAATTAATAATTGGTTGTAGGCTTTGCGTATCTAAATTCATTCAGTTTCTGTTCTTTTTTTCTGTCGCTAATTCAAGCGTAGGCTAAAATAGCTCTTTTGTTTTTTTTAGCGTTGGCTTTTGCATTGGAAAAAAAACAAATGTGCTATTTATGCGGCTGGATTTTGTAGTTCAAATGTTCAATTTTTATCGTTTTTCCGCATTATGCACAACGTGTTTGTGTATGGAAAGTAAGGGTAAAAAAAGTATAGACTTTCCAAATGCGACAACGTTTTTAGAATAGAACAAGGTTTAATTTAGACACCGAGCCCTTATTTTTTATACACGGTGTTGTAAAACGTTTTTTTATGTCAGATTTAGTTATTTCAGATAAAATCAAAAACCAATTTACAGAAGAGTGCATTAATGATTCAAAATCATTATTAAATAATCTAAAAGGAAGGACAAGTGCTGAAATAGAGTACATCCTGTACGTTACCGGTAAAATAGCTAAAGAAAACGCTACTCTACCCTAGGTTATCTATACGAGATGATAAAGATAACACTGAAATTTCCAAGTCTTTGTTTGTCTTGTTTAGCTCGTTAATATTTGTTTGCAATGTTTCTATAGTTGCAATCAAAGTGATTATAGTTTTTTCAAGTTGTTGTAAGTCATTCATTTTTATTAATTTTTAAAACGTTTTTTATGTCTAACTCAGAACGTGATGATATCATAAGAGAATTAGCGTCTTTTAGCAAAGATTCTAAAAAAATAAATATCCATCTTACTTGGACTGTAATTCTACTATCCATTGTATTAGCTGGAAAAGTATTGCAATTACTGATATTATGACAGCCCATTTAGCTAACCTCTTTGTTTTTGGCAAATCTTTTAAAGTTTCTTTAGCTAGTTTTAAATCAACTTTTGATTTTTTAAACTCTAATTTATCTCGCTTGCGTTGTTCTTTTAAGTCCTTGTACAATTCTTTAAAACCGCCTTGTTTTTGGAAATTAAACGTGTTTTCATTGGCTCTGGCAAATTCTCCATCAGATGTAAACACACATTCGCAAACACCATGCTTTTTAAGTATTCCTAAATATCGATTAAATTCTTTTGAGGCATCAAATTCTGGAGAAAGCGTTCCATACCCCTTTTTGTCCGTCAGTTTTATGTGTCCGTATTTAACCAGGTCGTTAGCGGTTAAACTATACCCTTTGGTTAAGCATTGGTCGATTATAAAGTCCAGTGCTGGTATATCCGATTTATTAAAGTCTTTCATGTTTTTTAAATATAAGCAAGTGGGTTTCAAACATTATTAGTTTCATCAAGGGTATATCGGCACTGCCTAATATACCGAACAAAACTTCCTTGGTAGGCCATTGTTCATCCGCTAATAATATTATCCGCTCACTTGCTATTTTTTATCAAGCAAGAGAGGTGAAACAATACTAGGTTAATCGAGGAACTACCAGCACTGCTCGATAGTCCGACCAAAACTACCTGTTTGCACGGTCATTGGTCATTCCCTAGCATCATTTCGGCTTACCCTCTTGCTTTTTCTTTCCACGCGCTTTTAATGTTTTACAACGTTAATGTGTATGGAAAGTAAGGGCAAAAAAGTATAGATTTTCCTTATGCAACAGCGTTTTTAGAATGGAACAAGGTTTAATTTAGACACCGAGCCCTTATTTTTTATACACGGTGTTGTGTTTAGTTTTTTTATGTCAGATTTAGTTAAATTGTCAGATGTATTTTTTTCTCCGCAAGAGATTTTAAAAAGTTCATTAGATGTTTTTGATAACATTAAAAAAGATGGTGGTAATATTAAACCAAGTACTGTTGCAAATCATTTAATGGCTCTAGGGATGTCACTTCAAATGTCTCACAAAGTCCATTTTGGAATTGAAAATGAATTTTACCAAGACTTAATTCGCTTAAATCAAAAACATTTTCCTGATAAGTCAAAAGATTTACAAAAGTAAGTTTTCCATTTTCGGATTCAGTTAATTTGTATTCAGTTCTTTTTAACTCGTCTTTATAAACACTGATAGCCATTAGTTTTTTATTAAGTCCTGTTATTGGTAAAAAAATAAAAGTTCTGTATTTTGACTTTAATACTTTAAAGTTTACTGTCAAATCGCTTTTTTCTAAAATCTCTTTATCAGTCATATTTTTATTTTAATTATTTAAGTTCGATGCGTATTTTAAAGAATCTATTTGCTTTTCTAAAAAAGTTATTTCTGAACGCATTTGTTGGATATCAGTTTGAAGGTCTTTGGAAATCAGCTTATCTTGCTCTACCATTTCATTTAGCTTGTTTATATATTGTTTTGCGCTATCTGGTTGCACCGCCATTGTTATGGCTGCTGTTAGAAGTCCTATAATCCCTCCTAGACACACAAATATTAGGTTGTGTTTAAATTGCTTTTCTAAATTGTCTTTTGTCAGGTCTTTTATGGTTCTCTCTAAATCTTTGTCTAATCTTAAATTATTCAGATAATTCTCAATCCCACCATCTTGAATAACGATTATACCTTTTTCATCGAGTTCGTATTGTGAATTAGACTTTATCCTTATAAGATTTAAAGCCTTACATAATTCTTTTGATTTTCCTTTTAATACATCGTTACTGCTTGTTCCGTAGCTATGTATTGCTACCGTTCCATCTTTGAATAGTTTTTTTAATAATTCATCAATGCTTTCTAATAATTCTTTACTTAACTCCATTCGTCTTTACTCATCTATGGTTGTTTTAAATTAAACACAACTTAATTATATAAATACCTTCATTCGTTATAAACAACCATTGTGGTTGGCTATGCGGAATAAATGGCTTTTTTTGTTCGTGTTTTATTTACAATGTTGTAATTATTGGTTTACAATATAAAGTATTTTTAAAAACTGTCAAATGGGTTTCTAATATTTCTAATACTGCGTTCACTAACGTGTGTGTAGATCATAGTGGTTTTTGGGCTGTTGTGTCCTAAAAGCTGTTGTATGTACCTTAGGTCGGTGCCGTTTTCCAATAGGTGCGTGGCAAAACTGTGCCTTAGGGTGTGCAAGGTAATTTGTTTTTTTAGCCCCGTTTTGTAACGGGCTTTTTTTAGTATTCTTTGGGCGCTGGCATGGCTGTAAGCGCCACCCGATTGGCCTTCGAACAAAAAGTTTTTTGGTCTGTAGGCTTTGTAATACATGCGCAACAGCTCCAATAACGTGGCCGACAGTATGGTATAACGATCTTTCTTGCCCTTGGCACTTTTTATGTGTATTAGCATGCGTTTACTGTCAATGTCGTTTGGCCGTAAATTGATGGCTTCTCCCACGCGAAGCCCGGCCGAATATATAAGGGCAAGAAACGCCTTATGTTTTAAGTTGCTAACGGCATCAATAAGTTGCTTAACTTCATCCAGACTTAAAACCGTGGGGAGTTTTTTTTCTTTTTGGGGTCGGCTAATGGTAATGTTTTCCAAGTGAACGCCTTTGTATTCCAAAAACTTTTTAATACCATTTATACATTGGTTCTGGTACGATACCGATTTATTTGGGCGTACAATAAAATCGTAGTTGAAATTTTCCAATAACCTAACCGTAAACGTTTTTGATTGCTTTAGGTGGGCATACCGTATAAAAAAAGCAGTAACTTCAACATAGGTGGCCACCGTGTTTGGGCTCAGTCGTTTTTGGTTCAGCCATTTTTTGAACTTTTCTAAATTTTCTCGGTCTTTTTCATGCAATGGCGGAAGCTCAACATGTTCTGTTGTAGAAATTGTTTTTTGTGGGGTGCCCGATAATTTGGAATAGTTAACGTACCAATTTTTTTTTCTAAAATGTGCATAAAGCAGTTTTTTGTTTTCAGAAGTATAATTTACATAATACACCCCTAATGTTTTGCTGAATTTAACATGTGGCAATGCTTTTATGTGGTTTAAAACCTCTCGGTCCCATTGAAACGCAATACCTATACGGTCCGTGTTTCGGTGGCTCAGTAAATTTAAAGTGATGGTTTTCATGGGGTGTTTTTAAAAAGACAACCACTAAAATTACGAATTTTCATATTAAAATAAAAGAATGGAAGTAAATTTAGTTGAGACTAAACAGACAGCCTGAAAATTTTCACAGCCACTTTTTTCGTTTAAAATAAAAAAGCATGGCAATAAACATAACAATCATGACGCCCCAAAGTATAAAGTAGCTGTAGCGGTACTGCAGTTCGGGGATGTATTCGAAATTCATGCCATAAATGCCGGCAATAAAGGTGAGGGGTATAAAAATGGAGGCCATAATGGTGAGGACTTTCATGACCTCGTTCATTTTATTGCTAATGGTGGTCATGTACATGTCCATTAAACTCCAGATCATTTCGCGGTAAATGTCGATGTTTTCTGAAACTTGTATTAAATGGTCGTAAACATCACGAAAGTAGGTGATCGTTTTGGGTTCAATAAGCGAATTGTCGCCTTTTTCCATTCGGCTGATAATTTCGCGCAACGGAAAAATGGCACGGCGCACCCTTAAAATTTCCCGTTTTAGGTTTTGGATGTTTTGGCTGATGTCTTCATCTACATTGCCTGAAAATATGTTGGTTTCAAAATCTTCAATTTTATTGCCCAAAATTTCAATCACGCTAAAATAATGGTCTACAATAGCATCCATCAAAGCATAAAGCAGATAGTCGGCACCCATACTGCGCACACGCCCTTTACCTTGCCGAATACGTTCCCTAACACTATCGAACACATCGCCTTCAGATTCTTGAAAGGTAAGCACATACTCGGGGCCAAGCACAAAACTTACCTGCTCTGAAACGATTTTTTCGTTGGTATCGTAATAGAGCATTTTAAGCACCACGAACAGATAATCGTCGTACTCATCAATTTTTGGGCGCTGAGAAATGTTCACGATATCTTCCAAAACCAAAGGGTGCAGCTCGTAGTGTTCGCCAATGCGCTCTATGGCGTGTACGTGGTTTAGCCCATTAATGTTGATCCAGGTTACGGTGCCATGCTCAAAATTGAAACACTCTTCAACGTCTAAGAGTTCTTTTTCAATGTGCATGCCTTTGTTGTAATCGAAGGCTTCAATAAACAGTTTGTGGTCCTGTTTTTCGCCCGTATAGATAACGCTGCCCGGAATTTGCCCGATGTGTTTTTTAGATCGGAGTTTTCGCTTTTTAGCCATAAAAGAATGTTCTATAAGCTAAATATAGTAATAATTTATACAGCTTCGCCATCATCTTCAGTGGGGGCATCAATGGCATCTTTTTCAATTAAGGTTACCGCCTTTTGAAGCATGAGGTTATTGGGGTAAGTTACCAAGTCGCCATTATCAAGACGAAGGTGCAGTTGGAACGCCCTGATATCTTCAATAATTCCCGTAATGGGAAAGTCTTTATCGTGTATTTCTATTTTATCGCCCACCTTATACGGAAAGTTAAAGAACATAATAATGCCCGAGGTGATGTTGCTTAAAATGGACCAAATAGCAAATAGAGCAATACCTATAATAGCAAAAACAGACGAAAATACTACTGCGATGTCCTCTATGTTTCCAAAAACGATAGACTCTAAAAGTATGGCTATTAACAAGATGGTTCCGGTGATGTAACGCCTAATCAATCGGATACGGGCATCGTTAATACCATTTTTTCGAGCCACTTTGGTAATGGTAAAATGGGTGATATAGCGAATGATGAATAGCGAAAATAGGATAATGCCACTTATAATCAGTTCTTTTTGGTAAGTTTCAAAAAAATCTAAAACCATAAATTATTGAGTTATTGTTTGTGGTAAAGATACGTTCAAAAATGAAATCCTTATTGTTTTAAAAACAAGGAATTCCTTAATTTTTCGTGCTTAGAACTGTTCTGTTGCCAATAAGCTGATTTGATTGTTTTTAGCTTTGTGGCTTTGGTGGTGAGCAGTTGTGCGCTATCGCCAAAGCCGCTTTTGAAGCGTTCTTCCCAACTTAAAATATCGTAAGGAAAATTAGGGTTGAAGTTTATTGTTAATTTCCGATTTAATTCGGGGTAGTCAATGGTGTACTGCCCTTCGGTAAGCTCGGCTTCTGCCTGGTAGGCTTTGGTTTCAATGTGTTTTAGGCGGATGAATTCTAATGAAGGAATAATGTTTAGAGTTCCTATGGGTAAGGATTTGGGGTCGATGCGGAGTTGCGTCCACAGTTCGTTTTCCAGAATAGACTTTTCAAGTTTGAAGGATTCGTCGGCCTCCGCTTCAAAATAAGAGTGCGACGTCACTTCAAATTGATTTCGATTGTTAATTTGGCTGTAAACCTGCCCGCACCACTCCTGGATGGAACTCGATACTTTCAGGGCGTGTTGGTTGTTGCTCACCGGATAAAACGTACTCTGCATAATCGAGTAAGGGTAAATGCCTGTGTTGAAATTTTTTGTGGCATTAAGCTTTAAAATTGGAATGGTGCTTTCATTTCTACTGTCGGCTTTTACTTGAATTTTGGGCAAAAAATCTTCGGTAACGTAAACCAAAACAGCAGTACCTTCACGGAGTTCGCCATAGCGGGCTTGTTCTAATTTATATGATGAAATTTCGGCTTCGCCGGCATACCAATAGTTTTTAAAAGTTTCAGGAAGCTGCTTTTTTTCGAAGTTTTTTCCAATCTTAAATTCTGTTTTCCAGTGGAGCGCTATGTCTTGTTGTTTTTCGTTCTTGCAACAAATAAATGTAGCTGAAACAAGTACCCAAGTGAAAATAAGACCTTTTACTGTAATTTGTAGCATGGTGTTTTGGTTTAAAATTACAAACAAATTATAGATCAGCAATGGCTGTTAACGTTTTATAAACAAGGTGGACGGGTAGGCCCATTACGGTAAAATACGAGCCTTCCAATTTAGTGACGCCAATTTGGCCAATCCATTCTTGAATGCCGTACGCTCCAGCTTTATCGAATGGTTTGTAGGTTTCAATGTAATAATTGATTTCCTCGTTTGTGAGTGCCTTAAAAGTCACTTTGGCGATATCGTGCAAGGTTTTTTCAAAAGTGGGCGTTGTAAAGCACACCGAGGTAATCACTTCGTGGGTGTTACCGCTCAATGATTTTAACATGTTGAATGCTTCCTTAGCATCTCGGGGTTTTCCCAAAGCTGTGTTGTTGTGCCAAACAATGGTGTCACTGGTAATTAAAATATCGTTGAGTTGCAATTCGTCTTTAAACGGCAAGGCTTTGAGTTGTGCTAAATAATTGCTGATTTCAAAATGGGTAAGCCGTTTAGGGGATTCCTCTTTCACCGGTTTTAACCGAATTTCAAAATCCAAACCTAGATTCTTAAAAAAGTCCTGACGTCGGGGCGATCCGGATGCCAATATAATATGGTGGTTTTTTAGTTTTCGTTCTAGCATGTTTTTTTCAGTTTGAAGTCTCAGTTTTCAGTTGCAGTCTCAGTTTTCAGTGTTTTGCAGTAAAAACAACTTTGCGTCTTAGCGCCTTTGTGAGAGTGCTTTTTAGTTATTCTCTTTCGTGAGAAAATTACAAAATAAACAAATAAAGTAACAACGACAGCATACCAAAGCACATCACCCATTTGTACATGCTGCTTAAGTGGCTAAAGTCTGCTTTGTTTTTGGCGCTAAAGGTTTTTATGGTAATGTAAATGAGCGGCCCAACCACAAAAATTAAAAAATAAGCCACAGCGTACGGTTGTTTGTAAAAACTGGCATTTAAATAATAAATAATGCCGGCCAGCGGAATAAAGTTTAACATGGCCAGAATATTTTTGCTTCGCGCCCGACCAATAGCAATGGGTAGAGTGTTCATGCCTTGACTATAGTCGCCGTTAATATCTTCGATATCTTTGGCTATTTCGCGCAAAAAATTAATGGAGAATGCAAACAGGGCATAGTCCCAAATCATTTTAAAAAATAGGATTTGGGAGGTTCTGTTTTCGGGAGTTGTTACGGGGAGCAATTCAAAAATAGCAACAATAATTAGGCTCATGGCCACCAAAAAGGAAATGACCAAATTGCCAATCAGTAAGGTGCGTTTTAAATAAGTGGCGTACACATAAAGCAAAATGGAAATCATGATAAACACCGAGAAAAAAGCCGGTTTTCCCACAGCGTGCGACAAATAAAATCCAGTACCCACGCCAATGATATTGAGTGTAATGAAAAGATTAAAAGCTGTGCTTTTTGAAATGGATTTACCAACAATAACCCGATGGGGTTTGTTGATGCGGTCGGTTTCAATATCGTAAATGTCGTTAATAACGTTTCCTGCCGCAGCAATGCAAATGGTTGCAAAAACTAAAAGAAAAATATCGAATCCGTCCAAACTGGTCTGTGCACCAAAAGGTTCTAAAAGCGCGTATTTAATGAGCAATTGCACTGCGGCAATCATCAAAAGGTTTTTCCAACGGATGAGGTTTAAAAACGACAATGTTTAAAGGTTTGACGATAATTTTTTAATTAAAAAGCCGATAAGAAAAGCAACTGGAATAGCCATTAAAACGAATGCAATTATGGTTTTTCGGAATCTAAGTTTTTCGGATGTTCTTATTTTGTTTTTTATGGCTTCTTTTTCAGTTTTAGTGAGTTTTTTATGTGTAAAATGAAGCTCATAATGGTAATGGGTTTCTTGGTTTAATCGTTCCTTTAGGGCAGAAAAACTTTTATTTGCAGATTGATTAAAAACACTTTGGTTGTTGCCAAAGCCAATATACCCAAATCCGGTGCTATGTCTTCTTTTATTCCTTGCCAAAACTATAAATTAATCATACTTAGCCCCATAATTGCCGCTCCATTTTCCTTGAACTTTCAGTACTTGTTCAATCACGTCGCGAACGGCGCCTTTGCCTCCCTTTTTATGTGAAATGTATTTTGAAATGCCTTTTATTTCCGGTACGGCGTCCTGTGGGCAGCAGGGCAGACCTACCATTTCCATCACCGGGAAATCTGGAATGTCGTCACCCATATATAGTACATTTTCAGATTTTATACCGTTTTCATCGAAATATTGGTTGAGCTGTTCAATTTTATTGTCCGAGCCCAAAAACACATCTTTTACGCCCAAATGGTTTAATCGAACGCGAACTCCTTCATTTGTGCCGCCCGAAATAATACAGATGTTAAAACCTTGGTTAAGTGCGGTTTTTATGGCATAACCGTCTTTGGTGTTCATCGTGCGTAGCATTTCGCCGGTGGTGGTAATGGTTACCGAGCCATCGGTTAAAACGCCGTCAACATCAAAAATAAATGTGGTAATATGTTCTAGGTACTCTTTATAGCTTTTTTCTTCCATGGGTATGTTGTATCGATGCGGTTAAAAGTTCGTATATTGTTTTATGGTGTTCGTTGTCCAAAAGTTTTAAATGCTCATTAATGGTTTTTTGATCGTCTCGTTTTGCGGGACCCGTTTGTGCCATATAAGGCGACATGTCCTGCACTTTTTTGGCAGTTTCCATAATGAGTGGTTTTAGCAAATCGAATTCGGTGCCTTCGCTTTCGGTAATTTCGTGGCCAATGCGAAACAACTGATTGGTAAAATTATTTACAAATACGGCGGCCAAATGCAGCACACGCCTTTGGTTACTGTTAACCCGTTTTGTAGGGCTACCCAAGCTCAAGGCCAATTCTTTGAGTAATGGGTAACTTTTTTTATCGATGGTTTCAATGCAAATGGGCACATGGGCAAAATCTACCTTGGCGTCCTTGCTGAAAGTCTGCAGTGGGTAAAGCACTCCACGTTTGTGTTTTTTATCTAAATTATGCACGTTAACGCAACCCGAGGTGTGTACCACCAGTCGATTCTCGAAGGGAAGTTGCGTTGAAAGTTCTGCTATGGCATCGTCGCTAACAGCCAAAATATAAACATCGGCCTCCTTTAAATCATTTAAATTATCGGTGATTTCAACACTGTTTTTGTGTTGGTTTATGGCCTCTAAATTTCTATTGAACCATTGCACCACCGAAACCTTTTCAGTTCTACTAAAACCTTTAAATAAATGGGTGGCCACGTTTCCGGCCCCAATAAGTACTACATTAATCATTTGGCTAAAATAATCAATAAACCTCGATTTAAAAACCGAGTTGATTTATCTTTGTGCATTATGGCTAAAACCGACATCAATACCCGCGATGATATTTTTTTACTGGTTTCTACTTTTTACGGAAAAGTTAGTAAGGATGCCACTTTAGGACCTATTTTCAGCAAGGCTATCGTTAATTGGGACGAACACTTGCAACTTTTAACCACGTTTTGGGAAAGCAGTTTGTTTATGACACGAAAATTGGATAACAAATACCGCGGCAACCCTTTAGAGGCGCATATAAAAGTAGATGCCGCTAATAACCACAGCATTACCGAAATGCATTTTGGTATTTGGCTGAACCTTTGGTTACAAACCATCGACGAACTTTTTAAAGGCGAAGTGGCTGAAAATGCCAAACGCCGCGCACGTAAAATGGCTACTTTTTTGTACATGAGTATGTTTCAGGCTAGGAGTGTTCAGTAGAGGCTAGTGGCGGTTTTCAGTCTCAGTCTCAGTTTCAGTCTCAGTAATCTTCTTTGTGCTTCAATATTTCAAGCTTCCCACTTCATGCGCCTATATCACACTTTTTAATATACTTTAACATCTTAGAGTAAACTTAAATACCTAAATTTGCACGACCTTAAAAATAGGTAGAAATCATGCAAAAAAAACTGGCCAATATTTTCTTTTCAACTAAGCTCACCGCTGTATTATTCATTGCTTTTGCTGCCGCAATGGCAACAGGAACTATTCTTGATGCCGGTCAAGAAACATCGCCTACGCCATACACCAGAAATTTAATTTACAACGCTTGGTGGTTCGAGGCCATTATGGTGTTTTTCGTTATTAATTTTGTGGGCAATATTTTTAGGTACCGCCTTTACAAAAAAGAAAAATGGGCCACATTTATTTTGCATTTTGCATTTATATTTATTCTTATCGGGGCCTTTATTACACGTTATGTGAGTTTTGAAGGTATGATGGCCATTCGGGAAGGCGCCACTGAAAATACTTTTCTTTCACAAAAAACATACATCACCACATACATAGATGGCGATTATATGATTGATGGTGTGCCACAGCGTTTGCCCATTGAGCGCGAAGTCGATTTTTCCGGAAGAATGGAAAACGATTTTAAAATCGAAACCAAGTATGATAAACAGCCCGTAACCATTGAATTGGAAAAATTTATCGTAGGTGCCGAAGAAGATATTGTCCCAGATGAAAATGGCGAGGAATACCTCAAAATAGTTGAAGCTGGCCAGGCCGGACCGCATAATCATTTTTTAAAAGTAGGGCAGGTAAGTAGCATTCACAACATCCTTTTTGCGTTGAATAAACCTACCGACGGGGCAATTAATATTACCTATCAAGGCGATTCGCTTACCATCAATTCGCCATTCGAGGGCGAATACATGACCATGGCTACCATGGCGCAGGGTAAGTTGGTAAAGGATAGTTTGCAGCCCTTGCATTTACGTTCGCGTTACGTTATCGGTAATATGCAAATGGTATTCCCGAAGCCCGTGGTGAAAGGCCGTTTTGATGTGGTTGAAGCCTCTCAAATGCTAAAAAGTAATGAAGATGGTTTGGTGTTAAAAGTAACCACTAATGGCGAAACCAAAAAAGTAGGGTTGTTGGGCGGAAAAGGCACCAATAGCCAATTTAAACAAATCAATGTTGGCGGACTGGACTTTGCCTTTAAATACGGATCTAAAGTATTGGAGCTGCCATTTTCTATTAAATTGAACGATTTTGAAGCCGAACGTTACCCAGGTACCGAGCGCGGCTATTCTGCTTACTCCAGTGAAGTGACCGTTTTGGATGAACGAACTGGCGATTTCGATTATAAAATTTATATGAATAATATTCTGGACCACGACGGCTATCGGTTTTTTCAATCGAGTTTCGACCCCGATGAGAAAGGAACTATCCTATCCGTAAACCACGATTATTGGGGAACACTCATTACTTACATTGGTTATTTTATGCTGTATTTTGGGCTTATGGCCATTTTGTTCAGTAAACATTCCCGCTTTGGAGAGCTTAAAAAACTTCTTGAAAAAGTAAAGTCTAAAAAAGAAAAGGTGTTGGGTGTATTGGTGTTTTGTTTTGGGCTAAGTGCTATGGCTCAAGAGCATTCGGTAGACGATGGTCACAACCACACCAAAACCACCAAAACGCAAATCGATTCTATTTTAAAGGCGAATATCACCCCAAAGGAACACGCCAATAAATTCGGTCATTTGGTCATCCAAGATTTAAGCGGACGTATGATGCCTGTTAACACCTATGCTTCCGAAATGCTTCGTAAATTAAGTAAACACGATACTTACGAAGATTTTGATGCCAATCAGGTGTTTTTATCCATTCAGGAGAGCCCGATGTTGTGGTATAACGTGCCTATCATTTATTTAAAACCGAAAAAAGGCGATTCCATTAGGTCGCTTATTAATGCGCCCAAAACTGAAAACTACGTGGCTTTGGCCGATTTTTTCACCGAAAGGGGTGAGTATAAATTGGCGCCGTTTTTAGAGGAAGCTTATAAAGCGCAAATACCCAACGGTTTTCAAAAGGAATTTAAAGAAACCGACCAACGGGTTAGTTTGTTGTACAATACCATTGAGGGTATGTCGCTGAAAATTTTCCCAATTCCAAACGACGATAACAATAAATGGATTTCACCCTACGATTACAGAAAAGACCCTTCCGTAATTCAAGATTCATTATACAGTAATTTCGTGAAAAATGGTTTTAGAACGTATTTGTTTACTGTAAACCAGGCGAAAAAAACGGGTGATTTTTCAGAAGCCGAAAAACTGTTGGAAGCTTTCAAAAAAACACAGCACCGTTACGGTAGCGAGGTGATGCTTAGTGATAAAAAAGTTAATGCGGAAATCCTTTATAACAAGTACGATATTTTTAAAAAGCTATTCAGTTGGTATTTATATGCCGGCTTTTTAATGTTTGTTTTACTGATAGTTCAAATTTTTAAAGACAATAGCAAACCGTTGAATATTTCCATAAACGTATTCAAATGGATTATTGTCGGCTTGTTTTTGCTGCATACGGCCGGACTCATTGTCCGTTGGTACATTTCAGGGCACGCACCGTGGAGTGATGCCTACGAATCGATGATTTATGTGGCTTGGGCAACGATGTTTTTCGGACTCGCCTTCGGAAGAAAAAGTGATTTAACCATGGCGTCAACCGCATTTGTAACGGCCATGATTTTAATGATTGCTCATTGGAACTGGATGGATCCCGCCATTGCCAATTTGCAACCGGTATTGAATAGTTATTGGCTCATGATCCACGTGGCCGTAATCGTGGCCAGCTACGGGCCGTTTACTTTGGGTATGATTTTGGGCGTGGTATCGCTATTGCTGATGATTTTTACCAATAAATCCAATAAAACAAAAATGGATTTGAATATTAAAGAACTTACCATTATTAACGAAATGGCGCTCACTGTTGGCTTGGTAATGCTCACCATCGGAAACTTTTTGGGCGGTATGTGGGCCAACGAAAGTTGGGGGCGTTATTGGGGTTGGGATCCCAAAGAAACTTGGGCGCTCATCAGTATTATGGTATATGCCTTTGTGATTCATGCACGCTTGGTGCCAGGCTTACGTGGCCGATGGTTTTTTAATTTGATGTCCATCATTGCTTTTGCCAGCATTATCATGACCTATTTCGGGGTGAATTTTTACTTGGCAGGATTGCATAGCTACGCTAGTGGTGACCAAATTGTGAGCATTAAGTTTATTACCATAGCTTGTGTGTTGGTGGCCATTTTAGGATTTTTTGCTTATCGTGGGTATGCGCGGTATTATAGGAAGTGATGGGCTCAAGGAATAATGAGCAATTAAATCCATTCTAAAACAAATTCATAGCCCAATCCAAAAGCAATTGCCAGACCAAAACTCAGCAAGGTGCCTATCAGAATATATTCGGTAAGTTTTCGGTCTTTGGCCTGCGTAAGGTCGCTAAAACGGAATACCGATTTGGCTGTAATTAAAAAGCCCACGCCTTCCCAGTGGTTGGTGATGATGAATACAAAAACGAATAAACGCTCCAAGATTCCAATATAAGTACCGGCGTTTTTCAGGGAAGCTTTGTTGGTATATTCGGAAACATCCCATTTTGAAATTAGGGTTTTCATTATAATGGACGATACTTGCGTAACCCCTAAAATACAGGTGATAAAGAGCAGGGTTTGGGTACTAAGAATAGATTTTAAATCAACGCTAAATGGGTAGTAAATATGAACTACCAAAGCAATGACGATAAGATGGGCCAATTGATCTAAACCAAAAAGCAACCGATTATTAAACCTTGACTTCAGTAACAATTTAATAAGATCGATAATATAGTGTGAAACCGCTATAATCGCTATGCCCAAGCCGTATTTAAAGTTGAATTGTAGTATGATGATTAGTGCAAAAACATGCACCAAAATATGAAGGTATAAAAACTTCGATTTGTATTTATGGCTTTCTTTATGGACTACCCATTTTTGTGGCTGAAGTAAAAAATCGCCTATTAAATGCGCTAAAATCAATTGAATGGCGAAGGTTAGCATAGACGTTCTATTTGATTGTTAAAATACTGAATAAGTTTCAAAATTTCATCAAAGCCCGCACGTTTTAAGCCTTGGCTGATGTTGCCTTGGGTTTTTCCTAAAAGGGCCGCTATTTGGTTTTGGTTGAAGTTTGGGTGTTCTAAAACGGTTTTAACCAAAGTGGCCGAATTACTAGTCCAATGGTCCATGGTGAGTAAGGCTAATTCCAGCATCAAGTTCATGGCGGCATCAAAGTTATCAAAAGGCGATTTTAAAGCCAGTGTCGTCTTTTTCAAGTTTTCAAAACATTCCCCTGAATTTACAAAAGCACTGCCGTTGGCTTCGGTAATCTTTTCGGCATGGTAGGTTTTATCGCCAATGCCAATGGCTAGCCTAACATCCAGTCCATCAAATTGTTTAATGTGGGCTTTTATAAGAATACAAGCGTGTAGGGCGTGTTTTGGATCAACTTCCACCTGGAAACTATCGCCTCGGTATATTTCCCAAGTGGTGGGCGATGGCCCGTAGGTTTTTAAAACCGCTTTAAGGGCACCCAGCCACTGTTCGGGTGGTTTTTCTTGTGAATTGATAATATCGCCTGTAATAACGCTCGTCATAACACTTCTAAAAAATAAGCAGGATAAAAGTAGTTAATTTGATTTAGATTTGCAAAATATTATCTTAAAAACTAATAATTTAAAATATTAGCTTTAAAGATTATAATATTGAATATCATCTTCTGAGTGTATATTTCTATACAAAATAAAGCGGTATTGCAATATATTTGCGGACTTAAAACAAAGTAAATATGAAGATTTTAAAGGATTTTAAAGAGTTTGCCGTAAAAGGTAATATGATTGATATGGCCATTGGTATTATAATTGGTGCATCGTTCAACAAGGTCATTGATGTACTTGTAAAACAGGTGTTTTTGCCACCTTTATCGTTATTGACCGATGGCGTAAACTTTGAAGACCGACGTATTATTTTAAGAGATGCTATAGCCAGTGCAAATGGGGATATTTTAAAAGAAGAAGTAGCCATTGGCTACGGGGCTTTAGGTGAAGTTGTGCTCGATTTCTTGATTATAGGTTTTACCGTATTTATAGTGGTAAAGTTTATGAACCGATTGAAAAACCGAGCGAACGACGCTAAAGACAAAGCGGTTTCACCCCCAAAGGATATTGAGTTGCTCACCAAATTGAATGATTTGATGGAAGAACAAAACCGGCTTTTAAAGGCTAAATAGGTGGAGTAAAAACGAGCAGATTATACAAGGTGTTTGGCTTTCTGGTAAGCAATTTCTTTAAAGTCTGAAATTACCATATCGGCCTTGCTATAATCTTGGTTTTTAGAATGGAAACTGTCGTAGCCCACGCAAAAAATATTGGCTGCTTTGGCCGCTTCAACGCCGTTGGTGGAATCTTCAATTACCAAACATTCTTCTCTGTTATAGCCTGTGGCTTCGGCCGACTTAAGAAAAATTTCGGGGTGTGGTTTGCTTTGTTTTAAGTCGCCACCGCTAAATTTCGCTTTAAAATATTGGTTTAAATCAAAGCGTTCAAAAATTTGATTGATGCCACTCATAGAGGCCGATGACCCTAAAACCAAGGTAACCCCATTGTTGTGATAGTCTTTAATGAGGTCTAAAACACCATCAATAAGTGTTAGGTCAGAATCGCTCTCAAAAAAACGTTTGTAATGTTTTCGTTTTAGTGATACTAAATATTCGGGTGTTTGCTCCAAATTGAAATGGTCGCACAAGCGTTTGCAAATGTTTATAGTAGATTGTCCGGTAAACGATTGGTACATTTCGGCAGATACATCAATACCAATTTCATCAAACATATCGTGGTACGCTTTGTTGTGCAGGGGTTCACTATCTATTATAACCCCGTCCATATCAAAAATAACAGCTTTTAACATCTTAATTTTTTATGCGAATATATGAGAATTGCAAATAATACCCTAAAACCTGTTTTTGTAGTTTAGAATTATTTTACAATATTTGCGCACTATGATTATTTAATTTGACTTTAGGAATATGCTCTAACAACTTCATGTAGAGTGGGGTAAGGCCAGGTGATTTTGCTTGGTTAGTTTTCATATTATTACTTTTTATTATGCAGTCAAATAAAATAGCCTTTAAACAATTCATTCAGTTTTTAAAAATAGCGGTAAGCGGAAAAGAACAGGAATTTACTTCTGGTAGCATTCGTAGAGCTGTTTTTATGCTGTCCGTACCCATGATTTTGGAAATGCTCATGGAATCTATTTTTGCGCTGGTGGATATTATGTTCGTTGCGCAAGTTAGTGTTAATGCTGTCGCCACCATTGGGTTGACCGAATCGGTGATTACTTTGGTATATGCATTGGCCATTGGCCTGAGCATGGCAGCAACCGCAATTGTGGCTCGGCGGGTGGGCGAAAAAGATTTAAAAGCTGCTAGCCATGCCGCCGTACAAGTTATTTTTTTAGGCGTTTTTGTAGCGGTTCTCATTAGCGTTGTTGGGGTTCTGTACCCGAAAGAAATACTGGCATTAATGGGGGGCGAGCCCGATTTAATTGCCGAGGGCTACGGATACACCCAAGTGCTTTTGGCCGGAAACGTTACCATCATGCTTTTGTTCTTGATTAACGCTATTTTTAGAGGTGCTGGTGATGCCTCGATGGCTATGTGGGCGCTGGTTTTATCAAACGGACTTAATATCATTCTTGACCCTATTTTTATTTTTGGTTACGGACCCATTCCTGCTTTTGGCGTAAAGGGTGCCGCTATTGCTACTACTATTGGTAGGGGCACGGCAGTTTTGTTTCAATTGGGGATTTTATTTTTTGGTTTTAGTAAAATAAAAATCGCGGTTAAGGATTTGGTGCTTCAAGTGGGAGTGATGCTGAATTTAATAAAAGTATCGTTGGGGGGGATTGGTCAGTTTTTAATAGGAACGTCTAGTTGGGTTTTTTTAATGCGAATAATGAGCGAATTTGGAAGTGAGGTGCTTGCAGGCTATACCATAGCCATAAGGG
Organism: Tamlana crocina; assembly: GCF_012037625.1. NCBI lineage: Bacteria > Pseudomonadati > Bacteroidota > Flavobacteriia > Flavobacteriales > Flavobacteriaceae > Tamlana > Tamlana crocina. The sequence goes on from NZ_JAAVJS010000028.1 coordinate 23,507, forward strand.
TAATGATGTTTACCTTGATGCCAGCTTGGGGCATGAGTAATGCTGCTGCAACATTGGTAGGACAGAATTTAGGAGCCAAAAAGCCCGATCGTGCCGAGCAGTCCGTTTGGAAAACAGGAAAATATGCAGCCATTTTTATGGGCATAATTTCTATAGTTTATCTGGTATTCGCCCCACAAATTATTGAGTTGTTTAATGCCACTTCTGATGTGGTAAAATACGGAAGCAAATGCTTACGGGTTATCGCTGCAGGTTATATTTTTTACGGTTATGGCATGGTGGTTATTAATGCTTTTAATGGCGCGGGAGATACTAAAACACCAACTTATATAAACTTTGTTTGTTTTTGGTTGTTGCAACTACCGTTTGCATATTTTATGGCTTTAACTTTAGATTTTGGTCCGATGGGTGTATTTTGGGCCATAACATTGGCAGAGGTTGTAATAGCTATTGTTGCCATGATTTGGTTTAAGAAAGGCCGCTGGAAAACGGTTGAGGTTTAACGTTAAGCGCTATTTCGAAGGTAAAGTTAACGCGAACAATACACAAGATTGAAATCCTTAATTTAGGTGTTGTTTTCCTTATGTATTATCCGCGTTGTGAATATTATTTTAAAATGGCCAGATATTAGGCACTAGTAGTAATGATATTATAAAAAAGATGAGCAAAAGCGGTGCCCCCACTTTTAGGTAATCCATAAACTTATACGCTCCGGCAGTCATGACCATGGCGTTGGTTGTTGTACCAATGGGTGTTAAAAATGCCGTTGAAGCACTTATGGCCACTACAATCATAAACGGTTCGGGAGATAAATTTAAAGAATTGGCAGCTAAGATAGCAATGGGTGCCATTAATACCGCTGTAGCCGAATTATTAATAACCTGACTAAATGTAGTGGTGAGCAAAAAGATACCTCCCAACAATAAAATAGGATGGATAGAGCCAAGGTAATCTACCAGACCGTTTGCAATAATTTGGGCTGTTCCGGTTTTTTGTAATGCCAGCCCCATAGGAATCATAGCAGCAATCATCACCACACTGGTCCAGCTGATGCCTTTATAGGCTTTTGAAATGGGGACACAACCCGTTAAAAGAATAATACCAGCAGAGATGAGTGCGGCTATTGATCCCGGTACAATTTTTAGCACCATAAACAGGATCATTAAAATTAATGAACCCAAGGCGATATACGATTTCGGACTGAGCTTTTCTACATTTTTAGCCATCCCTTCTGGGCTTCCTATAATGACCAAGTTTTCATGTTGTTTTTTCAGGTCTTCAATATGTGCCCAGGTTCCACGAATTAAAAAAGCATCACCAGTTTTTACATTTATTTCGGTTTCTAAAATTGGTTTTTTGTTTCGCGAAGCCGCCAGCAATTGAATACCAAAGCGCTGAAAATAGGTGTGCATATTGTAAGTTCTGTCCACCAAAGAAGAATTGGGGTTTACGATCACTTCGGTCATTCCGACCTCTTGGTTGATTAAATTGTTTTTCAGTTCGTCTGCAATCGAATCGAGAGGCAAAAGGCCTAGCCTAAAATTAATCATGAGTTTGTTAATAGCCTCGGTGTCACCTTTCACGGTAATTATATCGTGGTAAAGAAACACAGTGCTTGGATCGGGTAGTTCGATAAACGTTGGTATTTTTTTCAATAAATTAGGATGTCTTCTCTTTATTTTTATAATGGAAACGTTATAGTTTTCTTCGAATTTCCAGTCTTCAATTTTGGTGTTTAAAAGTGGGGAAATAGAGCGCACACGTAATCGGTAATATCCATCTTCAACTTTATATGCCTCAATCCAATTGTGTAGGGTCGATTCAATATTTACCGGTTTGTTATTGGTTTTGTTATTAGGAAGCAACCGATAGCCAATAAACTTAAAATAGAGAATGGCAATAACCAACAAGGGAACACCAATTAAGGCGAATTCAAAAAACGAAAAACCCTCAAATCCGGCATCAACCAAAGCATTACTGGCAATAATATTGGGCGGGGTACCGGTTAAGGTTAGTAGTCCCCCTGTGTTAGAGCCAAAAGCAACGGGCATAAGCATTTTAGAGGGAAGAGTGCCAATGCTCCAAGCCGATGAAATCGTTAAGGGCATTAAGGTTGCAACTGTTCCGGTATTGCTTACAAAACCAGAAAGTACGCCGCCGCCCAAGGTTACAATAACCAATAGTTTAGGAACACTTTTTCCGGCCCATTCTACAAATTTCTTACCTGCCATGGCTGTCCAACCCGTTTGCGCAATGCCTTCCCCAATAATAAAAAGTGCGGCAATCATAATTACAGTGGGGTTGCTAAATCCGCTAAGGGTTTCTTCGGCAGTTAAAATTCCCGTTAAAAACAAGGCTAGCATTGATATTAGGGCAACAATATCTGGGGTAAATTTGCCCCATACAAAAAGGGCAATGGTTATTACTAAAATGAGGAGCATTAAATAGATCATATCTTGCTATATTTGTTAGCTTTATTGCTTGGTTATTTATTTTCGGTGTAAAATTACTACGACGGTTAGTGACTAATTATGATATAAATCATGCTTTAAACATTCGCTGTTTTTTTTGATAGTTTTTAAAATTTAACTGAATACAAATTAAAAAGCAGTGGCGCATACGTTTTCGTAAGGGTAGATTACACGATTGTGTCGTTTTAAAATAGGATTTACGTAAAATTATAAAGGGGAAATTTTCCGGGAAAAGAATAGAAAAATTATGAAATTAGACATATTGGCTATAGGCGCCCATCCGGATGACGTGGAGTTAGGCTGTGGCGGAACCATTGCAAAGGAGGTGGCCAACGGAAAAAAAGTGGGCATTCTCGATTTAACCCGAGGAGAATTGGGTACCCGTGGTTCGGCTGAAATTCGTGATAAGGAAGCCACCGATTCGGCAAATATATTAGGCGTGTCGGTGCGAGAAAATTTAAGATTTGCCGACGGGTTTTTTGTGAACGACAAAATCCATCAGTTGGAAATCATAAAAGTTATTAGAAAATACCAACCCAAAATTGTTTTGTGTAATGCCGTTGAAGATCGGCATATCGATCACGGGAAAGGCAGTAAGTTGGTAAGTGACGCCTGTTTTTTAAGTGGTTTGGCAAAAATTGAAACCATTAGTAATAATGAGCTGCAAAGCGCTTGGCGCCCAAAGCAAGTGTATCACTATATACAGTGGAAGAATATAGAACCCGATTTTGTGGTTGATATTTCTGGATTTGTAGATAAAAAAAAGGAGGCGGTTCTGGCCTATAGAACACAGTTTTTTAATGAGGGTAGTAAAGAGCCAGAAACCCCTATATCAAGTAAGAATTTTACCGATAGTGTGATTTACCGTGCGCGCGATTTAGGGCGTTTGGTCGGTGTGGAGCATGCCGAAGGCTTTACCGTAGAGCGCCATTTAGCCGTTGATAGTCTGTTCGATTTGAAGTAGTTGGATAATAAAGTGTTTTTATTTTAGTTTTTTAGTACGAAATCTTAAAAAAAGTTTTTGTAGATAAGCTTAAAACATTTACATTTGCACTCGCATTTATAATGCGTGTTACATGGTGGCTTAATCTTGTTGGTTAGAGCCTTCCTTTTGAAAACTTTTCTAAAGTTTAAAATAAAAAACATGGTGGTTGTAGCTCAGTTGGTTAGAGCGCCTGATTGTGGTTCAGGAGGTCGTCGGTTCGAGACCGATCTTCCACCCAAAAATAAAAGCCTCTCGGTTTCCGAGGGGCTTCTTTTGTTTTATAAAACGCGGTTTTATTTTTTATTGGCTGTAGTGTGGGAGGATCAAGTACAAAAGTTGGGGACTAAGCATAAACTTGAGTTAATCTGAACAGGAAGAACTCTTTATTTCTTACACCTCTAAGTTGCATTCTAAACGCTTTAATTTTGGCATTAAAGGATTCCGCT
>NZ_JAAVJS010000277.1:0-433 GCF_012037625.1 Tamlana crocina
TTGGATTCGATTACAGGAACATTGTAATTCCTGCAGCGATCATACTCATGTGGCCTTTCAAATTAGACATACCCGCATCTTTTTCCTCCAAACCTTCATCCTCTAGTCCTTTGAGCATGTTATTAAGCCCATATTGGTATTGGGCCCAGAACTTTACTGTTTCCATTCCGCCGCTTAAACCCAGGGCCAGATTCACATTAAAAGTAGATATTTTTTCAATGTCTATGGCGTTGACATTGGTATTACCTACAAACCACAATTCCTTGTCCTGCCGCGCATCGAGTTTTCCGTTTACCTGCAGTACAGGTCCTGCTTCCACACTCAAATAGTGGTCTAAAAGTTTATAGCTGGCAAAGAAATTGCCCTGCACTCCTATCATGTTATACTCAATAGCCTCAATTGGAGAAGTAAGTTCTACTTTTTCTCTCCCATC
>NZ_JAAVJS010000278.1:0-433 GCF_012037625.1 Tamlana crocina
TAGATAGTATTTCCTTTAACCCCGATGCCTTGCTGAAAGGGATAAGGAACATAAAGAAGGCGGAAGAAGAGCTGGAAAAAGAAGAGCCTGTAGTTTAACTTCTACAGGACAATCATCTTCGAATCAGAGAAGAAATATTACTAATAAATTGTCCCGACTGCTTTTACAGCCGGGACAATTTATTCAACCAACTATCATTCCTCCATCAATTACCTGGGTAGTACCGGTAATATACTTGCTGTCATCGCAGGCGAGAAAGAGTGCAAGGTCTGCTATTTCAGAATTTCCGGCGTAGCGTTTAAAAAGTACACTCGCTTCAAAATCTTTTTGAGAAGCTGCAGGTTTATCGGGATGTATCTGCTCTTCAATGGAAGCGCATCATACGATTATTTACCGGGCCGGGATGTATTGAATTTACAACTTCGTAAGCTAT
>NZ_JAAVJS010000279.1:0-432 GCF_012037625.1 Tamlana crocina
TGCGGGCAGTTCGGGAAGTACTGGCCTCAAATTCACATGTTTCCGGAGCAAACTGTGCAGGCAGCCTTAGATCTAAAGGCTAAAAAAACTGTTCCTGTACATTGGGGGAAATTTGTGCTTTCCTACCATCCATGGAATGAACCTATACAGCAATTTACAAGGGCTGCGCAGCAGGCAAATTTATCTTATCTCACTCCAAAAATAGGAGCTCCTATAGACTTTTCAGTAGAACATCAACAGCAGCCCTGGTGGCTGTTCGAGAATAAAGAAAAAAATTATGAACGAGAATCAGCAATATTGGGATAAGGTCTATTCCCAGAAACAACCTACAGAAGTAAGTTGGTACGAACCCATGCCCGAAGTTTCCCTGGAGCTCATTAGAAACTGTGGTATAAGTAAAGACGCTCCGATCATAGATATTGGGGGAGGGGA
>NZ_JAAVJS010000280.1:0-431 GCF_012037625.1 Tamlana crocina
TAAAAGGATACGTGCAGCTACTGCTCTCATTACTGGAGCAAGAACATCAGGATCTAAATACTCTTCCGGTTAAACCTTCATTAAAGCGTATTGATGAACAGGTAGCCCGATTAACAAGACTTATTTCTGAAATTCTTGACCTTTCCAGGATCGAAGAAAGTAGGCTCGATCTAAAAAAGAAAAAGCTTAACCTCAATGAACTGGTCGAAGAAACCATAGAGGATATAAATCGAACTGAAATTGAACATTGTATTGAAATAGAGCAAGAGGCGAGTTTTGAGGTGGAAGTGGATAAGGACAGAATTGGGCAGGTAATTATAAATCTTGTAACTAATGCCGTAAAATATTCTCCCGAGAAAAAAAATGTGAAGGTCAGGATCTATGAGAGCAAAAAAGGTGAGGTGGCAATAAGTGTGACCGACAAGGGAATC
>NZ_JAAVJS010000281.1:0-431 GCF_012037625.1 Tamlana crocina
GCATAGGTGATGAACCGTCGCAACATCCTCCACTTTGATGGAAGATGAGCTCCCCGTGCTGCTCCTTCAAACCGGGTAAAACCTCTGCCGCCTCTTCAGTTATTTCTACTCTCTTATATTCTCCCATAAATCATTTTAAAATAATCCCAGCTTATTCTTGTCGTAAGAAATAAGCATATTTTTGGTTTGCCTGTAATGACTTAGCATCATTAAATGGTTTTCTCTTCCGAAGCCAGATTTCTTATAGCCGCCAAAAGGTGCGTGCGCAGGATAATCGTGATAGCAATTCACCCATACACGACCTGCTTTTATCGCCCGGGGCACCTTATAAGCCTGGTGCGCATCCCGTGTCCAAACCCCGGCACCAAGACCATACATGGTGTCGTTTGAGATCTCGATGGCCTCGGCCTCATCTTTAAAAGTACATACAG
>NZ_JAAVJS010000282.1:0-430 GCF_012037625.1 Tamlana crocina
TATGATTTGATCAGTTCTTTGGTTTTTTCGATCTCAATGTCTCCTGCAACTACAAGGGTAGCATTATTAGGAACATAGAATTTTTCGTTAAAAGCACGGAATTCTTCAAGGGTTGCTGCATCAAGATGTTCCATAGATCCAATAGGAGACCATCTGTAAGGGTGCTTTTTGAAAAGGTTCTTTTTTACTGCGGTTAGAAGGTTTCCATAAGGTGCGTTATCAATACGCAGTCTTTTTTCTTCTTTGACAACCTCGTTTTGAGTATCAACTCCCTGCTGGTCAATGACCGGGTGAAGCATTCTTTCAGACTCCATCCAAAGTCCCAACTCCAGTTGGTTAGAAGGGAAGATCTCGTAATAATAAGTTCGGTCGTCAGAAGTATTGGCATTATTTGATCCTCCATTGGAAGAAACAATTTTGAACCATTCTC
>NZ_JAAVJS010000283.1:0-429 GCF_012037625.1 Tamlana crocina
TGTAATATGTTTTGATGACCGAAATGTGAACGAATATGGCTATCAATTCTTCGAGTTTGATACTACCAGAGCATTTGAATTCTGCTTCTTCGCTAACTATTGTACTCCGGCAGGAATGCACTTCCCTGCGAGATTCTCTGTTGAGTTCTCTATTGACGGAACTGTTATCTATGAAGCAGCAGAAAATGTCAATGAAGTTGGAACAAACAACTCAGGAGATAACTATGCAAGTCCTATATGTTTTGCACTTCCAGATCTTCCACAATATGGGGATGATGAAGAATACATTGACTATACTGTTACTTTACTTGATTGGGACGGAGTTTATGATGGACCAGGTACCGTTATTTCAGGTAGCTTAAGCCGTAACGAAGTTGAAGCCAATTTTGACGGAGCTAACAACGTAAATTACGAACACTTAAGATTTGG
>NZ_JAAVJS010000284.1:0-429 GCF_012037625.1 Tamlana crocina
GTTGTATTCCTTATGGACCGCACCATGAGAAGGTTCGGGTTAAGCGGAAAAAGTGTGGTGCCACTGGTTTCGGGTACTGCCTGTGCCATACCTGCGGTTATGGCCTCAAGAAATATTGAAGATTGGAAAGAGCGGCTAATTACCATCCTGGTAGTGCCTTTTACTACTTGTTCTGCCAGGCTTCCGGTTTACCTCATCATTATTGCACTGGTTATTCCCGAACGCTCCTTTATGGGATTGAACCTACAGGGATTAACTCTTATGCTGTTATACATGCTGGGCTTCGGAATGGCAATATTTTCGGCCTGGGTGCTTCATAAGATCCTCAAGATCAAAAGCAAATCCTATTTCGTTATTGAAATGCCCAATTATAAGGTGCCAATGCTCAAAAATGTCGGGATCAATGTGGTGGAAAAAACCAAAGCCTTT
>NZ_JAAVJS010000285.1:0-429 GCF_012037625.1 Tamlana crocina
CCTTATTCAGTCGGTATTGGTGTATATTGCTGTTGCGGGAGTCATTTCCCTTGTTGGACGGCCTGTAGTGATTTTCCTTCGCAACCATTTAAAGATCCCGAATAAAGTTGCAGTGGTTCTTGTCCTGCTACTGGTGTTAAGCAGTTTTACTGGTTTGATCACCATCTTTATTCCAATTGTTGTGGAACAGAGCAAGAACCTGGGGCAGATAGACATGGATGCCTTCACCCGCGATCTTAATGAATTGAACAACCAGATCAACAACTATTTAGGAGTCGAAGAGATCGATATCATTGAAGGTATCAAGCAAACAGAATTCATTCGCAATTTCGATATCACTACCATTCCGCAGTATCTCAATAACTTCTTCGGAATATTGGGAGCCGGAATCATCGCCGTGTTTTCAGTGATTTTTATTTCCTTCTTTTT
>NZ_JAAVJS010000286.1:0-428 GCF_012037625.1 Tamlana crocina
TTTTATTAAGAGCGGGGCTCGTTATTTTTTTGATCATGATGGTATATTTTCTTATCATGGCTCAGGGAAGGCGAAAGGAAGTTGAAATAAATTCAACTTCAGGAATTAGAAGTATCTCCAAAGGCATGATGATAGGGACACTTAATATTTTTCCCATACCTTATTTTGTAGCTTTAGGAGCAGCCTTAAATGTGAACGGCAATGTTCAATATCACCTGCTGAATAATGCTGTTTTTGTAATGGCAGCAGGCCTGGGTACTTTTACTACATTGTATCTTTATGCGCTTTTCTTTGCCAAGATCGAATCTGAGGGTAATTTCTTTGCCAAATATTCCAACTACTTCATGGCCGGACTCATGTTGATCCTGGTGATCATCACCTTTATAAGAATTTTTAATAGTGGCTGAGCTTTCCTTTTTTGACCGGGT
>NZ_JAAVJS010000029.1:0-26912 GCF_012037625.1 Tamlana crocina
TAAAAAATCATCGTTCAGAAAATCTTCTTTCTTCATAAGTGTATAAAATTTAAAATTAAACAAAAAAAAATATCGAGGGTTGCAACCCTCGATATTTAAACTTTACACACTTAGTGAGATACTGCCACTAAATAATTAAACTAACTTAAAAAATTACCATCCCGGATTATTTTCCAGGATTTTAGGATTGGAATTGATTTCACTTACTGGTAAAGGCCACAAATTGAAATTTGGATTGTATGCTGTATTTGTTGGAGACCATGTTACATTTTCTGGGTGTTGTGCTAAAACTTCTTCTACTTTACCTAACCTTCTAATATCATAGATTTCTTGAAATTCAAAAGAAAGTTCTTTATAACGTTCTTCATATATATATTCAGCAAATTCTTCTTGCGTCATACCATCTGGAGCATCAGTTGCTAATGCTCTTGACCTTACTCTATTTAAATAACCATAGGCTTTAGCTGTTGGACCATTTAAACTGTTTTCTATTTCAGCAGCCATTAATAGGGCGTCAGAATACCTGTAAACAATCATATCTGGATCACCATCAACGGCATTTTGATCAATATCTACGTACTTGTTTTGGTATATGCCTTCTCGCTCCGGATAGTAACCATCGGCAAAAGTGCGCGTAATACCTTCTCTATCTACATATGAGTATGCCATAGTAACATCTCTACGCACATCGGTTGCTTCAAAAGAATCATAAAAATCTTTTGTAAATCCACCATGTCGTTGACCAAGACCAGGATTATTAAGCCTATTTCGAGACCCCCAAACATGTCCAAAAGCAGTTCCTTGACTTGACACAGATTGTGTTTGTTGAATAGCAAATATACGCTCATCGTTATTATCTACCCGAATAGCTTCTTCATAGCTTTCTAATAGTTTATACCCTTGAGCAGTATCTTCTAAATCAAGAACTTCTCCCAATTTAGTTTCTGCTAATGCCATAGCACTTGGATCCTCTAAGGGCAAGCCCGCCATAGTTAAATATACTTTTGCAAGTAAGAACTTTGCTGTGGCCTGAATAGGTCGCCCTATTTGAGCATCACCTCTCTTATCGCTAGGCAAGTTTGTTTCAGCCTCTTGTAAATCTAAAATAATTTGCTGGTACACCTCTGCTATTGGTGTTCTGGGAAGTTGTGCCTCTTCGGCCGTAACAGCAGGCTTTAATGGCATTGGAACGGCACCAAAAAGTTGAATTAGATTGAAAAAAGACCATGACCTTAAAAATTTAGCCTCAGCAATTATTTCCTTTCTTGCTGTTTCCTCTTCACTTTCAAACCGTCTCCCTTCTAATTCCGCAATAAGAACATTAGATCTAAATATACCTTGATAAAAGGGGTTCCAAACTCGAGGTAAAGAAATGGCATCAGTAGCATCTGTAGTATAGTTCGCCCATTGTCTCCTCCAACTAATTTTAGATTGCATTTTTGGAGAAGGCACCACAGTTAATGATGACAAACCAAAATCATAGAGGCTAACAGCTCTGTTATACGAATTATAAATTGAGGTCACTGCCACTTCGGCCTCAGCTACATTTTGATAAAAATTTGATGGGCTGATTTCTGAATATACTTCTTCTTCTAAATTAGAACAAGCTACGAGACCGGCCAGTAGAATTATATATTTTAATTTTTTCATTATTATTTTATTTAAAATTAAACATTTAATTAGAGACCAATGTTTATACCAAGTGTAAACGTTTGAGCTCTTGGGTAAGAAGCAAAATCTATACCTTGAGCAAGATTATTACCGCCACGTATATTAACTTCTGGATCAAAACCGGAATAGTCTGTAATAGTAAAAAGATTGGTTGCAGTGGCATATACCCTTGCGGATGCTATTGCCTTAATTTTTGCAACAGGAATATTATATCCTATACTTAGGTTTTTTAACCTGATGTACGACGCATCCTCTATAGTAGCAGAGTTTGGTGCGAAAAAACCTCCATTACCCCCAGTATAATTAGGGTATCGGATATCATTTGTAGGGTTTTCAGGCGTCCATCGGTTATCATACCAATCTTTAAAAGCATTGTTAACAATCCTACCTGTACCTAGAAATGAGTTATTGAGATTCATCACATCATTCCCAATAGACCCCTGTAAAAACACACTTAATGTGAAATTTTTATATGTAAAATCGTTGTTCCAACCGAAAATATAATCTGGATTTGGATCTCCTATAATGCCGCGATCTAAACCACTTATAACACCATCAGGAACTCCTTCTGGACCACTTATATCTTGGAATTTATATTGGCCAGGAACTTGGTTTCCGTTTGTTGGAACTGTTGCTGTGCCAGAAGTATCAAAATCACTTTCTTGAAGTATACCTATTACCTTAAGCCCGTATAAAGCACCAAATGGCTCACCTACCCGCATAACGTTTGTCGGGTCTGTTACAATATTTGTGGCTGGTCCAGGGCCAAATATATCCGCATCATTGTCTCCAAGGCTTAAAACGGTTGCTTTATTATTACTCCAGTTAATGCTTGTATTCCATTTAAAATCTTTATTGTCTACAATATAACCTCCTAACGCAATTTCAAATCCTTTGTTTTCAATACTACCAGCATTGGCAGTAAGAGAGTTTATTCCGGCTGAGTTTGGAAGTGGGAAATTTAACAATAAATCATCAGTAGTTTTATTGTAATAATCTACAGAAGCAGTAAATCTGTTTTTTAAAAACCCTAAATCCAATCCAATGTTAAACTGCTTTGTCTTTTCCCATTCTAAATCTGGGTTTCCAATTCTAATAGGAGCTAAACCTGAATATAGAATATCTCCATATACAGCATTCGCAGTACCTAAAAGGGTTAAAGATTGTAATGGCGATATAGATTGAGAACCTGTAATACCATAACTAGCTCTTAACTTCAAATTAGACACCGTTTCTGATTCTTTTAGAAAATCTTCATTTGATACAGTCCAACCTAGACCTACAGAGGGGAAATACCCCCATTTTTTATTTTCAGCAAAAACACTGGATCCATCTGCTCGAGCTGTTAATGATAAGTAATATTTTTTATCGTAATTATAATTAAATCTAGCGTAGTAAGAAGATAAAACTCTTTCGATCCTAGAACTTGTAGGTATTAAAGGATTTAAACCCAAACCAACATTATCGGTCTCTAAAATATCAATTGGAAAATCGTCCACAATAGTATTCAAACGACGTGTGTTATCAATTTGGTATGAATAACCGCCTGTTACATCCAAATTACTTTTCTCAAACGCTTTGTTGTAGGACAAATAAGATTCAATTAAATAATTACGATTGCTACTAACGTTATAAACAGCCCTAGAATTACGTAATCTACCTTGTCTGGTTGTTTTAGGGAAATAAACTTCTCTTCGGCTGTTTGAACTATTCGTACCTGTTGAAAGGTTAAAGGTTAAATTTTCTGTTATTTTATATCTTGTTAAGATACTTAAAATTAAATTCTCATTATAGGTTTCATTCCTTGTGTCTCTTAGCTCCACCAAAGGGTCCGTAAAAAAATTACTAGTGCCGTCACCTTCGTCAATAGGATCATCGGGAGTTGCTGTTGGAGCATTTTTATAGGCTGAAAAAACAGATCCTGAGTTTATAATAGAACCAGACCCTTCGCCTGACCTGTTATTCAATGAGCGCACATAATTGACAGATGTACTGGTAGTTAAACGATCAGTAAGGTTATTATCTACATTTAACCTGATATTTGCTCTAGAAAAATCTGTAAACTTCACAATTCCTTCATTTTTCAAGTAATTAGCCGATAAGAAGTATCTTGACTTGTTTCCACCTCCAGAGGCCGTAAGTTGATATCTGTTGGTCATAGCTGTTCTCAAAATCCTATCTAACCAATCTGTAGTCGTTGCATTTTCAGGCAAGGGTCTATCAACCCCATCAAACAGCAAAGGCGCACCGTTTATAGTAGCCACTTCATTTCTCCATTCAGCATACGTTGGTCCATCCAAAACTTCTGGAAAATCTTTAATATCACTAAATCCAGTTTCTGCTGTTAAATTAATTTGAGTAGCTTGCTCGTAATCCCCTTTTTTTGTAGTAACAATTATTACCCCATTTGCACCACGAGAACCATAAATAGCAGTTGACGACGCATCTTTTAAAACCTCAACAGATTCTATTTCGGCAGGGTTCAAAAAACTTAAAAGGTTAGATGAAGTTTGGTTACCTTCTCCTGCTCCCCGAGCACTCGCTTCTCCACCCGTAGGCATTGGATAACCATCTATAACAATTAAAGGTGAATTATCTCCCAATATAGAGTTATTACCCCTAATTCTAATGGTAACTTCACCTCCAGGTTCGCTAGATGTATTGGTAATGTTTAACCCTGCTGTGCGACCTTGTAGGGCCATATCAAACGTAGGAACTGGCATTTTAGCAATATCGTCTCCTTTTACAGATCCTACGGAACCTACTAAATCAGCTCTAGTTTGTGAACCATAACCAACCACCACCACGGCATCAAGCCCTTCTGCGTCTTCTTCAAGAACAACATTGACTGTAGATTTTCCAGCTACCGACATCTCTTTGGTGCTAAATCCCAAATAAGAGAAAACCAGCACTTGTTCACCAGATACTAACTTTATATTAAAACTACCTTCAAAATCAGTTACCTGACCATTTTTTGTTCCTTTTTGAATAATATTCACCCCAGCCAATGGCATACCATCTTGCGAAGTAACTCTACCACTGACTGTACTCTCTTGAGAATACATTCCAAGAGACATTAAAACAAAGCACAAGAACAGTACTTTATTCTTAGTTTTTTTTAGTTTGTTTTTCATAATTTGTTTGATTTTAGTTAATTGGTTTAGCACAATGTTTAAATTGTATCTTGTAAATCTATATCATTTCAGATAGAATTGCATCCTGTCGAATCTGCTCAACCCCTATAGTTATTCACTTACTGGCTGTTGTATGAACCATGACCAAAAAAATCTACACTCTCATAATTGTTAAGAAACCCATTGACATTAGCTTTGTTACGCTATGTTGCCCTAATAATAAAAGGTTATTATCTTCTCTGAATAATTACGGAACAAGACTCAATGAAGGGCGTTTTAAATTGTTTTGCAAGAAATATTCTATTAAGAAAAATCCTGTTGTTTCTAGCCCGTTTAAGCGGTTACACTCTTAGCTTCAAAAATAGTATCGTTATACTGATTACTATAAGCCTGTACATCATCAAGACGACACAAGTTTTTATGCCGATTCTCTGTGGATAAAATTAAACGGCACTTTGTAATTCCCTCTTTCCTTGTTTAAAATCATTTTGGCAGCCATATCTCCCATAACATCATAATCTGTAGATACCACTGAAATTCCAAATAGATTTTTTAAGGGGGTATCGTTATAAGAAACAACCCCAATATCTTCTCCTAATTTATACTCCTTCTCCCTTACCTGTTTAACAAAAGCAACCAATTCAGACTCCTCGATAATAATAAACAAATCCCCTTTGGCGATAACCATATCGTGAGACACTTCATCTACAACTTCAAAATCAAATTGGTGCATGCTGCAAAACTTTCTTATGCCATGAAAAATTCTTCGTGGGTATGGGCAAATAGATTCTTGTGGATACACCAGTGTTATTTTTTGGTATTTACACAATGTATGCAACCCCTCCATTAAGGCACTGTAAATGTCTTTTTCAAAATCTTGATATACCGTTATAATCTGATTTTGATAAGAGTTTAAACCGTTGTCCATTAAAATAAGTTTGCTTTCAGGGATTTTTTTCAAAGCATGAGACACTCTTGGGGTCATTCCTGTATGCTCTTTGTTCTCTGTTTTAAAATGAGGCATTACCACATAATAATCATAAGACAGCTTACGCTCTTCCAATAAATTTAAAAACAATGTTTCGTCGCTATTGTAAATATGTAGGTCAATATGCACATTTGATCCAATTGTTTGCGCAAAGGCATTATAAATTTTCATTTTATCAGCACTCAACCTATTTATTAAAAACAAAATATTAACCTTTGATATAAGCTGTGTTTTTGCTACATAAAAACCTTTACCCCTTACAGACGAAATCACATTACGCTTCTTTAAAATATTATACGCCTTTTCAACAGTATCTCGAGACACATAAAAATTTTCGCTAAAACTATTAATCGATGGGATTTTTTGATCCATTACCAAATTTCCAACAGAAATATTATGGATTATCGATTTTACAATTTGTTCATATTTAGATTCTCTTGAATAATCATCGATTTTAATAAGGCTGGTCATTTCCATATCAGTAAAGTTTAGTGGTTAAAGTATTGCCTGTAAATAATAGCATGAGAAATAGTACCCCATTTCATGCCAACACAAAGCAGCATATAGCAATATTACAATGTTTCCGCCTCCCAACTGAGGAGATATGTTTTCGTCAAGGGGGGGCAATTTCAAACTTTTACGGGGCAAATGTGTTTAATTTGGGGGGCAAATGTATTCGCTATTCGTTATTTTTAAATAAGAACACACAAACACACCTCTCTCCTTTAAACGGGTTTACCAATTTAAACCAAAGACGATGCACCAAAGGTTTTAATCACCACTTTAGAGGTTTGCTAAAACCACTTGTTTACTTGCACTTTTATATAAGTATATTTTTACTCTTTATAAAATCTTGTAGATAAAAACATAAATTCGATTTGATACGCCCTTCCTTTTATGGTCTAAAAAAAACAGCCCACATGTTTTCAAAATAAGCCACAAAACAGATTCATAAAACACCACTATTTTTCACATCTGCCAACACAAAAGCACCCGCAAAAAACAAATACTGACAGAAACTACAGGATGCAAAAATCCAATTTTAGCCATAAGTTTGTTAATCCAAGAACTACCCCTTTGTAAATTTCACATTCAATTTAAAAAAAGACAAATGAAAAAAATCACATTAATATTTCTATCACTTATCCTGCTTTATTCGTGCGAAAAAAAAACAGACAACAGCATAACCATCAGCAAGATAACAGTTAATTATTTTGACAATCCTTGGGGTATTGATGACCCTAATCCAAGCATTAATTGGATTATGACATCAAACGGTAGAAACAAAAAACAAACCGCCTACCAAATTAAAGTAGCCAGTTTAAAAGAAGATCTAGACAATGATAAAAACATTCTGTGGGATTCTGGCAAATTAATATCTGAACAAAACTCACAGATACGCTATGCTGGCAAAACGCTACAATCTGGCCAACATTGCTATTTTAAAATTAGGGTTTGGGATGAAAACGACGTGGCCTCGGCCTGGAGCGAAACAAATATGTGGACTATGGGTCTGCTCAAAAAATCTGACTGGAAGGCTAAATGGATTGGTTACAAAACAACAGATAAAAACAAAAAGGACACTTTACATTTACCGCCCCCGCCATATTTAAGAAAATCGTTCACCACAAAACCTAACATAAAAAACGCAACACTGTACATAACTGCTCTTGGCGCTTTTGAAGTATCACTAAACGGAAAAAAAATAGGAAACGATTTATTGGCCCCCGGTTGGAGCGATTACAACAAACGCATTTATTACAAAACCTATAATGTTATTGATTATTTAAAGAAAGGCGAAAATACTATTGGGGCTATTTTAGGCGATGCTTGGTATGCCGGTTATGTTGGCCCAAAAGTATTATCAAAACCAAGAAACAGAGAATTATACGGCCTACACCCTGGTTTACTATCTCAATTAGAAATTGAATATGATAATGGCGATAAAGACATTATAACTTCAGATGAAAACTGGAAAGCTAACGAAGGCCCTTTTGTTTATGCAGATTTACTTATGGGAGCTGAATATAACGCCAATTTAGAGTTAACAAATTGGAACACCAACAACTATGACGATAAAAATTGGTCGCCTGTCTACATCCACCAAGGAACAGAAGGTGTGATTCAGGCATATCCTGGAAATAGCATACAAGTATATGATGAAATTATACCCATTGAAATTACAGAACCTGAAAAAGGCACATATATCTTTAATTTAGGGCAAAACTTTGCAGGGCACGCAAGACTACAAGTACAAGGAAACAAAAACGACACCATAGTTATCCGGTTTGGAGAAAGACTACATGACGATGGTAAATTAATGACAGAAAACTTAAGGTTTGCGCGTGCTACAGACACTTACATTTTAAAAGGTGAAGGTGTAGAAACTTGGGAACCAAAATTCACTTATCATGGATTTCAGTATGTTGAAGTTACAGGGTTAAAAACAAAGCCAACCAAAGAAACCATTACTGGCATACCCTTTGGGTCTTCGATCCCTTTTGAAAGCTCCTTTACATCATCCGATGAAATACTAAATAGAATGTACCAAAATGTGATATGGACACAACATTCTAATTTTATGGAAGTTCCTACAGACAGCCCGCAGCGGGATGAACGTTTAGGATGGTTGGGCGACGTACAAATTTTCTCGAGGTCTGCACTATACAATGCCAACATAGGTGCATTTAACAGAAAATGGTTTGCAGATCTTCGTGATGCGCAATACGATAACGGACCCTATGCCGTTTTTGCCCCTAGGCCTTACCCTAAATTGGTTTGGTATTCTCCAGGGTGGATGGAAGCAGGTGTAATGGTGCCTTACAACACTTACAAATTCTACAATGACACCAAAGTTATTGAAAACCATTACGAGTCTATGACACGTTTTATGGATTATCATATAGAAAAAAGTAAAGTACATAAATTTTACCCAGAGCACTCATTTACAGATGCAAGACCTATAGGTGGTTTTGGAGATTGGTTGTCCATGACCGACAAACACCTTTCACATGATATACTTGCATCTATGCATTACCAATATGCATTAAAGATTATGTCTGAAATGAGTGCTGCCATTGGTAATCAAGAAAAGGCAAGCTATTATAAGGTATTATATAACGAATCGGTTACCGCATTTATAAAGCACTATATAGATGAAGACGGAAAATTTCAAATTGATGAAGCTGTTTACGGAGACGGAAAAGGCTATTTTGAAGGAGAAAAAGGCTTTACAGGTCACACGCAATCGGCTTACGCAACAGCCATTTATTTTGATTTATTACCCCCTAACCTAAAAGAAAAAGCAGGAAAACATCTTGTGGATTTATTAGCTAAAAACAATAATCTGCCATCCTCAGGTATTTTGGGGATTAGACAATTATTGCCAGCACTATCCTCTATTGGGCGCTCTGATTTGGCTTATGAAATTTTATTAAAAAAGGATTATCCTAGCTGGGGTTTCCAGATTAAAAATGGCGCCACTACAATCTGGGAAAGATGGAACAGCTACACACCTGAAAATGGTTTTAACGGAGAAATGAACGCCGAAATGAATTCTTTTAACCACTATGCCTTTGGGGCTTTTTCACAATTTCTGTTTAGCGACATTGCAGGCATAAAAACCAAAGACGCCGGTTTTAATAATATTATAATAAAACCTAAATTAGGTAACATGTCACTATCTCACGCCAGCGGCAAATACGCTTCTATAAACGGAAACATTACCTCCTCTTGGTCCATAGAAGGCCACTATTTTAATTTAGAAGTAGAAATACCCGTAAACACCAGCGCAACCGTTTACATCCCTTCAAAGGAAGGCAATAATGTTTTAGAATCTGGTAATGAAATAGATTCAAATCTTATAAAGTTCTTAAAACAAGAAGGAGAATATAAGATGTATGAAATCGGGTCAGGAAGCTACAAGTTTAAATCTGAGATATAACTATCATCCTAAAAAAGTTGAACAAAACAAATACAGTAATAAAAGCGAAGTTACTCTGTATAATCCTCTTTTCGGTTGTATTGTACAGTTGTCGATCAGAGTCAAAACAGGGGCTTACAAGTAGTTACTTAAGTACGGATGATGAAGACATTCTAAACGGCAAAGTAATATTTGAGCAAAAATGCAGCTACTGCCACAACTTTAATCAAGACGCCATAGGCCCCAACCTTAGTGGAATTACAAAAGAAGTTAGTGTGCAGTGGATAAAGGAATTCATAAAAAACCCGTCTTTAGTGCTTTCTGAAAATGATGAAAGAGCACTTGCATTGCATGAAAAATACAAGATAAATATGCCTGGGTTTCCAGATTTATCTGAAAAAGAATTTAATGAACTTATAAGCTATATTAATTCTTACTCTAAAAAGAAAGCAACCAGCAACACCAATCTAGGAAATCCTATTGATAACCCGATTGAAGACACGCTGGTTTATTCTGATATAAATGCAAATATAAAATTTGTTGCTCAAGTACCTGCATCTGCAAAAAGTCCAACATTAGCACGAATAAATAAATTGGATTGTGCCGGTAATTCTGGGCGGATTTTTATCAACGATTTGAGAGGCAAACTTTATGAATTAAATAACAACCAGCCTAAATTATATGCATCAATTTCTGAATTCAACAAAAATTTTGTTCACGAACCTGGATTAGGCACCGGGTTTGGAAGCTTTGCATTTCATCCTAATTTTGAAGAAAACGGATTGTTTTACACCGCTCATTCAGAAAAGCCAGACACTAAAAAAGCCGATTTTTTTCTTCCAGACAGTATCCCTACAAAAATGCAATGGGTGGTTAAAGAATGGAAAAATAAAGACCCAAAAAGCACCAGTTTTGAAGGAACTGTTCGAGAACTGCTGCGCATTGATTTTGTAACCATCATGCATGGCATTCAAGAAATTGCTTTTAACCCAACTAGCTCTAAAAATGAATCTGATTACGGAATGCTCTACATTAGCCTTGGAGACGGAGGCAGTGTGGGTCAAGGCTTTCCAGAGGTTGCATTGCACGAGGGGTCGCAAGTTTGGGGTACTATTTTAAGAATAGACCCTAGCGGAAACAATAGTGGCAATGGTAAATACGGAATTCCAACAGACAATCCTTTTATTAATTCAAAACAAAAGAAAAAAGAAATTTGGGCTTATGGATTTAGGAACCCAAACCGAGTTTGCTGGAACACAAAAGGACAAATGTTTGCTACTGATATAGGACATAAAATAGTAGAAGAAGTAAACCTTATAGAACCCGGTAAGTTTTATGGCTGGCCCATTCGCGAAGGCGCTTTTGTTCTAAACACCTTTGGGAACCAAAGTTTAGCGTATCCGTTACCACAAAATGATGACGAATACGGAGTTACATATCCCGTAATTGAATACGATCACGACGACGGGGTAGCTATTAGTGGAGGCTTTTTTGCCCAAAAACCGCCCTTTAATGGGAAATATATATTTGGAGATATACCTGTTGGCACCGTTTTTATAGCGGATCTTTCTGAAACGAAACAAAGAAACATTAAAAAATTAAACATCGTATTAAAAGAAAAACAAACAGATTTCGCACAACTTATCAAAAAAAATCGTGTGGATCTCAGGTTAGGCCAAGATTGCAACGGAGACATATATATGTTAACTAAAGCAGATGGAAAAATTTATAAAATGACTTATTAATAGTAAAACATTAAAACCACTATATAGCAGAAAAGTATAGATCTGGTTTATGTGCCATTAACAAACTTAAATATATAAAATGACATTTTTTGTAGGCATATTACTCGTAGCATTAGGAGGAATTTTAGAAGGCCTTTTCTCTGTTCCTGTTACCAAAGTAAAAACTTGGGAGTTTGAGAACATATGGGGCATTGGTTCACTTTTGGCACTTTTATTACTGCCCTGGCCTTTGTCATATCTTTTTGTAGATAATTTATGGGAATTATATAGCGCTATTCCTAATTCAGTATTAATCAGTGTTATTTCGTGTGGGATTTTATGGGGCATTGGAGGAATATACTGGGGGCGGGCCATTGCTGCTCTCGGGATGGCTTTAGGTGTATCAATACTTATGGGGCTTGTTAACGTTTTTGGTTCAATTGTACCACTATCTGTATTTGAACCTCATAAACTCTTAACAACAGGTGGCTATATATTAATATTGGCCATTATTGTAATGATTATAGGTGTAGTAATAATATCAGTTGCTGGTCAAAAGAAAGAAGAGGCTTTAAATACCAAAGACCATAAAAAAACTGGAACATTTCGTATTGGCATCTTATTTTGTTTAGTTTCTGGCATCCTTTCGGCTGCCGTTAATTTTGCATTTATTATTGGCACTCCAATAACGGAGGAAGCTTCAAAAATGCAGGTACAAGACTATGCAACAAGTTTTGCAATTTGGAGCCTTGTGTTTACAGCTAATTTTTCCATTAACACTTTTTACGGTTTTTATATGATGATGAAAAAAGGAACGCTAAAAAACTTATCTAAAGGTCGTTTTTCTAAAGAGTGGATGGGAGCCATTTTCATGGGTATAGCATGGCCAGGTGGCATTATCATTTATGGCATTGGCGCAAATGCCATGGGACCTTACGGTGCTTATGCTGGATTTCCTATGATGATACTGGCATCCATTCTGGCTGGAAACCTAGCAGGCGCATTAGGCGGTGAATGGAAAAACTCAGGAGCAATTCCCCGCCGTATTATGGTTACAGGAATTTTAGTGTTATGTCTAGCATTTACACTTTTAGGGTATTCCACTTATGTAATGAATGGGTAACTGCTTAACACCAATAGAGAAATGGAAAACTTATCAATAATTGACTCACATATTCACCTTTGGGACATACAACACTTAGACTACCCATGGTTAAGCCAGTTTCCTGAAATAAACAGAACTTTTTTATTACCTGATTACGATATTGCCACAGCCGGACAGCTTGTAGAAAAAATGATTTTTGTTCAAGCCGAATGTAAACCCTCTCATTTTTTAAAAGAAATAGAATGGGTTGAAGCTCTTGCCCAAAAAGACAAACGGCTTGTTGCCATAATCCCTTGGGCGCCCATACACACTGGGAACGCTGCGGCAGAAGTATTAGAGCAGTTTGCCCAAAACCCAAAAATAAAAGGCGTAAGGCAACTTATTCAACCTGAAGAGGACATTAATTTTTGTTTGCGTCCAGATTTTATAGAGGGCATAAAACTTTTAGGAAAAAATAACCTGCACTTTGAATTAACAATAAACCCCAACCATTTTCCTGCCGTTTTAAAACTTGTAGAAAAATGTCCGGATACACGGTTCATCTTAAATCATATCGGCAACCCAAATATCATAAAAAACCAGCTCCAACCCTGGAAACAACACCTAAAAGCTTTTGCTTGTTCAGGTATTCACTACTGTAAATTTTCAAACCTAGTTTGTAACGCCAATTTAGAGCATTGGCATATAGATGACTTAAAACCTTATTCTGACACGGTCATTGACGTTTTTGGCCCTGAAAAACTAATATGGGGAAGCGACTGGCCCCATGCACTTCGTGCATCATCTTGGTCAAAATGGTTTAAAACCGCTGTTTTTTTAACAGAAGGGCTAAACGAAAAAGAACGCGCTAAAATTTTTAGGACTAACGCCATTCGCTTTTACAACTTATAATTTAAACAACTATGAATAACACATTATATAAAACCAACCATGCATTTGTTCCGAAAAGATTTGAAGGAAAAGTGGCTATTGTTACTGGCGGAGCTTCAGGTTTAGGACGTGCTATTACCGAAGAATTTTGCAAAGAAGGCGGTAAAGTTCTATTTACAGACATTAGCGAATCGGGCAAAATAAAGCAAGAAGAAGATGCCAAAAATGGCTATAACACAACATTTTTAATGGGCGATATGGGAGACGAAGCATTTTGCAAGGCCTGTGTAGTCGAAACAAATAAAAAATATGGCAAAATTGATTATTTGGTCAACAACGCTTTTTCTTTTGCCGCAGCAGGAATGAATGCTAAAACAGAAGATTGGATGCGAAGTTTTAAAGTAGGGCCTTTGGCCTATGCAAGAATGGCTCAAGAAGTTTACCCTTACATGAAAAAATATGGAGGTGGTGCTATTGTAAATATTTCGAGTATTTCCGCTCATATAGCTCAAAAAGACCGTTGGACGTACAACACCTCAAAAGGAGCTGTAAACCAACTAACCAAATGCCAAGCTCTAGATTTTGCGCCCTATAAAATACGGGTAAATAGTGTAGACCCTGGGTGGATATGGACTAAAGAAACCGATAAAGCCGCAAATCTAGATGGAGGTGGCCGAGAAAAATGGGACCCTATTTGGGGGCGTTTTCATATACTAAGACGTATGGGGCTGGCTATTGAAGTCGCAAGACCCGTACTCTTCTTATTAAGTAACGATGCTTCTTTCATTACGGGTACTAATCTAGCCGTAGATGGAGGATATCTTGCTATCGGATCAGAAGGTTTAGGAGAAAATACTATAAACGCAGGATCTCAATAATTCATAAATTAGTTTCATAATTATGATTGAAGCACATATAATAGAAATCGAAAAAAAACTTGGAAGCAATAAAGTTCTACTA
Source organism: Tamlana crocina (assembly GCF_012037625.1). Taxonomy (NCBI): domain Bacteria; kingdom Pseudomonadati; phylum Bacteroidota; class Flavobacteriia; order Flavobacteriales; family Flavobacteriaceae; genus Tamlana; species Tamlana crocina. Next base: position 14,375 of record NZ_JAAVJS010000029.1, read on the forward strand.
GGAGATAAAGTTAGAGAAAGATATTCCCATATATGGGAAACAGACAAACCTTTACTTGCCAAAGCGGTAATATTTCCATTAAGCACCCAAGATGTTTCAGACGTTTTAAGCATTTGCCATAAAAACCAACAACCCGTTGTTGTACATGGAGGGTTAACTAACCTAGCCGGCAGCACTGAAACCAATGCTGATGAGATTGTTATATGTATGGAAAAAATGAATGCTATAGAAGAATTCGATATTTCCAGCCGAACAATAACGGTACAATCTGGAGTAATTCTAGAATCCATACACCAAGAAGTAGAAAAAAAAGACTTACTCTTTCCAATTAACTTTGGCGCAGAAGGGTCTGCACAAATTGGTGGCGTTATTGCAACCAATGCTGGCGGACTTCGTGTTTTCCGTTATGGCATGACCAGAAACCTCATTTTAGGACTTGAGGTGGTTTTAGCCGATGGGACTATTATCTCTTCTTTAAAAAAAATCATAAAGGATAATTCAGGATACGATTTAAAACACCTGTTTATTGGCTCTGAAGGGACATTAGGCGTAATCACTAAAGCCGTATTAAGACTTCAGCAAAAACCAAAAAGCAGAAGCAGTGCCTTTGTTGCCATGAACGATTTTAATAAAGTAATCGCTTTTTTAAAATTTATAGATGCCGGATTGGCAGGCATTTTAAGTGGTTATGAATTATTATGGGAACGCAATTTCAAAGCCATGACTGCGCCTGCTACAAATATCCCCAAACCCCTTCCCTATGGTTACAAATACTATGTACTTATAGAGGGCTTGGGCAGTAATCAAGAACAAGACCAGCAAAAATTAGAAGAATTATTAGAAGAAGCTTTAATAGATGAACTAATTTTAGATGCTGCCGTATCGCAATCAGTGAAGCACACCGAGTTGTTCTGGAGAATCCGTGAAGATGTAGATATTTTAGTAGACCAATGTAACAATGTACAAAACTTTGATATTAGCCTTCCCATTTCTGAAATAGGCACCTATGTAGATTCTATTTTTGACATTTTAAACAAAATACCTGAAGTAGAAAACTTTTTTGCACATGGGCACGTGGCCGATGGCAACATTCATTTTCTAATCAGTAAAACCAATAATAGTCAAGACCTAACAGATAAAATTAATAAAATTATTTACGCCCCATTAACAGACCTAGGAGGCTCAGTATCTGCCGAACACGGCATAGGATCTCATAAAAAAACGTATCTAAAATTTTGTCGTTCAAATGAAGAGATTCAATTAATGCGCTCAATCAAAACTACTATGGATTCTAGAGGTATTTTGAATAGAGACAAAATAATTAATTATCATAGTTAAGAACTGTAACACAAAACAAGCTAGTCCGTTTTCTTAATATAAATTTTCAGCAAATTACTATTTTCCTATTTCATTACGCATTAACAATTCCCTATTTGCAACAAGCTTATGTATCCCTAACAAAAAAATATTCCTGTTTATTTTAAAACCCTTAACTTTACTAAAACCTAATACACATACATGGCCGAATACAAAGCTTAAGGTATATTAGTTGGCGTATCATCATTTAAATTGAAAATTCCGTTTTTACAAATTTTGAATTTACAGATTTACTCAATATTTTTAAATATAGAGTGGGCTATAAGGTATTTGTATGCTAACAATGAAATCTAGAAGTTCCTTAAACTTAGATAATGTAAAACATTAAACCAAGGTTTTTATTACAAGATAAATGATTATAACTGCAAAAAAAACTCATTTAGCTAGTGTTTTTTTTCTCATCCATATGGCCTTGTTTTCCCAATGGCGAATGCAGCAAACTGGAGTGGAAGAAGGCTTATCACACAATAGAGTTACAAGTATCATTCAAGATAGAAACGGCTATTTATGGTTTGGCACCCTAAATGGAGTTAATAAGTACGATGGTTATTCCATGAAGTTATATGACTATGGATTAGACGATAAGGGTTTAAGCAGTAGTGTTACCTTTAAATTGTTTGAAGATAAAGATGGCTATATATGGGTAGGCACAATAGCGGGTCTCAATAGAATAAATCCAGATACAGGAAAAATAGACACTTACTTTAAGGATGGCGATAGTCCAGATTTCACAGGCAAAAACAGGATATATCAGTCAGATTCGGGTATTTTATTTGTAAATTATTTTGATGGAGTTAAGTTTTTTGAAATAGACAACAAAGGAAAACTAAAATATGATTTCTTTTTGAACAAACATAGTGGGGTAAAACTCGATATTACAAACATCAAACCTTCATCAAATGGTAAATTTTGGCTCTTAACACCTACAAATGATGTCAAGGTGCACCAAATAGATTTTGAGAAAAATGGCTCTGCACCAAAACTATCTCTAAATTCTACCAATTTTACAAATTCTTTGTGCAAAAGCAATAATGTAGTGCTTGATTTTATAGAATATCCCAAAAACACCTTGTGGGTTATAAACGATGATCTTGAACTTTTAAAAATAAAACTAAATGACAGTTTAAAAGTTACTGAGTCTAAAAAAATTGAACTTAAAACAAGTATTTCCCCTAACCAATTTAAAGAACAACGGCTAATTAATATGTCTGGAGATAAAGAAGGTAGAATATGGATTGCGGGAAATAGGCTACTTCTTAATTGTAACATCGAATCTGGAGAGATTAAAAATTTATCAGAAGACAAACAATTGAAAAACATTATAGATAATCAAGACTTTCAAAAGATTTTTATAGACAACTCCAATGTATTGTGGTTATGCGCCTTAACAAATGGTCTTTTTAAAATGGATTTAGAAAGTCATTTTTTTTACAATTCAACAGAATATTTAAGTAGCGAGTATTCCTCACGGTTGTTTAAATCTGAGGTAGTCACAATCTGTGAAGACGAAAAAGGGAATTTTTGGTTTGGAACACAAGATGGCACTATTACTGCTCTAGACAAAGACTTGTTAAGAGGCAACATATCCCAAAAAACAGATTTTCCTATAATTTATTTAGACTCGATTAGAGGTATAAAAATAAACAAAGACCCTTTTTTCCATGAAATTAAACGATTGTTCAGTGACAGGGAAGGCTCTATATGGTTAGGTGCTCTAAATGGCCTTTTCAAGATTGAATACAACGAATCATCACAAGCTTATAAAATCAAGGAAATTGACAATGTGAAAGATAATTTAGGAAATACAATCAATAGTCGAGTTTTTGCAATAGAAGAAGATCGTAAAGGAAATATTTGGTTCGGTCCATGGGAAAAAGGTTTGATAAAAATGAGCTTTAATAAACAAACCAATTCTTATTATACTGTTAATTATAATGCTTTCAGAAAGGATTCTACAAGCCTATCAAGCAATAATGTAAGGGATATTTTAGAAGACAACCAAGGGGTTATATGGATAGGTACTGTTAATGGACTGAATAGATTAAATCGTTCTTCAACTGGTGAAGTAACTTTCGAAAAATTTTATAGTGACCCTGGAGATTCGAACACTTTAAGCAATAACCATATAGTGGACATTCATCAAGCAAAAAATGGGGACTTATACATTGGCACATATGGAGGCGGTCTAAATCGCTTAAGCTATTCTAATAAAAATGATTACAAATTCACTCATTATACAGTTGAAAATGGCTTACCTAGTGATGTTATTTATCAAATAAGGGAGGATTTTAACGGGAATATATGGTCCATACATACCAGGCAAATTTCCAAACTAAACCCTAGCACAGGGAAAATTATATATTTTGAAAAAAAAGATGGTTTTAATGTTAATCAATTTGCAGATAATGCCATGGAATTTACCTCCTCCGGAATGATGCTCGCAGGAGGCGTAGGCGGATTCACTTTTTTTTACCCAGATAATTTAACCTTTAACTCCCAAAAACCACAAGTAACCTTTACAGATTTTAAACTCTTCAATAAGTCTATAAGCGTAGGTGAAGAAATAGACGGTAAAATCATTTTAAACAAAGGAATTAATGACATCGAAAAAATTGTGCTACCTTATCATTTAAATTCTTTTGAATTAGCTTTTTCGAGCATGCATTATTCTAATCCCCAAAAAAACAGATATAGGTTTGTTTTAGAAGGTTTTGAAGAAAAGTCGCAAACTACAATTGGACAAGAACGTAAATTTGCCTCTTATACCAATGTACCTCCTGGAGATTATGTTTTTAAAGTGTACGGCTCAAATAGCGCCTCAGTTTGGAGCGATGTTCCTAAAGAAGTCATGATAACAATTACGCCACCTTGGTACCTAACAACAATTGCAATCATCTTTTTTTTATTCGTTTTTGGCATATTAATTTTTATAGTTAATAAAGTAAGGTGGAACCAAATAAAACTGAAAAACCAAATAAAACTGGAAAGCGCGCTACATGAAAAATCCCAAGAAATGAACCAAATGAAATTAAGGTTTTTCACTAATATTTCTCATGAATTAAGAACACCTCTTACCCTTATAATAGGGCCGCTTCAGCAAATCATGGAAGGAAGCAGTGATACTAAGTATTTACAGCGCTTAAATGCTATAATGTATAAAAATTCAACACGTCTATTAAAGCTAATCAATCAATTACTGGATTTTAGAAGTGTAGAATCAGGAAATGTGAATTTAATCGTAGAAGAAGGCGATTTTGTGAGTTTCTTGACTGAAATTTATAATGCATTCGGAGAAATTGCATCAGAAAGACAAATAAACTTTAAGTTTAAAACCAGTGAAAAATCTATTGAAGGATGGTTTGATAACGACAAAATAGAAAAAGTGGTCTATAATTTATTATCAAATGCTTTCAAGTTTACACCAACAGGCAGAAGTATTGAACTAATTTTAGAAAAAGAAAACACAAATGGCAGTGTTTGTGCTGTTATAAAAGTAGTTGACCAGGGTGTTGGTATAGAAACTGAAGATTTGCCAAGTGTTTTCGATAGATTCTATCAAGTTAAAAAAGAAAGCAATTCCTTACAAACAGGTTCTGGTCTAGGTTTGGCTTACACGAAACGACTGGTCGAAATCCATAAAGGAAGTATTACCATAGATAGCATTGTGGGCAAAGGCACTACATGCACGGTTTCAATTCCCATATCCAAACAAGAATACGAAGATAGCTCAATGCTGGAGACCCAACCAAATCAGTACAACTTTAGCTTTGTTAAAAATGAAGTAAAAGATTTTAAGAGTGATTTGATCCCCGCCCAAGACCCCCCAAAAAAGATTGAACACCCTAAAGAAACGCCAACATTACTTGTGGTTGAAGACAACATCGACCTGAGAAACTATTTATCAAATTACTTTGAAAAACACTACAAGGTAATAAAAGCTAAAAATGGGCAAGAAGGGCTAAACCTTGCTTTAAAAATGAGTCCAGATATCATAATATCAGATTTAATGATGCCTGTTATGAATGGTGCAGAAATGTGTAAAATCATTAAAAACGACATCAGTACAAGCCATATTCCTGTAATAATTCTTACGGCTAGATTAGGATTGGAAAATGAGAAAGAAGGCCTAGAGGCCGGCGCAGATGAATTTATTTTAAAACCCTTTAATATGGAAATCCTAAGGCTTAGGGTAAACAACATTTTAAGAACGAAACAGCAATGGGCAGAAAAATTCAAAACAAAATCCACACCTTCCAGCTGGAAAGAATTGTCCAATAAATTGGACAAAAACTTTTTAAAAAAATCCTACCAGTTTATTGACAAAAATATAGACAATTCAGATTACACAGTTGAGAAATTCTCAATAGATATGAGCATGAGTCGATCTGCACTTCATAAAAAAATAAAGTCCATTACAGGCCAATCAACCTCAGAATTTATTAGGACTATTCGAATAAAACGTGCCGCAACACTTATTGTTTCAGGGCAATATTCCATTACAGAAGTTGTTTTTATGGTTGGTTTTTCTGATATCAAATATTTTAGAACATGTTTTAAAAGGCAATTTGGTCAAACACCAAGTGAATACATTAAAAGTTTCAAAGCATAGAACTAAATACATATTCAATAACTTTCATTTAAGTCCCAATAAAAAAAGTTGCTAAGTTTTTACCCACCCATGTAAATAGCCTTAAAGGTTATATAAACTAAATTACATTTAAAACTTTAAGCATTTAAAAGCGTTTGGAATCCTTCAATTCTTTAGTTTTATTACCTTTGTGCATCTTTAAAAATGCGATTATGATCTATTCGATGACAGGTTATGGAAAATCTGTATTGCAACTCCCCACAAAAAAAATAACCATTGAGTTAAAATCGCTTAACAGCAAAAATTTAGACTTGAATGCGCGAATGCCTTCCGTTTACAGAGAAAAAGAATTGACCATTCGGAAAAAACTCGCCAACAAGTTGGTGCGTGGCAAAATCGATTTTTCAATATATGTTGAAGCCACTGCAGAAGATACTTCGTCGCAAATCAACACACCTGCCGTTAAACAATATATGGCTCAATTAAAAGAAGTTGTGGATGCAAACGAACTAGATCTTTTAAAAATGGCTATCAGATTCCCCGATGCATTGAATACCGTTCGCGAAGAAATTGACGAAAACGAATGGCAGGCTATTGAAACAGCCGTTGACAATGCCACTGAAGATTTGATTAACCACCGATTAAACGAAGGCAAAGTGCTGGAACAGGATTTCAATGAACGAGTTATTGCTATCGACTCCATTCTTGAGCAGGTTATCGCCATGGATCCTGAGCGCGTAAAAGGTGTTCGTGAACGATTGCTAAAAGGCGTTGAAGAACTAAAAGAAAAATACGACGAAAACCGATTTGAACAGGAATTGGTTTATTACATTGAAAAATTCGATATAACCGAAGAAAAAGTGCGCTTAAAAAACCACCTTAATTATTTTACCGAGTCGATAAACTCCAAAGATTCCAACGGGAAAAAACTCGGTTTCATTAGTCAGGAAATGGGCCGCGAAATCAACACCATCGGTTCAAAAAGCAATTATGCCCCCATGCAACAATTGGTGGTACAAATGAAAGATGAGCTTGAAAAGATAAAGGAACAGTTACTCAACGTACTTTAAAAAAACAAAATTGGCAACAGGACAAGATAAAAAACAAGGTAAACTCATTGTATTTTCAGCTCCTTCAGGCTCTGGAAAAACCACTATAGTTAGGCACTTGCTGGGCTTGAAAGATTTGAATCTGGAGTTTTCCATTTCAGCTACTTCAAGAGAAAAACGGGGCACGGAAGAACATGGTAAAGATTACTATTTTCTATCGGCCAAAGAATTCAAAAGCAAAATTAAAAACGATGAATTTTTGGAATGGGAAGAAGTGTATCGCGATAATTTTTACGGTACTTTAAAAACCGAAGTGGAGCGTATCTGGGCACTGGGCAAAAACGTTATTTTTGATATTGATGTTTCTGGTGGTCTGCGTATAAAACGTAAATTCCCAAAGGAAACCTTGGCTATTTTCGTGAAGCCACCAAGTGTGGATGAATTGAAAATAAGGTTGAAAAAGCGCAAAACCGAAAGCGAGGACAAAATAAATATGCGTGTAGCCAAGGCCTCTGCCGAGCTGGCCACCGCCCCCCTTTTCGATACCATAATTATTAATGACAATTTGGACCACGCTCTAGAAGAAGCCCACGAAAAAGTCAGTGATTTTATAAATTCTTAAAACCCACCCCGTTTTGAAAATTGGTTTGTTTTTTGGTTCATTCAACCCCATTCATATCGGGCACTTGGTTATTGCCAACCACATGGCCGAACACAGCGATTTAGATCAAGTTTGGTTTGTGGTTACTCCACACAGTCCGTTTAAAAAGAAAAGCACTCTTTTAGATAATTACCAACGTCTGGAAATGGTTTACTTGGCCACACAAGATTACGACAGCCTAAAACCCAGCGATATTGAATTTAATTTACCTCAGCCCAACTACACGGTAAACACTTTAGCGCATTTGCACGAAAAGTTTCCGCAGCATGAATTTGCATTGATTATGGGTGAAGACAACCTAAAAAGTTTCCATAAATGGAAAAACTATGAGGTTATACTAAAAAATCACGACCTTTATGTGTATCCGAGAATTTCGGACAATAGAATAGAAAACCAATTCCACGGGCATAAAAAAATCCATTTTATCAACGCCCCAATTATGGAACTGTCTTCAACCTTTATCCGTAAAAGTATAAAAGCTGGTAAAAACGTTGAACCCATGTTGCCACAACACGTTTGGAAATACTTAGACGAAATGAATTTTTACAGATAAAAAAGCCAGGCCATAAAAGAGCTGGCCAAAACTAACATGTCTAGTCGCTATTAACTAAGTTCTTGCTAGTCAAGTGCCGGGATTCGCAATACTTGACCGTGATAAATTTTATCTAAATCTTTAAGCATTGGTTTATTTGCTTCAAAAATAACGGGATATTTCATGGCGTTTCCATAAAATTTCTTTGCTCTATTTTTCCTAGGGTATCTCCGCTTACCACGGTATGAAACTGCGCTTCAGGCTCTACGTTTTCAACAGTCATTTGGTCATCAACAGTGCCAATACCGTTTGAGTTTCCAATTACCAACACCACTTTTTCTTTTGTAGCTTGATCGTAAGCAGCTCCTGTAACCGTAGCCTTGTTGTCGTCGATAACGATATTGAGATGTTCTACTTTTAATGATGGTTTCTTCTAGGGTTTGGGCAGCGGCTTCTTCTAATTTTAATTCTTTTACTGCAGCTTCAGCATTGGTCTTTCCTATGCCAAATACTTTTGCGCCTGCATTTTTAATGAACGTAAATAATCCCAAAATTTGTTTTAAGGTTTGGTACTTTTTCGAAACAAAAAATAGTCACATTAAATTAAAACCAAGCTAGCCCCAACTTTAAATCACCTTAAAAAGCGATACTGAAACCGAAAGGTTAAAAAGAAAAAGAAACCGCCTAAAACAAAGTGTTTTAAACGGTTTCTAAACTAAATAACCAACCAAAAATTTTTATTATTAACCTCTTTTACTTTCTCTAGGGTTGTCCACTTTATCTTTTCTATGCTTACGCATTTCATTCTTTGGAGCAGAACGCGTCTCCTTCTTTTCTGATGTTTTTAGGTATTGAATATACCCCCTGCCTTCAAATTCATATACCGTTTCAGATGCCGGGTGGAACAACTCAATCTTTCCGTCATTAATAACGCTCAATTCAAAATGTTCATTGCCCCAAGAATCATAATCTAATGTTAAAGTTTTCAGATAGAAATCGCCTGCTACATCACCAACACCATAAACACCCGTGTAATCCCATATTAGGTTACTCACAGCAGTTCCTGGTTCATCTTGCGAGCTTCTAAACTCGATGTCGGTGCCTCCGGCCAAAAACTGCAAGTAGTTTTCATTATCAAATTCATTTAACGCTCCGTAGTTACTGGTAAAGATCTTTTCCCAAGCTTCATATTCCTGAAGGAAATAATGTATATTATCATAAAACACAAAATCGTAATCGAAATTATTGCGCTGGTAACCATCTAAAAAATACGAAGTATCGTTATTGGGGTTGTAAAGTTCAATGGTATTATTATCTATTTCGTACACATCAAAAGTTTCAAATCCATCAATATCGTGATTTACATCCAAAATCATTTCGTAAGCATCATACTCGCCCACATCAATACCAAAACCGTTGCCACTATCGCCCAAACCTACAATATTGTTATTTGCATAAACGATACCGTTTCTAAACGAAATGGTAAAAGCCTTTTGCAGAAATGGCGTTGTACCGTAACCTTTGGTAGCGTTAATATCAACATACCACAATTCGTAAGCGCCCAATAATTGGTTTATTGAAATTCCGGGTTCTTCAAAATCATCTACTATTACCCGTTCTTCTACTATAACTTCACTATAGCAGGACGTAAATAATGTAGCAAATAAGGCAACGCTGAAAAGTATTTTTATGGTCTTCATAATCAAACATTTTTAGGGATTCTGTTAATGGGTTTCAAAACGCGTGCCAAAAAACCCTTGGCTATTGTTTTGCAATCTTAAAAAAGCGTGATATTTTGCGTATTTTTGAAGAGAAAAGATTTTATTTTTTATGGATAAACCTTTAAAATATGCGGTTTTTGGGGCAGGCAGCTGGGCTACGGCCATTGTAAAAATGCTTTGCGAAAATTTAGATGAAATTGGTTGGTACATGCGAAGTGTTTACACCAAGGAACATTTGTTGAGAGAACAGCACAACCCCAATTATTTAAGTTCGGTGGAGTTTCATTTGGAACAGCTGAAACTGAGTAACGATATCAACGAAATGGCCGAATATGCCGATATTTTAATTTTTGTAATTCCTTCGGCGTTTATCCATAGCGAACTGGAAAAACTGAATGTAGATATTTCCAATAAAATTATTGTCTCTGCCGTAAAAGGTATTATGCCCGAAACCGGCTTGTTGGTAGGCGAACATTTTCATGAAGCCTATAATGTGCCTTACGATAATATTGCCGTTATTGCCGGCCCTTGCCATGCCGAAGAGGTAGCGTTGGAGCGTTTATCGTACCTCACCATTTCGTGTTCGGACGAAGACAAAGCCAAGGCCATTGCCAAGAGTTTAAACAGTGATTACATCAACACCAAAACCAGCGACGATATTATCGGCATTGAATACGCCGTTATGCTGAAAAACATTTACGCCATTGCCGCCGGGATTGCCCACGGATTGGGTTATGGCGACAATTTCCAGAGTGTGTTGATGAGCAACTCCATTCGCGAGATGAAACGTTTCATTAAAAAAGTACATAAAATGAAACGCAACATTAACAACTCGGCTTATCTGGGCGATTTGTTGGTTACGGGCTATTCGGTTTTTTCGCGGAACCGCATGTTCGGTAATATGATTGGAAAAGGTTACACCGTTAAATCGGCACAAATGGAAATGAGCATGGTGGCCGAAGGCTATTACGCTACCAAAAGCGCCTACCAACTTAACCAAAAAAATAAGAAAAAGGCACAAACTCCTATTATCGATGCCGTTTACGATGTGCTTTATGAAAATAAAAACCCAAAAAAGGTATTTAAAAAACTCACCGAACGGTTGGATTGATTGTGTTTTTAAGAACTATTTGTTATACGTTTTATGCCTAAAAATAGCCACATCAATTACATTGAACTCAAAGCCTATAATTTAGAGCAAACCAAACAATTTTATTCTGAAGCATTTGGCTGGGCATTTACCGATTACGGCCCCACTTACATTGCTTTTTCAAACAGTGGTCTTGAAGGCGGCTTAGAGAAAACCGACCATAAAAATCTTGACGCTATAAAAAGCAGGATTATTTCTTCCAACGGAACGATTTGAAAAGATATTTTCTCGTTTCCAGGTGGCAGACGGTTTCATTTTTTAGATCCTTCGGGGAATGAATTAGCTGTTTAGTCTGACTTATAACATCTGAATATAAAAAAAAAAAAATGAAGGGTAATCAAAATCGTCTAAACTAGCTCCATAAGTTCCCAATGAATGAATCATTAAACAAATACATTCACTTTTTTGAAACCCTTAACAGAGGTTACAACAAAGGCTTGGGAAGAGCTCCTCATAAACCTGTTTTATTGTTAGCAATAATTCAGCTCATCAAAAAGAAAGACATTCTTTTCAACCGAATTTTTATAACACCTGAACTTGTTTTAGAGTTCAAAAATATTTGGAATCTTGCTGTAAATACAGTTCATGTATCGAATTTTGCGCTTCCTTTTTTTCATATGCGAAGCGAACCGTTTTGGCGCCTAGCTATAAAATCAGGAATTACTGTCGCAGTAACAAAATCAAAAAGCATAAAAAGCTTCAAAAGTTTAAAGGAATCGATTTCTTTCGCTGAAATAGACAAAGAACTACTTCAATTGTTATCTGAAACTGAATCTCGAAATATTTTGGAACAGATAATTATCCAAAAATACTTCAAGCACACAAGGCTTGATTATACCGATATCGAAGCTGGAATTTACGCTGAAACATTAAAAATTGAAAACCAAATTCTACATGAAGACAAAACGGAATATCAGAACCATTTAAAAGAACTAAGAGGTGCATTGGGAGATGACGAATATGAGGAAGAACTATTTATTAGAGGCGGATTATTCAAAAAAACGATACCAAAAATATATGATTACAGCTGCTGTATTTCTGGGATGAAAATTCAATCTACTTTAGGAACTCAAATGATTGATGCTTGCCATATTATTCCTTTCAGTATTTCAAACGATGACACTATCCCTAATGGAATTTCACTATCGCCGAACCTCCACAGAGCCTTCGACAGGGGTTTGATTACAATAAACCAAGATTACATAGTAAGGATTTCACCTACTGTAACAGAAAATAAAACCATGTTTTCCCTATCCCAATTTAATGGAAAACAAATAAGACTGCCTCAAAAGGCTAATTGGTTTCCCTCACCTGAATCACTCCAATGGCATAATAAAAGACACTATCCCGAGAAGTGTGTAAGTTATAAATCGAGGGTTTGGCTTGATTAAAGCCGGACCCTTTTTTCAAATATAGTCAAAAACTGGTTTAAAATAATGCCCCAGTTCCTAATGGGCATC
>NZ_JAAVJS010000287.1:0-428 GCF_012037625.1 Tamlana crocina
TGTAAGAACAGTTGCCCTTAACGGAAAGAACTCCAAAAAATTAACTGCCGAAAAAGGCATTTTCAGGAACCCTTCTTTTTCAGGCGACGGCCGCATGATCGTCTTCAACAAAGAAGGCGGAAATTCTGATCTTGGAAGAACCTTTACCAAGAATCCGGGGATCTATTTGATGAACACTTCCGGAGAGAACTTGAGAAAGATCAGCGACAATGGTGAATTTGCCATGTTCAATGCTAAAAATGACCGCATTCTGTTCCAGACGGGAGGATATTTATTCGGAAGCCTTACCAAGAGCCTGAAGAGTGTGGATCTCAACGGAAAAGATGAGCGTACGCACATGGAATCTAAATACGGTGGCCGCCTGGTGCCGAGCCCTGACAACAAATGGGTAGCTTTTAGCAACCTGCACAAGGCTTACGTAGCTCCGC
>NZ_JAAVJS010000288.1:0-428 GCF_012037625.1 Tamlana crocina
TCCTGAAATCAAAAGCTTATGTAACAAAAGTAACTGTGTAACCTCTTCTTCGGGTGTAAATTTGTGCTCATAAATTTTTAGAAGGGAAAACTTCTGAAACAAATAAAATCTTATTTAAACATCATAAAAAATGAGTAGAGAAGAAATTATAAAAAATGGGGTATCCAGTCAACACCCGTGATTTTCGTTAATAATTTTATCATATGTCACAGGCTCTGCAATAACAGCCTGCTCAAGTAACCGCATAAATAATAAGCCTCTGCTATTTGATGTTCTCCTGTTGTACCTGAACACATATTCATCTAAGTAATAACCCAACTTATTTTTATTCAAATAACTTTGATGCGTTCCAAGCAGCCATCTTTTTAGCAATGAAGCCACTCGATGGACATTAGGTAATATTTCCTCGTCTTCTTCATTTACAGTTG
>NZ_JAAVJS010000289.1:0-428 GCF_012037625.1 Tamlana crocina
GCGACAGCGGAATTCGTTCCACGGCATCTGTCCAATCTTCGTTGGTGATGTACCCCATCTTCAAATACGGAACTGAGGAACAGAAGAAAAAATACCTTCCAAAGCTGGCTTCCGGAGAGATGATAGGATGTTTTGGCCTTACCGAACCCGATCATGGATCCAATCCCGGAGGAATGACTTCCAATTTTAAAGACAAAGGAGATCATTACCTGCTCAATGGTGCAAAATTGTGGATCTCTAATTCTCCTTTTGCAGATATTGCAGTGGTGTGGGCAAAAAATGAAGAGGGTAGAATTCACGGTCTTATCGTCGAACGCGGCATGGAAGGCTTCTCTACTCCCGAAACTCACAACAAATGGTCTCTACGTGCCAGTGCTACAGGAGAACTCGTTTTCAATAATGTAAAAGTTCCAAAGGAAAACCTCCTG
>NZ_JAAVJS010000290.1:0-427 GCF_012037625.1 Tamlana crocina
TTGAGTTGTCTCTTCTGAAGCTGCTTCAGCTAAAGTAAGACTTTTCACCGCAGCCGGTGTAAACCTGAAAGCTGAAAGTGTTGCACTCGCCGGGAACTCCTCTAAAAATTCCTTTTTTTCACCGGGCTTTTCTTCGAGTACACCTATTTCCACCACCTTTTCCTGTGCTCTAAGCTGTTCAACGGCAGCGATGATCTCTTCATGTGGTCCCGCGAAATCCAGGATAAGGAGGTCGAGGTAATCTGTGTCCATAAGATCCAGAATTTTCTCAACCTGCTCAATAAGACCATCTGCTTTTATAATCCCTTTTTCGGGTATTCCAATAAGCTGAACTTCATCCCGGCTAAGTCCGCTTTCGCTAAAGGCTGTACCTAATCCGTGATCATATTTTCCCGGATTTGAAAAGTTAATTAAAAAACTGGAAATA
>NZ_JAAVJS010000291.1:0-426 GCF_012037625.1 Tamlana crocina
CCTGTCCCATGGGGCAATAATAGGTGTCCGTTCTGCATATGGTCGTCCTTCATTCTCATAAAAGTGGCATCGGGATCTGTCTTGCTATAACTGTTCCTTTCTTTTAAAATGGCCTCCTGCTTTTGGTATTTGGCCATATTCGTTGGCCAGTTTTTCTTGGCATAATTAAGCTTTTGCTTTACTTTTTTATCGATCTCTTTTCCTTGTAGTGCATCATTGATTTGATTGATGGTCGCTTCAATTTTATCTGCACCAATCGCTTCAAAATCTGGTGTGTTTGGGATATGCTGCTCGTCTTTATAGACTTTTTCTACATAAGACCAAAGTTCTTTCAGCTGTTTTTTTAATGCGCTCTTTACTTGTTTTTATGGACTTGCCCCATACAAAGGTATAACGATTGGCGTTGGCTTCGATCTTAGTGCCATC
>NZ_JAAVJS010000292.1:0-426 GCF_012037625.1 Tamlana crocina
TCGCCTGGGCAAACTTCATGGCAGTGGCCATGAATTCCTTATTTTTTGAGACCACACATCCAATCCTTGCCCCGCACATGCTGTAACGTTTGGAAACAGAATCGATCATGATCGCATTTTGTTCCAGTCCGGGGACAGACATGATGGAAAAATGTTTGGCTCCATCGTATGCAAATTCCCTGTAAACCTCGTCTGCCACAAGGAAGAGGTCATGTTTCTTTACTATGGCTGCGAGTTGATCGATCTCTTCCTTGGAATATAAGTATCCTGTCGGGTTGCCCGGGTTGCAGATGAGAATAGCTTTAGTATTAGGGGTGATCAACTTCTCAAATTCTGAAATTGAAGGCAGTGCAAAACTATCTTCGATCTTGGATTTTACAGGTACGACAGTAACGCCCGAAGCTGTTGCAAATCCATTGTAATTTG
>NZ_JAAVJS010000293.1:0-426 GCF_012037625.1 Tamlana crocina
TATAGGAGTTATAATCTGAAATAAAGTCAGACACACAATAGCTCTTTTTATAGTCGATCGTGTGAGAAATACTTCTTTCAATTTGTTTTTCCAAACGCTTGATCATGATCTTGAAAAACTTCTCCCGGGTGGCTTCTTCATCTTTTAATCCCGGTGCCAGGGGCATTAATAGAAAAAGATTTTCATGACCTGCAGGCGCTACAGAAGCGTCTGTCCTGGAAGGGCAGCAAACGTAGAACAGTGGTTTTTTAGGCCATTGAGGTTCCTTATAAATTTCTACGGAATGATCGAACAGATCTTCATCAAAGAACAATGTATGGTGTTCCAGCTCAGGAATTTTTTCTGAAACTCCCAGATAATAGATGAGGCTGGAGGGTGCAAAAATCTTTTTCTCCCAAAATTTTCCGTCATAATTCCGGAATTCCT
>NZ_JAAVJS010000294.1:0-426 GCF_012037625.1 Tamlana crocina
ATCTTACTTCAATAAAAAAGAAGGAAGGAATAAAGATCCAAAAACGTAATCTTATCTTTCCCTTACTGGTCTTCTTCGGAAGCGGAGTTATAGACACTACCATAAAATTTCTGGAGACCGCTGATGTGGTGGAGGCCGATGTCGCACTGTTCTCTTCGACTATCTTCGCCATTGCAGGCTGTGTAGGAGTGAGTATTTTGATCATTCAGGCTTTTATGGGAAAACTGAAGCTGAGCTTCAAAAATGTACTTGGAGGGATTGCTTTGGGAATTCCCAATTTTGGGTCAATTTACTTCCTGGTGCTTGCCTTGAGGACGGAGGGAATGGAGAGTTCAACAATCTTTCCATTAAACAATGTGGCCATTGTAATGATTTCCACTTTCCTTGGAATCCTGCTGTTTGGGGAGAAGATGCTTCCTAAGAACT
>NZ_JAAVJS010000295.1:0-425 GCF_012037625.1 Tamlana crocina
GGTTTCATAAACGGTTTTCGTTTCGCCTGATTCCAGGTTGTACTCTACCAGGTACGCATATTCTTTACCCACATCTGTAATGTAGTACAGGAATCTATCATCTTCACTAAATCCGGAAGCAGAGTAACTTCCTTTTTCTTTAGAGATTTCAGTCATTTTATCCTGCGCCCTGTTATACAAAAAGAGCTTATTTTCACTCGTAGTAATAGGTTGAGAAAGCATAAGCAGGTTTTCATCATGTGAAATTCCTTCTAATTGGAAACCTTTGTCATTACGGTAGATCATTTGAGGCTCCCATTTCCCAATGTCCATTTTGTAAACATCGAAGAACTGAGGATCTCTTACATTAGAAAGATATATCATCGACTTCTTGTCATCACTCCAGCTTCCAAACATGGCTTTTTCATTTTCTCCGGGGGTGAGGT
>NZ_JAAVJS010000296.1:0-425 GCF_012037625.1 Tamlana crocina
GCCGGGAAATTTTTAAAGGGAAAACTTGCGGTACTATCTGCTCTGGTTCCTTTAGCTCTATTTGTTTACTTTCTTTCCTTTCTTCCACAGGTTGCAGGAGGAGAGGTGATAAGGCAGGAAATTTCATGGGTACCTACTCTTGGGCTTGATTTAAACTTCGCCCTTGATGGCCTTTCATTGCTTTTTTCTTTGTTGATCACGGGAATTGGTTTCCTGGTCTTTGCATATACCGCAGAATATCTTAAGGAGCACGATTACCTTGACAGGTTCTACGGATATCTAGGGATGTTTATGGGTGCAATGCTGGGTCTTGTGTTGAGTGATAATTTGCTCTCTATGTTCATATTCTGGGAGCTTACCAGTATTAGTTCCTTCTTCCTTATTGGTTTTAATAATACCAGTGAAGCTTCAAGAAAGTCGGCTGT
>NZ_JAAVJS010000003.1:0-262535 GCF_012037625.1 Tamlana crocina
TATAAAACTAAAATGGTCTACCAAAAAATCAGGTAGCAATAAGGATAGTAATTCTTTAGAAATTTCCACAAATTTAATTTTCCCCAAAGATAAAACTATTTAACTCCCCAACTTTTAGGACTGATCCGTTTTATGGTTTTTGGGCTATTGTAAGAATTGAATTAATATAGTTTAATTCGGTTAACAATTCGGTTAACAGTTTGCAAAGTAAAAAAGTGTTAACCGAATAGGTGTTTAAAAATACTGTAATAGAAGTAGTTAGTTTGGATTTCGTCTTGAATAAATGTTTAACAAAAAGACGACAACTATGCAATCACAAACCACCTTTACCCTGTCATTTTGGGTTAATGCTACACGCATAAAAAACAATCAAGTTTCAGTTTTTGGAAGAGTTGCTGTAAATGGTAAACGTGCAAATATTAGTCTGCAACGAAAAGTAATACTTTCCGAATGGAATTCTAACAAAGGAAGAGCAAGAGAGAATAAACAAGAATCACGGCTACTCAACAGATATTTAGACCAGGTTAAAAATAGAATCTATTAAGCTCACGATGAACTTGTAAAACTTTATAGATTAATGCAGGAATAAAGCATGAAAAATAATTAAGTTAGCCTTATTAATAATAGGGAATACATTTGCAACGTGTATTTAAGCTTATTATGAGAGACAAATGGTTGTTAAGATAGAAAAAAGTAAAATGATATTGTAATTAGTATAAGCATTGCCCCATATATCTTGACGTTAGCCCATTGTTTTTCGTTAGAAATATTCTCTTTAGAAAAAGAATGTTCTTGCAGGCCAACTGAATAATGGGAAACAAAAAACATGATTAAAAAGTTTAAGACAAACTCAATCCCCCATAAATGGACAAAATGAATATCTATATTTAAAATAAAGGTGGTAAGAATATAGAATATAAAGCCAAAAAACAATCCAGCTTTGGCGCCATTGGTGTTTATCTGTTTAAAGAATATACCCGCAATAATTATTGAAGAAATAGGTATAAAAAATATCCCGTTAAGTTGCTGCAATAATTGGTATAGACCATCTGGAGCGTAAGCCACTAAAGGGGCTACAGAAATAGCTATAATGGCCAATACCACCGACGATATTTTACCATATTTTACAAGTTTTGAGTCTGTAGCATTTTTATTGATTAATTTTTTGTAAATGTCTAGACAAAATATAGTGCTGGCAGAGTTTAAAACGCTGTTAAAAGTGCTTAGAACGGCACCAAGTATTACTGCAGCAAAAAAACCGTATAGGTATGAAGGGAGTACCTTTTTTACAAGCATGGGGTAAATTAAGTCTGGCGTGTTGTAGTAATCGTCTTGAAAGTAATAATAGGCAATTAACCCAGGAAGCACAATTATTGCTGGGATAAAAAGTTTTAAAACACCTGTGTAAATAAGACCTTTTTGAGCTTCAATTAAGTTTTTGGCACCGAAAGCGCGTTGAATAATGGCTTGGTTCATTCCCCAGAAATATAATTGATTAATCATTAAACCAGTAAATAATACTGAAAAAGGAAGTACTGAATCTGGTTTGCCTATAATATCAAACTTATCTGGAGCAAAGTTATAGACAGAGCTCAAACCGTCCAAAATATTTCCCTGACCTATCTGGTACAATGCTATTGCAGGAATCAATAAGCCTCCTAACATAAGCCCAATACCGTTTAAAGAATCTGAATAAGCCACGGCTTTCAACCCACCAAAAATGGCATATAGAGAGCCAATGATTCCAATTGCCAATATAGTGTAAATTAAGGATTCGTTTTTAGAAAGGTTGAACATTTCAGAAAAATCAAAAACACTTTCAATGTTTATGGCTCCAGAGTAAAGCACTATGGGTAATAGTGTTATGACGAAGGATGACATTAATAAAAATGCCACAATAGACCTAATCGAACTATCAAATCGTCTTTCTAAAAACTCAGGAATAGTTGTTAATCCCATTTTTATAAACTTAGGGATAAAATATATTGCGGCTATAACTAGGGCAATCGCCGAGGTAACTTCCCAAGCAATGATAATGATGCCATTTCTATATGAGCTTCCGTTCATTCCTATTAAGTGCTCGGTAGAGATATTGGTCAATATCATAGAACCAGCAATGATAGGTCCGGTTAAGCTTTTTCCAGCTAAAAAGTATCCTTGGGAAGTTGTAAATTTGTCTTTTCTTAGTTTGTAGGAAGTATAAAAAATAACAAATAAAGTAAAGCCAAAAAAGCCTAAGTACGTATATAGCATGTTAAAAAAAGTTGTTTAAAAGAGTTGTTTTTAAAACTTTAGTGTCTCTGGCAGGTATTTGTTTACCAAGTCTTCATAATAAGGTTTCAACGCTTTAACATCTGGTTTAACAGGAGCTTTTGTATACAGATCGTAAGGGTTAAATTTTTTAACCCATTCAAACATTTCAATGTCCTTACTGTTCATTAAATGAGAATAGGCTTCTTCACGATGCTGGGCGTAAAATGAGTGATATCTTATTATGTACAGTGCGGGTTCTGGAAGGTAGTCTTTCATTATTTGGTATAGATATTCGTCGTGTCCCCAACTCATTTTAACATGGTTTAACCCACAGTTTGGGCTATAGACCCCATATTTTG
This sequence comes from Tamlana crocina, assembly GCF_012037625.1. NCBI lineage: Bacteria > Pseudomonadati > Bacteroidota > Flavobacteriia > Flavobacteriales > Flavobacteriaceae > Tamlana > Tamlana crocina. Next base: position 2,613 of record NZ_JAAVJS010000003.1, read on the forward strand.
TGTTATATTTTGGATTTGAATTGTCTGGGTTATCAGTAAAAAACTCAGGATGTACTATTTTATCTGAAAACTTACATCCAACAGGGAATGTGTCTCCAACTACGGCCCATTGTGGTTCGCCAAATAAGCACAGTACCTTACCAACATCATGTAAAAAACCAGTAAGTACAAACCAATCTGGGTGGCCATCGGCACGTATTGCTTCAGAGGTTTGTAATAGGTGTTGTAATTGGTCCAAGTCAATATCTGGGTCGCTATCATCTACTAGCGTATTTAAAAAATCTATAGCTCCCCAAAGCGACATCTCCTTTTTGTTAAACTTTAAGAACTCCTCTTCCTTTTTACAAACGAAATCATAGGTTTGGTTGATGTGATTTAATCTGTAAAATTCCCGAACAGTTTCAGCGCGTTCAGAATCAACATAATTCCTAAAGGCTTCTTTTTCTTTTTTAAGAGTGTCAGGGGCGGGGTATCTTTCCTTAAGATTTTCTTCCCAATCATCAATATCTTTTAATGGGTTTTTGTAGTTTTCTTGAGTGTCCATTTTTTTTGCTTTAGTGGTAAATCCAAAGTTAACCTGTAAAATGGAAGTTAAGCATGTAAAATCTATTCAATTGTATGTAAAATTAGGTGATAAAAAAAAGAATTAAGGAAGAGAGGTTTAAAAAAAACGCAGAAGGTAATTGTCTTTGCTTACTGTTATATAATTTAAGTATTGTGTAGTGAAAATTACATGCTTTTGAATTGATTTTCTAGGAGACTAGAATATTAAAAATGTAGTTTTAACAAAATTTTTATTAACTAAACTTTCAAAATAATGAAACAAACAAAATTACTATTATTGGTTTTGCTCTTTGGTTTTTCTTTGACCTCACGGGCGCAATCAAATCAAATTTCGGGAGTGGTTCTAGATAACCAAGGCATGCCATTACCTGGAGCTAATGTGCTTGAAAAAGGCACAAGCAACGGAGCAGTAACTGATTTTGATGGTAACTTCACTCTAAAAGTGTCAAATATTAATGGTGTGATTACTGTATCGTACGTTGGTTTTACAACTAAAGAAGTGAATTTAGATGGGTCTAGCTCTTATAGTATTAAGTTGAGTGAAGATACTCAAAGTTTAGATGAGGTTGTGGTTGTTGGTTACGGTTCTGTTAAGAAAAGTGATGCCACTGGAGCCGTAGTTTCTTTGGATTCTGAAGCTATTACCGAAGCTAGAAAAACAGATGTAGCTGAAGCTGTTCAAGGACAGTTAGCAGGTGTGGATGTTAGGCGTGTAAACTCAAAACCAGGGTCGCCATTGTCTATTAAAATTCGTGGAAATACCGTAATTAGAAATGCTAACGTAGGAAACGATGGTGTGAGTGATGATTTGGGGTTGGATTTGTCAAGGCCATTATATGTAGTTGATGGCATCTTTGTTGGTGATCTTAGCTTTCTTAATCCAGCAGATATTGAAAAAATAGATGTTTTAAAAGATGCTTCGGCAACGGCTATTTATGGTTCGCGTGGTGCCAATGGGGTGGTAATTGTTACTACAAAATCTGGTATTGAAGGTAAAACCCAAGTAACATATGATGCCACTTTTGGTGTAAATAATGTGGTAAACGAGCCAGACATGTTTAATGGAGATGAGTATGTTGCTTTTGTAAGTGATGTTCTAAGAGGAGAGCAATGGGTTGGAGAATGGGCCGATGGTACTGCTACTGTTGAAGACTTCAATAATTTAACAATTGATACAGACAACGAATTTATTGGTGATAGCGAACGTGCTAATGTAGCAAACAGAAATTACACCAATTGGAGAAAATTACTTCGTCATGATATGCAATTGCAAACCTCACACACGCTAGGTGTTTCTGGTGGGGCAGATGGATTAGTTTACAATGCCACTTTAGGTTATACGAGTGATAAAGGAATAATGGGAATTGAAGATTTCGAGCGTTCCAATGTATCGGTATCTTTAACAAAAAAGTTTAAAAATAATGTGACGCTTGGAGTAAAAGGATATTTTACTACTACCGAGAGAGAAGGAGGTTCATTAGAACTTTTTAGAAGTTCTATGAGGTTAGCCCCTACTGTAGAACCTTATAATGAAGACGGGACTATAAAATTGTTGCCAGATGCACAAGATGTAAGGTTCATAAACCCACTTTATGAGGTAAATGGTTCATGGACTACTAACCAAAGGAATACCAGTTTTATTGCAAATGCTTTCCTAGAGTATGAACCCGTAAAATGGTTAAAACTTAAAACCAATTTTGCGCCTTCTTTTGGAGCTGCTCGTGGTGGCGAGTACAGAGGTTTGCTGACCAAAGCAGCTAGAAATGACCAAGCTAGGACTAGGTCTATTTACAATTCAGGCTTCACGAGGAGTTACAACTGGGATAATACTGCCGATTTTAACTTTAATTTTAATGAAAATCATAACCTAAACGCCACTTTGATTGCAGCAATAAGTTATGAAGACGTTGAAGGTTCTGGTATACAAACCAGAAATTTAAGCTCAGATTTGTTTGGATTTTATAATACGCAGGCCGGTTCCGATGTAAGAAGTTATGGAACTAGTTTTAGAAAAGAAACCGTTTCTTCCTTTGCGGCAAGAGTTAATTACAGCCTTTTTGATAAATACCTGTTAACCTTTACAGGAAGGTATGATGGGGCATCCAAATTAGCCGAAGGTCATAAATGGGCGTTTTTCCCATCAGCGGCATTAGCTTGGAAAGTTTCAGAAGAAAACTTTATGAAAGATATTAATTGGATTTCTAATTTAAAGTTTAGAGTAAGTTATGGTGAGTCTGGCAACTACAACTCTGTTGGAGCATACGCCTCTCAAGCCACGCTTCGCCAATTAGATTATCAATTTGGAGGTACCTATGCCTTAGGTAATACTTTAGGTAACTTAATTAACGACGAGTTGACTTGGGAACGTTCAAAAGAATTTAACGTAGGTGTTAATGCCAGTTTTTTAAAGGGTAGAGTTAGAGCAGAAGCAGAATATTATAATAAGAAAACTGTGGATGCTATTTTAAATAGAAACCTTATGGGGCTTACCTCGTTTTCTGGTACTGTAGGGAATTTTGGATCGGTTAGAAATAAAGGGATAGAATTATCCTTAACAACCGTGAATGTAGATACGGGTGATTTTAGATGGCAAACAAGTATAAACTATGCCCGAAACGAAAATGAGTTGTTGGCATTAGATGGAGATATAGATAAACAACCTTATGGAAGACATGGTGTTTTACAGGTAGGGCAACCTATTGATGCTATGTATTCTTATGAAAAACTAGGCATTTGGCAAATGGATGAGGCAGCAGAGGCTGCTGTTTATAATGCTGTACCTGGTATGTATAAGTTTAAGGATCAAAATGACGACAACTTGATTAATGAGCAGGATAGAGTTGTAATAGGAAACCACGCTCCAGATTGGATTGGAGGTATGACAAACAACTTTACCTACAAAAACTGGGATTTGAACGTCATGATTTATACAAGACAAGGTGTGTTCGGACATTCTGAGTTTTATCAAAACTTTGCAACGCACAATCCTGACAATGCTAGATTCAATAAGATTGATTTAGACTATTGGACACCAAACAATCAAGGTGCTAAATACCCATTACCAGGAGCTGCACTTTCTAACGGGCAAGCTAATGAGTGGTTTTTTGAAGATATGTCTTTTGTAAAAGTAGGTAACATCGGTTTAGGGTATTCATTCCCATCTACATTAGCCAATAAATTACATTTAAGCTCTTTAAAATTATCTTTGAACATAAAGAACCCGTTCATATTTACCGATTACGAAGGGCCAGATCCAGAAACAGGTCTGCAAAATTCCTACGGAATGGCTTACTCTGTCAAAACAGCAATTTTTGGTATAAATGTTAGATTCTAAAAAAAAAAATAAAATGAAAATTCAAAATAAGTTAAAATATATAGTTATGGCTATGGGCTTGTCAATAAGTCTGGTAGCATGCGAAAGTTATCTTGAAGAAGAAAATAAATCAGCAGTAACAGCTGAAAACTATTATACTTCAGATAATGCAATAGAATTGGTTAATTCGGTGTATACGGCAACAAGACAGCCTTATAAGTATTATGCCGAAGCCTTTTTAGGTACTGATTTATTTACTCAAAATGGTCAACTTTTCAGTATAAATAATTTAAATGAGTACAGCAACATGGCGTCTGGAGATGCAGCTGGGCCATGGTATGGTAATTATTCGGTAATAAGTGCCGCAAATATCGCCATAAATAGGTACGAAAATCAAATTTCATGGGAGTCTGCATTAATTGGACAAAGAGATTTAGGAATAGCGCAAGCCAAAGCACTAAGAGCCTTGGCGTATTTTAATTTAGTGCAACAATACGGCGGAGTTGTGGTTTATTTAGATGAGGTTTCAGAAATTAGATACGATTACGTTCGTTCTTCAGAAGAAGACACTTTTAAGCAAATTATAAAAGATTTAGAAGAAGCGATACCTGTGTTAGAGACGTCTCCAGCCGAATTTGGGCGTTTTTCCAAGCGTGCAGCACAACACCTATTGGCTGAGGTATATTTAACAAAAGGGTATAAAGATTTTGGGACAACCCAAGATTTTGAAACGGCAGCGCAACTTGCAGAAACTGCAATAGGTAATTATGATATAAGAAGCCAAACCTATGCACAGGTATTTGATTTTGATAATCAAAATAATCCTGAAATATTGTTTTCAATTCAATATGGAGCGGAAGGAGTAAACAACAGAAGTAATAACAAAAACGGGATTTTCATGAACGTGCCTCATAATTATGCAGGAATTTCCCGTACAACAACACCCTATGGAGAACCTTCATTTTCAGGGATGCCAACCGATTTTTTCTATAGTTTATTTGATGCTAATGACTCAAGGGATGAAGTTACTTTACACAGAGTCCTGTACGCAACTGTAAATTCGCCCGCTTCTGAAAACGGTGTGGAAAATATAACCGTTGGTGATACGGTTGTATATTATCCAAAAACAGCTTTACCCGAAGCAGAGTTAGAAGATCGCTTAAATCGTTATTGGGTGTTCCAACCATCAGATTATGGTTTTGATGTGGCCGAGGATGTTCCAGGAGCACTTTACCAGTATTCAAATAATTTAAATAATGTAAACTTTCCAATTTTTGCAAAGTTTGATGAACGCGCTCAAGATGGTAACGGGTACAGAGATGTTTTTGTATTTCGTGTAGCAGAAACTCATTTAATTGCTGCCGAGGCCTATTTAGGGGCGAGTAATGTTACTGCTGCCTTACCGCACATCAATAAAGTAAGAGAGCGCGCTACAGGAGTGGCCAATTATTACACAAGTTTAACTATTGATGATATTTTAAACGAGCGTGCATTAGAATTAGCAGGTGAATCCAACAGATGGAATGTTTTAAAACGTACTGGTAAATTGCAGGAGCGTGTTGCCATGTATAACCCACATTTTATAGATCATGGTTCGTTTGATCCAGAAAAACATACTGTTAGACCAATTCCTTCTCAGGAAATAGAACTTTCAGATGGAAGTTTAGAGCAAAACCCTAAGTTCTAGTTTAATGTAATTCAAAAGTGTCTTTTTGAGTTAGTTTAGTTGTTTAGTTGAAAGGCAGGTGGTTTAGCCTCCTGCCTTTATTTTTAATTGCCTATTTATGAAGAATTTCTTCTATTTATCTTTTCCTGTAATAATGTTGTCACTTTTTTGTTGCAATAAGCAACAAAAACAGTCTGGTGGATTAGAGAAAGTGGATAATGCCAGTTATATTAACCCTTTTATTAATACTGCAAATGACCACGGACAAACAGATGTTGCTGCTGCGGTACCTTTTGGTATGGTAAAACCAGCTCCAGACACTAGCCCAATGGCACATTCTGGTTATGATTATACGGCCAATGAAATACTAGGCTTTTCAAATACCCGATTTTCGGGTGTTGGGTGTAGAGGCGTAGGCGGAAACTTAAGAATTTTGCCTTATGTAATTTCGGGTAACGATTCAATTCCAAATTCGGTAACTTTTTCAAAAGAAAATGAAGTAGCCCAAGCAGGGTATTACTCAGTTACTCTTCACAATGGTATAAAAACCCAACTTTCAGCAACTAGACAAGTAGCCTTTCATCAATACACATTTCCAAAATCAGAAAAGTCTGGTTTTACAATAGATTTGGCAAGTTCTTATGCAGGACATATATCTGATGAATACAAAATTAATAATGGCATTATTAGCGGTAAAATTACCAGCGTTAATGTTTGCCGTAAAGGTGCTTATACATTTTATTTTGCAATCCATTCCAATCAAGAAACTTCGCAAATAACTAAAAGTGGTTCTAAATTGATTCTTGAATTTTCAACCAAAAAAAATCAAGATATTTTATTGCGCTGCGCTTTATCTGTAGTTGATGAAAACAGCGCCATTAATAATTTGAAAAATACAAACGCTTTACAATTCAATAAAGTGAAAACACAAGCATTTGATGCTTGGAATAGTCTTTTAAATACCGTTAAGATTGAAACTAAAAATGACTCTTTAAAGCAATTGTTTTATACGCATTTGTACCATGCCACACAATCACCATTTATAATAAATGATGACAATGGCGGGTATAGAGGCAGTGATGGAGAGCTATATAAATCAAATACACCGTATTATCACGGATGGTCTATTTGGGACACATTTAGAACGAAGTTACCTTTATTTTCGTTGCTGTACCCAGAAAAATATCAAGACATGTTGTTGTCTTTAAAACACTTGTATAAGCAAGGCAAACCAGATTGGGCAACAGAAAAAGAGCCTTTCCTTACAATTAGAACAGAGCACAGTATGGTTATTTTGCTCGATGCTTACAGAAAAGGCGTCCTACCGTTTGATTTAAATGAAGTTTATGACGAATTAAAGGAAGAAGCAAAACATTTGCCTTTTAAATCTCCTGATAATGTATTAGAGTCAAGCTTCGATTTATGGGCACTTTCACAAATAGCTCACATACTTGAGAAGAACGAAGACGCACAGGAATATAAAAATCAAGCTTTTGAATACAAAACCCTCTGGAAAGATAAATTCTTAGTGATGGATGATAATTCTGATATCATGCATGGCGATGGTTTATACGAAGGTACTCTGTGGCAGTACAGGTGGTTTGTGCCGTTTGATATTCAAGGCATTCAAACGATGATGGGAGGAAAAGATGAATTTGAAAAGCAGTTGGATTATTTTTTCAATAACGAGTTGTTTAATATAGGCAATCAGCCCGATATTCAAGTACCATATTTATACAATTACACCAATTCACCATGGAAAACTCAAGCCTTAATTCATAAATTATTAAACGAGAAAACTAACAATTGGTACGGCACCCATGAAAAATTTAAAACACCAATTGTAAAAAAGATTTTTACGGCAACACCAGATGGTTTTATTAAAGAAATGGATGATGATGCCGGTACCATGTCGTCTTGGTTTCTTTGGTCGTCAATGGGTATGTATCCTATATTCCCAGGTAGTACAGAGGTGGCTTTAACTGCACCACAGTTTAATAAAATAACAATAAAAACTAATAGTAAACCTTTAGAAATTACCACATTAAAAAAAGGTTTAAACAATATATACATTCAAAAAGTAACATGGAACAACAAAATAGTTAATTCTAGTATTATAGATTTCAATACTATTTCTAAAGGAGGTGTTTTGCATTTTGAATTAGGTGATAAGCCCAATAAACAATGGGGAAAACAAAATTAAATTATGAAATATAGATTAAGTTGTCATGCTTCGGTTTTTTGCATTTTTGTAATGATGTTTCTTTTTGGAGCTTGTAAAGATGTTGCCGAAACAAAAACAGAACCAGTAGATGCTGAAGTAAAAAAAATATACCATAAGAAAACAAATAACAAGGAATATTTGGTAACAGATTTTGATGTGGTTGGAGATGGTATAACTTTAAATACAATAGCCATACAGACACTGATAGATCGGGTCCATGAAAATAAAGGCGGTACCCTAGTATTTCCTAAAGGGCAATACCTTTCGGGAGGGTTGGTAATGAAATCTAATGTAAGTATTTACTTAAAAGAAAATGCTGTTTTATTAGGAAGTACAAATCCGTATCATTATTCGGATGTTCCCATGCCAGAACGTCCAGAATCACCAAAGCGCGATGATTACTCTAATATGGCCTTTTTGGTCGCTTACAAAGCCAATAATTTTAAAATTTATGGCGAAGGTAAAATAGATGGTCAAGGCAGAAAATTAGCACTGGCGGTAGATAGTTTGCATCATTCAGGAGAACGCATAGATCCAAAATATAACTACAGGCGCATGCGTCCCAACGAAACGGCAAGACCTAAGTTGTTAAGATTTTCTATGTGTAAAAATGTAGGTATATTAGACTTAAACCTTCAAAATGGATCCTGTTGGGGATTGTCATTCGAGTTATGTGAAAAATTAAAATTAGATAACTTAAAAATAGTTAACAGAGCTTATTGGAATAATGACGGTATGGATATTACCGATTGTAAGAATGTCCAAATCACAAATTGTAATGTAAATTCGGCAGATGATGGCATCTGTTTAAAATCGTATTTCCCAGATTTTTATAATGATAGCATTTACATAGCCAATTGCAATATTAAAAGTAGTGCTAGTGCCGTAAAGTTTGGAACGGCATCCTACGGGGGGTTTAAAAATGTAACTATTGAAAATATTGAGGTTTTTGATACCTTTAGATCTGCCATAGCTATTGAAAGTGTTGATGGTGGTGATATTGAGAATATTAAAGTATCTAACATTACAGCTAAAAACACCGGGAATGCTATTTTTATTCGTCTTGGGCATAGAGGCGGAAAAGCCCCCGGAAGTGTTAAAAATATTCATTTAACAGACATCAAGGTTGAAGTACCTTTTGGAAGACCCGATATTGATTATGATTTAAGAGGGCCAGAGGTAGATTTCTTTCACAATCCTTTTCCTTCTTCCATTGTTGGTATACCAGGACATAGTATTGAAAATGTGTCTATTGAAAATGTAGAGATTACTTATCCAGGAAGAGCTACAAAAGGGATGGCCTATGTGCCGTTAAGCCGATTAGAACAGGTTCCCGAAAAAATAAAAGACTATCCAGAGTTTTCGATGTTTGGTGAATTACCAGCGTGGGCATTTTATGTAAAACATGCTAACAATATCACTTTTAAAAATGTAAAATTACAATTAGAAAATCCCGATTTTAGACCCGCTTTTGTCTTTCATAATGTAAAAGGAGCACACTTAAATGCTGTAAATGTACCAAAAGCAACACACAAACAATTTGTTTTCAAGGAACATAAGAATTTTATTTTAAGTGAAGAAATTAAAGAAAACAGTTTTACAATTAAATAAGCATATGAAAAATAATATAGTTGCAATTGCCTCAGTTTTGTTGGTAACTTTTTCTTGTAAAAGCGACAAGAAAGAAATAGCTAATGTTGATAAAAACAAACCAACAGATTATGCTAGTTTGGTATATCCACAATTAGATACAGAAAACTCACGTTGGTTTTTCTTTTCATCGGCATGTCGTCCGTTTGGGATGGTAAACCTTAGTCCTGATAATGAAATTGACGGTGCTTGGGGCAGTGGTTATCGTTATATAACCGATACCATTAAAGGCTTTAGCCATATACATGGTTGGCAAATATCGGGCGTATCGGTGATGCCGGTTACGCTTTCTGACGATAATACTAAGACCGTTTTCAAAGATTTTTATTCAAAATTCAGTCATGGTAACGAAGTCGTAACTCCTGGTTATCATAGTTTAGAAGTAGAACGTTACCATGTCAAAACAGAATTAACTAGTACTACACGTGTAGGTTTTCATAAATATACCTTTCCAGAAAACACCAAAAGTGCGGTTCTTTTTAATTTAAATACTGTGCTCGGTCCGTCAGATAATGCCAATGGAGAGCTGCGTCAAATTAATGATAAGGAATTTGCTGGTTCGGTAGTGGCAACACCAACCCACAGAAGACCAAAAGCACTAAAGATATTTTTTAAAATAGAACTCAATGCATCTGTAAATACTTTACAAAAAGATGAAGAAACCGGGAACTATTTAATGCATTTTAACAATTTAAAAGAGCCTTTGCTAATGAAAGTGGCTATTTCATATACTTCAGAAGATAATGCTCAGTTAAATTTAAAAACAGAGCTGCCACATTGGGATTTTGAAACCGTTGTTCAAGATTCTAAAGACCATTGGAATTCGTTATTAAGTCGAATAAAGGTTGAAGGCAATACCGAAAAACAACAAAGACGTTTTTATACAGATTTATGGCATGCGCTTCAAGGTAGACGTATTATTAATGATGTAAATGGTGCATATCCAGATAATACAGGTGCTGAATTTAAGATTGGGCAATTGCCATTAAATACATCGGGAAAACCAAAATTTAATCATTACAATTCTGATGCACTTTGGGGAGCGCAGTGGACACTAAATACACTTTGGGGATTAGCATACCCCGATATTTATGAGGAGTTTGCTATGTCATTTCTTCAATATTACAAAGATGGCGGCTTGGTTCCCAGAGGGCCATCAGGTGGAAATTACACCTACGTTATGACAGGCGCACCGGCCACACCGTTTTTTGTCAGCGCGATTCAAAAAGGTATTTTAAAGGAAAATCTAGAAGATATTTATGATGCTTTGAAGAAAAACCATTTAGAAGGTGGTATCATGGAAAAAGCGGGTTATGAACATAAAACCAATATTGGTGGCGGACTTGACTTTTACATGGAAAAAGGCTTTGTGCCACATCCTAACCCGAAAGGAAAGTTTGGCGGGCATCAAGATGGTGCTGGTTTAACTTTAGAATACGCTTATCAAGACTGGACATTAGCTCAATTGGCTTTAAAACTAAATAAGTCTGAAGATTATAACTACTTCTTGAGGCGTTCTAAAAATTATGCAACGCTTTTAAATGAAGAAGGGTGGATGCAAGCCAAAAATGTGGATGGAAAATGGCAAGCCAATTATAGTCCGTACACATACGAAGAAGGTTTTATAGAATCCAATGGCGCACAATCTACTTGGTTTGTGCCACACGATTATGATGGACTTGCTGAACTTATGGGTGGCAAAAAAGAGGCTGTTGAAAAATTAAATAAACAATTTGAACAAGCTGAACAATTAAACTTTACCTCGGGAACATCGCATGCTTCAGAATTGCACCCAGAATATCGTAAAATCCCAATAAATTATGGTAACCAACCCTCTATTCAAACAGCCTTTATTTTCAATAAATTAGGCAGACCAGATTTAACCCAATATTGGTCAAGAAAAGTTGCTTCTAAAGTTTTTGGCGGTTTATCCCCTTCAACTGGATATAATGGTGATGAAGACCAAGGTTTAATGGGGAGTTTAGCCGTTTTATTGAAGATAGGCCTGTTTCAAGTCAATGGAGGTACTGAGGAAAATCCAGAGTATCAAATTGGTAGCCCTATTTTTGATAAAGTTACTATTCAACTGCATCCAGACTATTATTCGGGTGAAACTTTAGAAATTAGAATGATAAATAATAGTGATTCTAATGTTTTGGTTAAAAAGGCTACCTTTAATGATAATCTTTTAACGGATTTTAAAGTGTCTCATAAAGACCTAACAACCGGAGGAATATTTCAGTTTATAATGCAGGATAAAAACGAGTAATAAACCATAGTTTTCTCGTAAATTATAAAGAAAAGAAATGACTAGCAGAAGAAAATTTATAAAACAAAGTGCCTTGGCAACAGTAGGATTTACAGCTTTAAGTGGTTCGGCTTTTAGTTTTACAAAAAGTATTCAAGACTTTAAGTCCAATAGGCCGCTACTTGCAAATAGAACTTTTGTAAGTAATGAAGTTGAGAAGGTTATAAAAAAAGTAAAAAAAGGAATACGTAGCGAAGAGTTAGCGTGGATGTTCGAAAACTGTTTTCCTAACACTTTAGATACTACGGTAGATTTTGAAGTCATTAATAACAAACCAGACACCTTTATTATTACGGGAGATATTAATGCCATGTGGTTGCGCGATTCTACAGCTCAAGTGTGGCCTTACTTACCTTTGGTTAATGATGATGAAAAACTAAAAAACCTTTTCAAAGGTTTAATCAACAGGCAAACCAAATGCATTTTGCTAGACCCTTATGCCAATGCATTTTATAAAGATGTTGCGAGAGAGACCAAATGGAAAGATGATAAGCCAACACCTAAGCCAGGAGTTCATGAGCGTAAGTGGGAGATAGACTCTTTGTGCTACGCTATTCGTTTATCTTACGGATATTATAAAGAAACTGGGGATACCTCAATTTTTGATGAAGATTGGGACAAAGCCATGAGATTAACTGTAAATACCTTAAGAACAGAGCAGCGAAAACAAGGAGAAACGCCTTATTATTTTGAACGTGTTAGACGAAATAAAAATGTTACAGCACCGTTTAGCGGAAAAGGCAGGGCAATAAAACCAGTAGGGTTAATATGTTCTGCTTTTAGACCTTCAGATGATGGTACCATGTATCCGTTTTTAATTCCATCTAATTTATTTGCGGTGGAGTCTCTAGCACAGTTAAGCAAGATTTATAATGATGTTCTTGGCGATAAAGTGTTTTCAGAAACATGTAAATCCTTTTCAGATGAAGTGCTAAATGCGATAAATAAATATGCCATTTCGGAACATTTAAATTATGGCAAAGTGTATGCGTATGAGGTAGATGGTTTTGGAAACAAAGTCTTTATAGACGACCCCAATATTCCATCTTTAATCGCCATGAAGTATTTAATGAGCGAACAGTATTATGATATAGAGGCATATAAGAATACGAGAGCTTATCTGTTAAGCGACGACAACCCTTATTATTTTAAAGGAAAAGCGGGCGAAGGACAAGGCGGTCCGCATGCAGGTTTAGACACCATTTGGCCAATGGGAATTATTTTACGAGCCATGACCAGCGATAGCGATTCTGAAATTGTTTGGTGTGTAAAACAACTCATGAATACGCACGATGGCAAAGGGTTCATGCACGAAACTTTTCATAAAGATGATGCCTCTAAATTTTCACGCTCTTGGTTTGCATGGGCAAACACCCTTTTTGGCGAGTTAATTTTAAAATTATACAACGAAAAACCAGAACTTCTTAAATCTATTTAAATATGAAGCACCTTGTTCTACTTGTTGTGCTTCTAAGTTTTGGATGTTCAAAAGAGCAACCCATAAAGCTAAATGATATTCAGGTAATTGGGAGCCATAATTCTTATAAAATAGCAATTGAAAAACCGCTCTTAAATTATATAGCTTCAATAGATTCTAACAGGGCGAAGTCGTTGGAATATGAACATGTTTCCATAGTAGAACAGTTAAATCTGGGTTTGCGAAATTTAGAGCTCGATGTGTTTTATGACCCCGAAGGCGGTCATTTTTCAAAACCAAAAGGCTTAGGTATTGTAAAAAAATCTGGAGAAACACTAATGCCATATGACGTAGCAGAACAATTAAAACAACCAGGGTTTAAACTATTTCATATTCAAGATATCGATTTCCGAAGTCATCATTTGTTATTCAAAGAGGCGTTAAAAGCCATGAAAAAATGGTCGGATAACAATCCTGCACACCTACCCATCATAATTTTAATGAATACTAAGGACAAGGTAATACCAGACTTAACCAAACCAATTCCCTTTTCAGCGAAAGCGTATCAAGAGCTGGATGCAGAAGTGCTTTCGGTGTTTTCAAAAAACGATTTGATAAGACCCGATGATGTAAGAGGAAACCATGGCACTTTAGAAGAAGCTGTTTTAAAACAAGGTTGGCCAAAACTGGAAGATTGCAAAGGGAAATTCCTGTTTGTTTTAGATGAAAAGGCTTATAAAAACAGCCTGTACATGAATGGCGATAATACGCTGAAAAACCGCGTGTTTTTTGTGAATAGTAAAGAGGGTAACCCAGAATCGGCGTTTAGAATTGTAAATAATCCTATTTCTGATTTTGATTATATAAAGCAGTTGGTGGCAAAAGGCTATATGGTTCGTACACGTGCCGATGCAGGAACTAAAGAAGCTAGAACAAACGATTATACCAAATTTGAAAAAGCAAAAGCTTCGGGAGCGCAAGTTATTTCAACCGATTATTATCAACCTTCAAGATTGTTCAAATCTACTTTTGAAGTAAAATTTGAGGGCGGTACTTACGAACGTTTTAAAGACATCAAAAATGAATAAACGCTATATAAGATTCATATTTCTAATAATTTGTTCTTCTCTTTGGGGGCAAAAAGATATTCAATTTCCAATAGTGCAAAATGGAGAAGTAGCCTCTGTCATCATTGACAAAAAAGATGCAAAAGTCGTCGATATTGCTTCCGGTATTTTGGCCAGCGATATCCAAAAAGTTTCAGGGAAAACAGTTTTAAAACAGCAAAAGCAAGCGCACTTCCAAATCATCGCAGGAACTTTGGGGAAGAGTAAACTAATCAATCAACTCATTAAAAAACATGCTATTGATGTCTCTCAAATTGAAGGAAAATGGGAAGCTTATACGATTCAAGTCATTGAAAACCCTTCAAAAGGTATAAAAAAGGCATTAGTCATTATCGGTTCAGACCGACGAGGAACGGCTTACGGACTTTTAGAAATTTCCAGAATGATAGGCGTGTCGCCTTGGGAATGGTGGGCAGATGTAACGCCAGAAAAAAAGCAAAATATAGTTTTAAACATAGAGAATAAAATTTACGGTGCGCCATCAGTAAAATACAGAGGCCTGTTTTTAAACGATGAAGATTGGGGCTTGCAACGGTGGTCGGCACTAAACTACGAGCCAGAAACGGGAGATATAGGCCCAAAAACCTATGCCAAAGTATTTGAATTATTGTTGCGCCTGCGTGCCAATACCATTTGGCCGGGAATGCACAAATGTACTAAGGCATTTTACCACTATCCACAAAATAAAATAGTAGCCGATAATTACGCTATTGTTATTGGCACATCGCATGCAGAACCTATGTTATGCAACATCAATGCAGAATGGAATCATGATACTATGGGCGATTATCGATACGATACCAATTCAGAATCGATAAAATCCTTATTTAAAAAACGAGCTAAAGAAACCGCAAATTTTGAGGGGATTTATACGGTTGGCATGCGTGGAGAACACGATTCTCCTATGATTGTTGGTGAAGATGATACCGATTCGCAAGTAAAACTATTAGAAAAGGTCATTACTGACCAACGCGAGATTTTAAAAGCAAATTCTAAAAAAGGTGTTACAAAACCACAGGCTTTTGTGCCATATAAAGAGGTGTTGCATTACTACCAAAGCGGATTGGATTTACCTGAAGATGTCAGTTTGGTTTGGACCGACGATAATTACGGTTATATACGTCAATTAAGTAATGCTGAGGAGCAAAAACGAAGCGGAGGAGCAGGTGTTTATTATCACACGTCCTACTGGGGTAGGCCACATGATTATTTATGGTTAAACTCAACGAACCCTGTTTTAATGTGGGAAGAAATGACCAAAGCATACGAGTTTGGGTCTCAAAATATTTGGATTTTAAATTGTGGCGACATCAAACCTCACGAATATAATATCGAGCTGTTTTTGGATATGGCTTGGGATATAGATAGTTTTAAAAATGACGATGCCGTCAGAGCACATCATATAAATTGGAGCGCAAGAGAATTTGGAAATAGCAATGCAGAAGCTATTACTAATTTAATGTTTGATTATAACCGATTAGCATTTCAGCGCCGACCAGAATTTATGGCTTGGAGTCAAGTAGAACCCGTTACTAAATCGGGTAAAACCGAGTTAACACAATATCATTATGGCGATGAGGTTTTTAAGAGAATTGAAGCGCACGAAAACCTGATTCACCAAGTAAAACAGTTAAAGCAAACTATTCCCAGTTACAGAACAGATGCATTTTATCAGCTAGTTTATTACCCAATTGTTGGCGCATCAAACTTAAATTTAAAATGGTTGTACAGTTATAAAAATGCTTTTGTGGCATCGCAAGGAAGAGAGAGCGCTAAGGAGTTTGCAACAAAATCTTTAGAGGCTTACAAAACCATTCAAAAGGAAACGAATTATTTTAATAACACCCTTCAAAATGGTAAATGGAAGCACATCATGAGCATGTCGCCTAGGCACTTACCTGTGTTTGCAGAACCTACAGCGTCCATTCCTTTAACAGAAAAACATAACACTTTGGGGATAGCCATAGAGGGGTATCAAATGGAGGTCAATGATGAGATTATAAATTCCTATGCCGATGTTTTTCCAGTATTTAACGCTTATACTAAAAATAAGTACTATATAGATGTGTTCTTAAAAGGACAAGGCGAATTGGAGTGGGAATTACAACCTAAAGCCGATTGGATTGTACTTTCTAAAACCTCCGGGAAATTAGATGAAAACCAATTAGAAGAGCGTATTTGGGTTACTATAGATTGGGATAAAGTGCCACAAGGCGAAAATAAAAAGGAAGCTCCGTTAGGGCACGATTACCAGCTAATACCACCAAGTTATAAAGTGAATTCGGCTATAGATGTAATAACTAAAATCAAAACTACAACGCTTGGTGTTTCAGTCTTCAATCCAAAGTTTAAGGATTTAGAAGATTATAAAGGTTTTGTTGAAGACAAAGGTTTTGTATCGATAAATGCTGAAAATTATACTAGAAAAGCCAACGGAAAAGAAGCTGAATGGACTACCTTTAAAGGTCTAGGCTATACAGGGAATGTTAGTGTAGCTCTTCCGCGAAGCGCAACTTCTGAAACTCGTGTTGAGGCTATAAAACAAAATAGTCCTGTTTTGGAATATGATTTTTATACCTTTAATTTTGGAGAGGTAGATGTGTTTTTGCAGGCTGTGCCTACTCATGCTTTTAATAATGATTCAGGTGTACGTTGTGCAGTAGCAATAGATGATGCAGAACCTGTAATAGTCAATTTTCAAACCTTTGGAAGAAGTGAAACTTGGAAACAAAATGTGTTAAAAAACGCATCGGTTAAATCCGTTAAGCAAATAGTAAACACGGCAGGAATGCACAAATTAAAAATTTGGATGGTAGACCCCGGAGTAATGTTAGACCAGATTTTGATAGATTTAGGCGGTTGGAAAACCTCGTATGCCTTTCCTCTAGAAACTAAACTAAAATAGCAAAATATTGTACAGAAGTATCGTCATATTAATGCTATTGTTGTGTCTTTCTTGTAAAAAAGAAAGGGATGATAAAAGTTATAAAGTGGCTTTTATGGCCGATGTGCATTTGCAAGACATCTACGGTAGTTTTTCTGATAGTGATTATAAGGGTGTTTTAAATCCGCAAACAGGTAAATATACCTTAGCCAGAACTATGCAGTCTCAGTTACAATCTACACGGTTATTTAATGAGAACTACTTCGCCTTTTTATCGGCTCTAGATGATATAGCATCCAAAAATATTAAATACGTGGTGTTACCGGGAGATTTTAGTGATGATGGGCAAATGGTGAATATCAAGGGCTTAAAACGTATTTTAGAAAAGTATTCAGAAGAACATAATATCAATTTTATTTTAACTACGGGTAATCACGACCCTGTGCGTCCATTTTACCAAGAAGCTGGCAAGCATGATTTTATAGGCGAAGACGGAAAACAGCAACCTATATTTAGTTCAGAAGAGATATACAAAGCAATAGATTCCAATGCATTAGCACCTGTTATTACAAAAGATATTTCAAAATTAGGTTACGAAGACATTCTAAATGAGTTAAAAGATTTTGGTTTTTATCCAAAACAAAGCGATGTGTACTGGGAAACTCCGTTTACTAATTATAGTTACGACAATTATCAATTTAGTGATGCTCTAAAACAAGCCGATTTATCAAATAGAAATTATAAAATACCACCTTTTGGAAGCAAAATTCCAGACGTAAGTTATTTGGTAGAACCTACAAATGGGCTGTGGTTTTTAGCCATTGATGCCAATGTGTATGTGCCTAAGGATACTACCAACTACAGTAGCGCCAGTATTGGCTATAATAATGTGTTAACACATAAAAAACACCTTTTTAAGTGGGTGAAAACCATTACTGAACGCGCAAAAAGACTTAATAAAAAGTTAGTGGTGTTTAGTCATTACCCAACGGTAGAATTTAACGACGGAGCCTCAGAAAATATACGAATGCTGTTGGGAGAAGATAAAATGCAACTCCATCGTGTTCCCAAAGAAGAGGTTGCTAGAGCACTTATTGAAGCTGGCGTAAAAGTACATTTTGGTGGACACATGCATATAAATGATACTGGCGTTGCAGCCATTGAGTCGGGTACTTTGGTAAATGTACAAATACCTTCCTTGGCCGCTTATATCCCTGCGTATAAAATAGCAACATTTTCATCTAACGAGATTGAAATTGAAACTATAGTAATAGATTCCGTTCCTAGATTTAAGGAACTATTCCCACTCTACAAACAAGAACATGCCTTTTTAAAAAATAATGATAAGAAAGCATTATGGGATTCTACTATTTTAGCGGCCAAAAACTATAAAGACTATACACAAAGTCATTTAAAAGGACTTATCAATAGTAGGTTTTTGGAAAATGATTGGAACATGCCGTTTACCCAATTTTTACTAGGCCTAAATAAGAAAAGTGTTGCTGAATTTGTGTCAATAGAAGAAACAGCTTTAAAAGATTTTGATGACTGGACAGGTTTTGATATGTTGTTCGATTTGTACCGCTTACGTTCTGCAGATGCATTGGCATTTGACGATATTGGAGAAAAAAATATTGAAAACTATAGAAGTATTATGAATTCGTACTTAATTCATTTTAAAGAGGTTAATGAGCCGTCAGAAATAGAAAATGACTTTTTACAATTCTGTATAATCTTCAAAAGGTTTTTAAATGGAGCTCCAAGTACTAATTTTAGTGTTGATTTTAGTAATAGTAAGATTGAAATCAAAAAAATAAAATAGGTATTGTTCTGCTAGACAAGCTACAAAAGTCGAGCATATTTTAAGGCTTATGCTACGCTTTTAAATAGATGTAATTCTAGTTCTGTTTTCAAGGTGTTAAAGGAAGTAGCAACAACATAGTTGTCTCTAACAAAGGTTTGCTGATTAGAATTTTTGATGATAAGTAAATTTAATCCTTTTCAATTTATTTGACTTTTAATTCAATAAACTAAATGTTAAAATAAGTTCAATATGAAAAACTCGTTGCTATTATGCTAATTTATCCTTTTTAAAGACATATCACTTAAGTAGACTAGTCTTAATATTACGTGTAGAGCCTTTATGGCAACTCTTTTTAACTAAAGCCTAAAACGTTAAATATTTTATATTGTGTCAATAATAACATAACTATACTTAGTTTTATATATGTTTTAAAAAACGTTAATACTCAAAGAATGAAAGCATCATTTTACAAAATTCTTTTCGATGAGGAAACTCCTTTTAGATGTACATATTTAGATAAGCCTAATTTTGATATGCCGTGGCATTTTCACCCTGAGCTAGAATTAACATTAATATTAGAAAGTGAAGGGGTAAGATATATCGGGGATAATACATCTAGATTTAAAGCTGGCGATTTAGTTTTGGTAGGTTCCAATTTACCACATATGTGGGTAAATAATAGTATAGAGACTGCTGCTAAAAACAAAAATTTAAATAGAAGCATACGCATTACCCTCCAATTTCCTCCAGATATGATAGACAATATGTTTAAAAATGCTCAAGAATTACAACCGTTAATTAAGCTCTTTGCACTAGCACAAAGAGGTATCTCATTTTCCCAAAAAACAAGTGCGGAAATTAAACCTTTGTTTTTGGAAATTAACGACAAAACAGGACTTAGAAGATGGATATCTGTATTTAACTTATTATTTAAATTAACAGAAGCCGAAGGTTATAAGCTATTAGCAAGCCCAGGGTATTTACCACAATTAACAAGAAAAGACCACGGATTGGTAAATAGGGTGTTTAACCACATTGAAACACATTTTAAAGATAAAATCACGCTACAGGAAATGGCAGATTTAGCATGTTTAACCAAACCATCTTTTTGTCGTTTATTTAAACAAAAAACTGGAAAAACATTTTTTGATTTCTTAAATGAATATCGCATTAATTATGCAAAGCGGCTTTTATTAGAGTCTAAAAAAGAATCTATAAACACCATAGCACTACGCTCAGGGTTTCCCACCATTCAACACTTCAACAAAAAGTTTAAAGCTATAAATAATGGGCTCACTCCAAGTCAATTTTTAAAAGTCAATGCTTAGTTAAAATAGAATCCCCAACAACTGACTAAAATCAATGTTAATATTGACTCATTATTAGTGATTTTAATATCATGATTATATTCTTATTGTGCTTAATTTTACAAAGAATAAAATTTATTATTCAGCCAATTAAAAACCACTAAACTATTTGTTCCTTTCATATAATGCTAATGAATTGGCGCTCTAGCTAATTCAAATGTATTGTTAAACTCAGATATTTTTGTTTGGTTTTTAAAACTAATCTTTATAAGTATAAATTTTAAATGAAAATTATGAGAAATCTTTTCATCTTAGTTGTTCTAGTTTTAAGCTTTTCATTAAGTGCTCAAAACTCCAAAATTGAAATAACTGATGTAAAACCAACACCATTCTTTCCTAAAGTAGAAAAAGGAGAAGCTCTTAAACAGTTAGTAAAACTTAGTATTGACAATAAAACAAACAAAACTCCAATAAAACTAAAAATTGAGGTAGAAGGCTTAGAGGCTTATTACCAAGATTTAGGCACTCTGGAAAAAGGCAGTTCGATACATGATATTATGATTGCTGATATAAATAAGGCAACTAAAGTTAACTTAGAACTGTTAAATAGCAGAGGTAAAATCATAGCGCAAAAAACACTTGCTTGGGAGCCACAAAAAAAGTGGAAGGTTTATTATGCTGCTGTTTCACATCATGATTTAGGCTTCATCACCTACTACCAAAACCTAAGAAAAGCGGTTCGGGAAAGCGAAATAGATACAGCCCTTGTTTATTGCCGCAATACTGATGGTTGGGATAAAAACAGCCAATTCCGATGGAATGTAGAAACTAGTGAAGCACTCATTCGCTGGATGGCTAAGCAAACACCAGAAAAGATTAATGAGTTTGAACGCAGAATACAGGAAGGGCGTATTGAGATTATTGCAAACCATAACACCATCTCTACGCAAATGGTGGGGTACGAAATGATGGCACGTAGTTTTTACACTCCTAACCGCTATGTGCAAGATATGCTGGATATTGACCCCGCTAAAGTGGCTTTGATAAATGATGTCACAGGCGTTAGCCGTACATGGCCTTTATATCTTAAAGAAGCGGATATTCCTTATTTTATGCATGGTAGTAACCACCCTAACAACTTGCAGGATATGATGGATCAACCTGTTTTTAGATGGTTGAGTACCGATGGGGATAATGAGAAAGCTCCATTATGTAAAGCCGATTCATACTATTCTCCCAATAAAATTGCCAAATGGGATTTAGATGGTGTTTCGTATTTAATTAACCGCCATGTCGATTTAGACTGGAAGTTCGATTGCATTCTGGCTTACGATAGTCACGACTTTGCCATCCCATCTATGCAGAATGCCAATAACATTAAAGAGTGGAATTCAAAATACGAATATCCTAAATTTAGATGTTCTGTATTAAGCTCCTATTTCGATGATATTGCTCAGCAGTTGAAACCAGGCATGATTCAGGAAACAGCTAAAGATGCACCCGATAGTTGGAACGATCAGGAAATTATTGATGCCAACCTGTTGGCAAGAGCGCGTAAAGCTAGTTCTGAAATTCCTACCACCGAAAAACTGGCCAGTATAGCTATGACATTGGGTGGTGAATATCCAGAAAAGGAATTATTTCAAGCTTATAACCGTATTATAATGTATCACGAGCATACCAATGGTGCTATTGACGGGGGAAATCATAAATATTACGAAACCGAAAATGTAATGCACGAAAAATTGGTAGACGAAGCCATTGATATAAACAAGCAGGCATTAAGTGTTTCTCTTCAAAAAATTGGTTCGCAAATTCAATCGAAAAAAAGTGCGTTGGTAGTTTACAATCCTCTAAACTGGAAGCGAGATGAGTTGGTTTATTTTAAAGCTAGTGAGGTACCGTTTGAGCAATTTCAGATTATCGATGCTGATACAAAAAAGCCAATACAGGTACAAAAATTGATGGATGGCAGATTTGCTTTTTATGCCGAAAATATTCCTTCGATGGGGTATAAGTCTTACACTATTAAGAAAACTAAAAAAGCAGGGTACAGTAGTTCATCAATTAGTGAGGCAAATTCTATAGAAAATGACTTTTATCAAATTTCGATTGACAGAACAAAAAACATTATTTCTGATGTAATTGATAAACAGTTAGATAAAAACATTATTGATAAAACCTCTCCATATGCCCTTGGAGAATACATTCACTACGACCACTTTAGTGGCGAATGGAAGAAGACGAAATTTACTGGCATAAAGCACTTTAAAGGAGACGTTTTGGATGAGATTCATATTAGTCAAGATGCTTATTTAACAGGTAAAGTTGAACTGGTAGTTTACGTTCATCATAAAACAAAGAAAATCGACTTTGCTCTAGAGGTAGATAAATTATCGAATGGAGAAGCGCTTACTGGTGGTTGGAACCGTTACATGAAAGAGGCTGCTTTTTGTGCAATACCTGTTTTGGTGCCAGACTATCAACACCACCATGAATTGTCTGGAGCAGTTACTCAGCCTGGTAACAAAGATTTGCAATTTGAAGCATCAGAGTCTGCTTTTTATGCTATTCAACATTTTGCAGATGCTTCTAACGATAACTTTGGTGTAACCCTTTCTACCATCGAAACTAACTGTATCAACTATGGCTATCCTCGTCCAGTATATTGGAACAATGACGGGCGTCGTCCTAAAGAAGAGATTGTTAAACCAAAAAACAGCAACATGTTTTTGTACTTGATGAACAACTTCTTCCAAACCAACGTAAAGGTAGATCAGCCAGGTATTAAAAATTATACCTTTTCTATTCGCAGTCATTCTGGAGACTGGAAAGGAGGAAAGGCATACCAGTTTGCTTGGGAAACTTCAAACCCAATTATTTCGCAGTACATTGAAAAAAATAAAGAGGGTAAACTTCCGTCTAAAAAATCATTCTTATCTACCGATAAAGATAATGTTGTGATTAGTACCCTTAAAAAGGCAGAAGCTAACGGCAATGGATTGGTTGTTCGTCTTTTTGAACTGGCGGGCAAAGATTCGAAAGTTAAAATGAAACTCAATTTAAATCAAGACATTAGTAAAGCAGTTGTTTTAAATTTGTTGGAAAATGATGAAGAAGAAATAGCAGTTTCTAATAACGAAGTAGAATTTAATATCAACGGGCATGGTATAAAAACCATTCGCTTGTTAAGCGAACCTGCTGAAAAACCTGTTGTTAGTAATGTAACTGCATTGGCTGTTTCAAACGAAGAAGTAAAACTTAGTTGGGAGAGTGATAATTCTGGTTTTTACAATATATATCGTAGCAAAACCCCAGATTTTAAATTGAATGCGCTTAATTATTTAGGGTATTCAGAAAGAACTTCGTATTTGGATAAAACGGTATTGGACTATGCTGGAGGAAGACATAAAAGAGTAGAGCCTAATACTACCTATTACTACAAAGTTGAGCCTGTTGATAAATTTAATAACCGTGGTGTTGCTTCACAGGTAATTAAATGTACTACACTAAAAACAGAGGAGGCCGATGCCAAACCAAATAAAGTACAAGGTGTTTACACCGTACATGTTTCGCCATTAGCTCCCGAAGATTTTATTAACCTTTGGTTTTATTCCAATTTTGAAAAAGACGTAGATAAATATCTTATTCACAGAGGTGAATCTGCCGATTTTGTTCCCAACAAAAGCAATTTGATTAACACTCTTGTTCCTTCAGAAGGTACATTCAGCTTTCATTATACCTACAGTAATTCTGAATTAAACAGACAGATGTTCGAGGATAAAACGGCTAAAGTAAATACAGCCTATTACTACAAAGTGGCTGCAGTTGATAATGGTGGCAATGTAGGAGAGTATTCTGATGCGGCATATGTTTATATGGAAAAAGTACCTGTAGAAATTAAGCATGAATACATTGCAACGAAAGAATTTAAAACTTTCAGGCCAAAAGCTAAAGTGACCATTCAATGCAGTGAACCGGGATACGATATGTATTATTCTACTGAAACCAGAACAAATACAACCAAAGCTAAAAAGTATTCTGCGCCATTCGAAATTACAGAAGCCAGTGTAATTAATGTAGAGGTTTATAAGGCAAACACCAAAGAATTGGCTTATAGATACCGTCGTTTCGTAAACGTTAACCAAAATATTAGTCAGTCCGATTATAATGGTCATTTTAATTCACTAAAAGCAACCGATGGTAGTTATTACAGTGGTTGGGTTTCAAAACAATTTGGTAATACCAAAGAAGAACCAAAAGATGTTTGGTTGGGCGTTAACTTGGGAGAATTAAAAACAGTTAGTGGATTGACTTTTATTTCTGATAATGGCGATATTTTCCCAATTCATGACCAATTCCGTGTATTTGTGCGTAATGGTGAGAATGTAAAAGAGGTGAAATTTACCAATACACCAGACGAGAAAACGCGAAATAAATTTCATGTAACATTTGATGAGCCGTTATTGGCTGATGGTGTGATGCTTTACTTTGATAAAGACAAACTACCGGTTAAAGGAGGAGTAGCAGATCAGGCGGGACTGGTAAGGGTAAATGAATTATTGATATTAGATCAGAAAGGAGAGTCAATTCTTCGATCTGATATATTAGGAATGTAATTTGTAACAAAGAAATAATAATTAATATGAAGCACTTAAAAATTTTAATAGTTGTGTTGCTTAGCGTTTTATACCAGAACGCATGGGCTCAAAAACAATTAACCCCTGCAGACCCTGAATACTATGCTATGGACAGGGAAGATATGACTTTTGACGATGAGCAAGTGCTGCTAGTCAATTACCGTGGTTTTGTATCACCACGACAGTACAGTGTTACTCAGTTTACCAACGTATGGTTTTTGCCAATAGAATCTACCCGCTACAATTTCAATCTGAATTTCTATGACAAAGGTACAGATAGAATAATTAATGATGATGTGCCGATTCAATGGAAATCATGGATTGATGATGGGGCTGCACCTGATCCTCTTGGGTGTAATTTTCGTCCTAATTCGCCATCAATCATGGTAACGCAAGATGAAAAATGGCAACCCAACCAATATGTGCGAACAGGTACTTTTCATAAAGAGTATAACCAAAAATGGGTGAGTTTTTCTGCAAAAAGCTGGACCAGTGTGTCTTTTGAAGACGATGAGGTTTTTATTAAACTTAAATTAACCAATCGTAATTCCAAAGATTTAAACATGACCATCATACCTAATCAGGTAGCAGAACATATGGTATGTCACTTTAAACAGGGGGATACAAAATCGAAGCAAATTGATACCTATACCATAGGCAGTGATATGGCCCATGCCCGTGTTTCTTCTTCCATAAAAGAAACAAGCGAAAAAGGGTTTGAAATTAGTATTGCTCCTGGTGAAACAGCCACCTATTATTTTGCGGTTAAGTTTTACGAACCGCAAAATGGCGCTCCCAAAGTGTATCAAGCTGACATTAAGGAGCGTATGGAAAAGGCAGATAAAAAGACCCGCGATATGCTAGCTTGGGCTTACAAACAAATGCCAGTTTTAACGAGTTCTAACAAACAACTACAAGAGTATTATTACCGTTGTTTACTATCTGTAATGATGAGTCGTTACGAAAACCCAAATTATATAACTGATGTATTTTGGGCAGTAGGTACTTGGCCATATACCATTAGCTGGGATAATTCATATTCCTCTGATGTTCTTGCCATGTTAGACCCCGAAAGTTTAAAAGGCGCCATCATCACAGATTTTGAGCAAGTACAACTCAAAAAAACCTATGTAGGTTGGAATGGAGCACATTGGGAAATACTCTACATTCAGGAGCCTTTTGCACTTCAAATTATGATTGAAGCCTATTTAAGGCATACTAATGATTTTAGCATTTTTGATGAAAAAGCTGCTGGCAAAACCGTTTGGCAATGGATGCAAGCTTGGGTTGATGAATTACAGACCAATTACACCAATGACTTAGGATTGATTGATGTTGGTTATAATACCGAAAAAATTATTGAAATACGAACCGATGGTTATAATCATGCAGTGCCTATTACCAATACACTAACTATTGATTTGTTATACACCATGGCAGATTGGGCGAAGAAAAGAAATGAAAGTAAATTAGAAAAGAGATTTTTTAAAGACGCTGAAAAACTGAAAGGTTTGGTTGATGAGTATATGTGGAATGAAGAATTGGGGTGGTTTGATAATTATTATCCCGATGGCACCAAAGGCACCATTTGGACTTACCACCTTTTCGATTTATTAGGCACCGATTATTTACCAGATCATCAAGCTTACAAATTAGTTAGTCATTTACAAGAAGGTGAATTTTTAGGGAAATATGGGGTGTATTCTATAGCTCGTCGTGATAGTGTTCACTGGGATTTAATCGATTCAGACTGGGGAGGCGGTGGCCAATATGCAGGTATGCCAGGGCGTATTTCACGAAATCTATACCAAAAAGGATTTGCAGGTAAAGGATGGGATGTTTTAAAACGCAACATGCGGTACATAGATCATTTTCCATACCTCCCGCAAAACCCACGTATTGATGCTCCTGAGGCAGACCGCTCATCAATGCCATTACAAATTGCGGCCGGAGCTGGAATGGAGGCTATTATTTTTGGCACTTTTGGAGTAAACATTCAGGAAAACAGTTTATCCATAAAACCCTATAACCACGAGGATATTGGTGAAGCTTTACTAGAAAATGTGCAATGGAACAATAATAGTTATAGCATTCAGCTAGAACGAAAAACATTTTCTGTTTATAAAAATGGTCAACTGGAAACTACAAAGTTTTATGGCGAAACTTATTCAATAAAAAAATAATACGTGTAGCGTTAAATTAATATGGAACGACTTATAAAAACGGGGCAGTGGAAAGATTTGCCAATGCGCCCAGGATTCGGGTCTTTTATGCACCCAACCGAAGAAAAACTAACTTTAATTAAGCAATTAGGGGTAGATGAAATTATCCTGAATATGTACAGGAACAATCTTATCGATACCAATTTTGATAAATTGCCTCTTCCAGGAGATCACCAATGGGAATATAAAGACCTCTTAATGCTTCGCAAAACCGTTGAAAATGCAGGTATTCGATTTTTGGCTCTGGAAAACATGCCGTTTTCCTTCTACGACAAAATAATGATGGGGCAACCTGGTAGGGAAGAACAGCTAAAGCATGTACAAGAAACCATAGCAAATATGGGTGCTGCAGGCATTCCCGTTCTAGGTTATGGATGGACTCCAACAGGCGTTTGGCGCTCATCAACAACCTTTCCAATTCGAGGTGGAGCCCAATCTATGAGCATAGACCTTGATGATTTTAAAAGAGCGCCACTGTCTCACGGACGCATATTTTCAGAAGAAGAAATGTGGGACTACTACCAGTATTTTCTTGAAGGGGTATTACCAGTGGCCGAAGAAGCAGGGGTAACTCTGGCACTTCATCCCAACGACCCACCCGTACCAAGTTTGGCAGGCGTGCCACAACTTTTTAGAAGTTTTGAAGCCTATAAAAAAGCTATGTCTATGGTAGAAAGTGAAAATCACGGATTACAATATTGTCTAGGTAATTTTTCTGCCATGGGAGCAAACATAGATGAGGTTACCGAGTATTTTGCTAAACAGGATAAGTTAATTTATGTGCACTTTCAAACGGTATCTAACTCATTGGTAAATGATACCAAATTAAATGAAGTGTTTGTGGATATGCCTGGGTATTATGATCCTGTTAAGATGCTAAAAAAACTTAAAGAAGTTGGCTATAAAGGAATGATTATGCCAGGGCACGTGCCAAAAATGATTGGCGATGTGTCTTGGGAAGAACGTGGTAGAGCTTTTACTATTGGTTACATAAAAGGTATTATTGCTACCTTAAATCAATAGAACAAGTGTTTTAGAAAGAAAAGCCATTTATTACTGTTGTTTGCGAACGTATAAAGGTTATTCGTCTAAAAAAACACGGATGTTTGAAAAAAAAGTTGTTCTTGTTTAATTAAGTTTAAAATAGAAGTTTTTTGAATGAATAAAGCCATTGTTTATAAATTAGCATTTATAGCATCCTTAGGAGGCTTTCTGTTTGGTTTTGATACCGCAGTTATTTCTGGTACCATTAGTTTAGTGACCAAGCAGTTTCAATTGGATGCAGTTCTACAAGGGTGGTATGTTAGTAGTGCTCTGGTAGGTACCATTACTGGTACCCTAATAGCTGGTGTTTCAAGTGATAAATACGGTAGAAAAGAAATGCTAATAACATCAGCAATTTTATTTGGCATATCGGCATTTGGCTGTATGATATCTCAAGGTTTTCAAATGCTTATCGCCTTCCGATTAATAGGTGGTATCGGCGTTGGTTTAGCATCCATCTTATCTCCATTATACATTTCAGAGATTGCACCAGCAAAAATCAGAGGGAGTTTGGTGTCCTTATACCAATTTGCCATTACTCTGGGGATTTTGGTAGCCTATTTTACCAATGCATGGTTTTTAGATATTAGTGAATCCAATGGACTTGCAGACGCCTCTGAAGGTCTACAAAAAGTGTTTGTTTCAGAAGTCTGGCGTATCATGTTAGGTAGCGAAACCATTCCAGCTTTTTTATTTTTAGTGCTTTTGTTTTTTATACCAAAAAGTCCGCGTTGGTTCTTAAGTAAGGGTAAAGTAAATAAAGCCGAAAGCATACTAGTTAAAATAGTAGGCAAAAATGAAACAAAAAACGAACTGGAGCTATTTAACAACACCAATAAAACCACAGTTAAAATAAGCTCAATATTTAAAGGAGGTTTTAAAACAGCTTTGATAGTTGGGGTGATTTTAGCGGTATCCACGCAACTCTGCGGTATAAATGCTGTTATCTATTACGGGCCTAGGCTGTTAGAAGAAGCTGGATTGCAACTGGGAGATGCATTAGGAGGACAAGTAATTATAGGTATAGTAAACGTACTTTTTACACTAATTGCTATATGGAAAATAGATCAGTTTGGGCGTAAAAAACTATTACTCTTTGGCATTTCTGGAATTTTAATTTCACTCATCGCTATAGGTATTTTGTTTTATTTAGATGTAAATAGTCCGTACCTACTTATTGGTTTTATACTGGCATTTGTAGCGTGTTTTGCGTTTTCATTTGGCCCAGTGGTTTGGGTATTATTATCAGAGATTTATCCAACCAATATCAGGGGGTTTGCCATGTCTATCGCAACCTTTGCCCTTTGGATTGGCGCAACAGCAATAGGTCAGTTAGTACCGTGGTTGCTTGAAAATTTAAAACCCTATGGCACATTTTGGCTTTTCGCCCTATGTACCATCCCGTCGGTATGGATAGTTATTAAAATTTTACCCGAAACCAAGGGAAAATCCCTAGAAGCAATAGAAGAATTTTGGCTTAATAAAAAATAAAAATGTCTAGATTAAAAGATAAAGTAGCTATTATAACAGGTGCCGCAGATGGTATAGGACTCGCTATAAGTGAGGCTTTCGTTCAAGAAGGTGCCCGTGTTTTAATGGCAGATATAAACGATGAAAAATGTCAAAAAGAGGCAGAACGGCTAGCAAACGGTAACAATACAGTAATATACATGCATTGTGATATAGGCAACACCAAAGCAGTACAAACCCTAGTTGAAACCTGCATCAATACCTTTGGTAAAATAGACGTACTGGTAAACAATGCCGCCGTAGCAATACCAGGAAAAGTTACTAAAATGACGGATGACGATTGGGATACCCTAATGAACATCAATTTAAAGGGAGCATTTCGTTGTATTCGGGCCTGTTTACCTCACATGATTTCCGCCAAATGCGGTAGTGTTATAAACATATCATCTACCCAAGCCCATAGAAGTTGGGATGATTGGACGGCCTATGCCGCGGCTAAAGGAGGTTTACTCTCTATGACGAACCAACTGGCAGGTCAATTTGGAAACAAAAACATTCGGTTTAACAGTATTTCCCCAGGCACTATTTTAACACCTATGCTTGCAGAAAGAGTTAAAACAGAAGGCGAAGAATTTTTAAAAGCTTCCATAAACCAAGCTTCAATGCTACGTTGTGGCAAACCCGAAGAAGTAGCAATGACGGCAGTATTCCTAGCCTCTGATGAGGCGGCCTTCATCAATGGAGATGATATTAAAATAGATGGTGGATTATCCACTTTACCAAGATATTTTGAATAAAATAGATAAGAACTAAACTTTTGAATCATGAATAGATTTATAATAGCAATTACATTTTTACTTTTTGTTACTTCTTGTACAAAACATAAGAATGAAACTAAAATAGAAAAAGACCCAAAGCTACAACTGGCTGAAACTATTTTAGCCGATACACGCTTAGATTCTGTTCTGTTAAAGGCAAAAAAAACCTTAAAACCAAAAGACGGGCGATTTCAGGCAGGCAGCAATTATGCAGAAACATGGGTGAGAGATTTTGCTACATTCATTGAAGTTGCCTTAGAAGTCAATCCTCAAGAAGTTATCAAAGAGCGGTTGTTGTTGTTTTTTGATTTTCAAGGGGAAGACGGAAATATCATTGATGGTTATACCGAATTAAAAAACGATGGAGGTTATGAGTATAGATACTCTAAGACTGCACCAAATTATAAAGGCCACAAAAATACAGTAGAAACCGACCAAGAAGCGTCGTTAATTTTGGCACTAGCAAGATACATAAAAGTTACAGGCGATAAAGACATTCTTCAGCTAAACAAAAATGGGAAAACCATTTTAGAAAGATGTGAAATGGCTTTGAACTTTCTTAAAGAAAATATGTACTCCGAAAAATTTGGACTTATAAAAGGTGCTACTACTATAGATTGGACCGATGTACAACCCGAAACCATTTGGGGTGTTTTTACAACAGAAGATACACATTGGTGTGTAGATGTCTATGATAATGCCATTTATGTACTAGCCATAAACGAATATTTAAAATGGATTAAGGAAGACCAAGAAAAACATAAATTTTGGACAAATGAAAAGGAGTTTATTACAAAAAACGTTAGAAAACACTTGTGGGATGAAAAACGTCAAAAATTCTTTCCCCATAAATATATAGAAGACTCGCCTTTTTCGGGATTTGATGAAGATGAAATCTATTATTTAGGCGGAACGGTTTACGGAATTCAAGCAGGTTTTTTAACTGAAGAAGAGATAGAAAGCTGCTACAAAAAAATGTTAGCCATAAAAGATTTGTCTGGCGCTATGACCGTGGCTATAATTAATTATCCACCATACCCTTACAAGAGTTTTGCTAATAAAGACACAAAACCTTATATATATGTTAATGCCGCAGACTGGACATGGTGGGGCGGAAGAACCATTGAAACTATGATTAAGACAGGGCATTTAGAATTGGCCTATCAAGAAATCAATCCATTTTTAGACCGCGTCATCAAAAACGAAGGGTTCTATGAATGGTATTCGGTAATAGACCACCAGCCTCATGGCTCTAACACCTTTCTTGGTGCTGCAGGTGCTTTGGGTAAGGCTATTAATTTAATGAAAGCTGAAGCTTTAAAAATTAAAAAAAACAATGAATAGAAGGGTATTTGCAAAACAAACTGCATTGGGCTCCATGGGGCTGGCATTAACTCCGCAATTTACTCTTTCGCAAACAACCTTTAAAGATTTTGTATCGAAAAGACCGCCAAAAAAAGAGAGACTGTTTACCAGTAAAGCTATTGAAGAGGTTATAAAAAAAGTAAAAAAACAACTTAAAGACCCAGAGTTGGCATGGTTGTTCGAGAATTGTTTCCCAAATACCCTAGATACTACTGTATTTTATAAAGAAGAAAAAGGCAGGTCATTAAGCCATATCATTACAGGAGATATAAATGCCATGTGGTTAAGAGATTCTACCTGCCAAGTATGGCCGTACGTCCCTTTTGCCAATAAAGATGAAAAATTGCGTAAGATGATTGTGGGGCTAATAAACTGGCAGGCAGACTGTGTTTTGGTAGACCCTTATGCCAATGCGTTTAAAAAAGATAAAAGTGAGGTTAGTCAATGGAAGGATGACCTAACCGACATGAAGGACGAACTGCATGAACGCAAATGGGAAATCAATTCGCTTCTTTTCGTTATCAGGTTGGCTTACAAATATTGGAAAACCACAGGAGATACTGCGCCTTTTGATGCCAATTGGGAAAACGCCATGAAACTTATCTACCAAACACTATTAGAACAACAACGTTTTGATAATCTTGGGCCTTACACCTTTATGCGAGAAACCACACAAGCCAATGAGGTTATTGCAAATAATGGTTACGGAAGGCCTACCAGAAAAATTGGAATGATACATGCCACACACCGTCAAGACGATGCCTGCGTATTCCCATTTTATGTGCCAGATAATTTAATGGCCGTGGTAGAATTAAAGCACCTAGCCGAAATGTTCAAGACCATTTTAAATAATACCACCTATGCAGAGCGTTGCTTAAAAGTGGCAGACCAAATAGACAGTGCCATTAAGGAATATGCCATAATAGAACACAAGGTTTTTGGCAAAATGTATGCTTTTGAAGTAGATGGCTTTGGAAGCCAATTACTGTTGGAAGAGTCCACAATACCAAATTTAATGTCCTTACCTTACATAGAGGCTTGCGATATAAACGACCCAGTATATCAAAATACCAGAAAATGGTTGCTTAGTGAGTGGAATCCTAAATTTGTAAAAGGAAAATTTACCGAAGGTAATGGAAGTACCCATTATTTTGAACCACCAAAACGTATTTGGCCATTAAGTACAATTTCCAGAGCATTAACAACAGATGACAAAGAAGAAATAATGTTCTGTGTAGAACAAATAAAGCGAAGTAACGCAGGTACAGGTTTTATTCATGAATCGTATTTACCAGACCACCCCGAAGATTTTACTCGTCCTTGGTTTTCATGGGTAAACACGTATTTTGGGGAGATGATATTAATTCTACTTGAAAAATACCCTAAATTACTTAGTTAGAAAATTATGAAATACTACCTAAAAACTATAGTAGTTTTAATTATTTTAATAGGTTTAAATATGAGTTTAATCTCATGTGAAACACAGGCAAGAAGCGATGTATCTGTTGCAACTAACATTCCAACAATTGATGAGATTTCAGGGAAATGGATAGCATCAGATACTATGGCAATAGAGCCTTCTATACGCAATTTTAGAGGGCAAGCACTACTTAATCGAGACTTAACATCGATAAGTTGGTTTGTGTCTGCTCCATTTTCTGGCGGACATCACACAGGTACGCTAAAAATTAACGGTATAACACCCGAAGCATCACACTTTCGTTGGCAACCCTATCAAGCGTTAAGAAAAGCTACTGTAAATGGCCTTGAAATACACAGCTCCACACGAATGCTAGTGGAAGATAATGCCATAATGTGGGAGATAGACATCACAAACAAAAGCAACGAGCAGAAAAGTGTCCAGATAGATTTAGATATGATAGGTTATATAAGCCAATATGAAGATGGTAACTGGAATTGGTGGTACCCATACCCAGACTGGGACGGAAAAAGGTCTGAGTATCGTAACCAAGCCATAGAAGATATGCGAAAGCACATAACTTTAAATCACACAGAGCAAGAAACAAATTGGCCTAAGGACAACGCTATTCTTAACTCCCCACATTTTAGTACACATAAAGAAGCGCAAAATATTTATATACAAGATAAAAACACTCCAGCAATTTCTGCATTTTCTTTGGTTACCAAACCCGATAGTCTATCCGTTAGAAATTGTGGAGGGAAAGCCAAATGGAATGTAACACTAGCCTCAGGAAAATCAAAAACCATCAAATATTTTTTATCCTACAATAATAACTTAGAAACCCTCAAAACCCAAACACAAAACTGGCAAAACACCTTTGATACTGCATTTGCATCAGTAAAAACAAAATGGGAAGATAAATGGCAAAATTTATTTAAACCAAACAATAGTCTTGTCTCTGGGTGCTTTCCTGTTTTAGAAACCAATGATGAAAAGGTAAAAAGAGTTTATTACACAGGAGCTATAACGCTTCTTTATTTATTAAACACCAACCTACCAGAACACAAACGTGTGTATTTAACAGGAGGCCCTAGATGGGGAGCGACAACAACTTTCTTCTGGGACATTGCCATTTGGTCTGAACTTTGGGCAGTGGTAGATCCAGAAATGATGAAAGAGCACATTAAGTCTTGGATAGAAATAAATCCTAATTTGTATTATGGAAAAGACAATTTTGGAGGCAAAGGCGTAGGTAATGGCTATTCTGCTAATTATTGGTGTTTGTTCAGAATTATACGTGCGTATATAGTGACCACGGGAGATTACAAGTTTTTAGATGAAAAAATAGGAACAAAAACAGTTATGGAGCATTTGGAATCTTATGCTCTAAACTGGCAAAACCTATCAAATTATGGTAAAAAAGGGTATGAAAGCGAATTGTACAATCTTGCCGATTTTGGTGCTAACCCAGCAAATTTGTTAGAATGCGTACCAACCTACGTACATATCGTACCATCGTTTAATATTGGCTATGTATGGATGATGCGAGAAACCGCAAAGCTACATTATCAAAAGAACAATGTTGCTAAAGCCAAAACACTAGAGAAACAGGCAAAAGCTATGACGCAAAGTATTCTTAAATTATACGCAGGAAAAGGTGTTTGGAATAGCTTATATCCTAACAATAAAACAGTAGAAGTACGTCATGTACTAGATTTTATTTACTTCGGAAAATATCTAGCTAACGATGTGAGTTTGGATATTCGAAATGAAATGATGGGGTTTCTTAATACAGAATTAAGAACAGATTCATGGATGCGAGCACAGTCTTTAAAAGATATAGCGGCCAAAGATTCAGACAGGCCAGACCATGGGCCTTTAGGTAGTTTTGATGGTTGGATTCCAGAAGTTATGGATGCCATGAGTAATATGGACTACGGTACTGATGCATTAGCATTTTACAGAGCTATAGAACCCGTTACTCACG
Source organism: Tamlana crocina (assembly GCF_012037625.1). Classification (NCBI taxonomy): domain Bacteria; kingdom Pseudomonadati; phylum Bacteroidota; class Flavobacteriia; order Flavobacteriales; family Flavobacteriaceae; genus Tamlana; species Tamlana crocina. Next base: position 37,846 of record NZ_JAAVJS010000003.1, read on the forward strand.
AAGGCTGTTGGGCACAAGCAAGAGAACTGTGGGGGGATGACAAATTAAATAAAACCGCAAAAGTACGTATAGCAGACCGCGGATGGAATAACCGAGAAAGTTCATCAGGCATAGGGATATCTCAGGTCATGCTTAAAAACTTCTTTGGCTTCTATCCAGAAATACACAATGCGCCACTTCAAAATTACGATACTTGGCCAATTAAAGGTAAGGCAACCTTGCACCACGTATTTTACAAGAACAACTATTATCGTATTGAATTTATAGAGAATAAACCTAGGATGATAAAAGAAAAACACTAATGCATCCTGGTTTCAATAAAATTTAAAATATCTATTAGTAGCCTACATTAATAATAGGGTAGAATTGATAAAGAAAAAAATTAAACTTTTACATGTTTTAACTATTTTGGTACATGATGATTATAGTAGTGGTTTTTAGAGTTATAATGCGTTTAAAATTAGTTTTATCCTCTTAAAAATTCAATTATTATAAAAAAGTATATATATATTTGCTTAACCGGTTAAACTAATATATTCACTTGAAAAGTATTTCTCTCAAAGATATCGCAATTGCATTAAATCTGTCTAAGACAACAGTGTCTTATGTAATGAACGATAGAGGCGATGAAAAAAGGGTTAGCAAGGAAACACAAGATAGAATAAAACAGTATGCCCAAGCGCACAGCTACAAACCCAATCAATTAGCAAGAAGCCTAAGTTTAGGGAAAAGTAACATGATAGGCTTAATTGTGCCTAATATATCCGATAGCTTTTTTGCTCAAATAGCCAGACGCATTGAAAAAAAAGCAGAAAAACTGGGTTATAATGTGGTGTTTAGTAGTACAGGCGAATCCCCAGAAAGAGAATCAAAAATCATACAGTCTATGCTAGATAGGCAGGTAGATGGTCTTATAATAGTATCTAGTGAAAAAAACCACGACGATATTTTAAAATTAAAAAAAGGGAACTTTCCCTTTGTAATTGTAGGTAGAAAATACACCGATATAGAAACCAATGTTGTAGCATTAGAAGATAAGGATGGTGTAATTTCAGCCGTAGAGCTACTCATGGATAATGGTAAAACACGTATTGGTTATATATCCATTTCTTTAGAACTCCATTCAATAAAAGACCGCTTAAAAGGGTATAAACAAGCACATGAAAATAAAGGTGTTGCCTATAACCCGAATCTTGTTAAACATGTAACTTACGGTAACATTGAAGCCAGCCTTAAAGTGGCAATATACGAATTGGTACATCAAGAAAAAGTAGAAGGTATTGTATTTGCTACACACTATTTGGCCGAAGAAGGTTTACGCTTATTAAAACAAAACAACATAAATGTTCCCAAAGAAGTAGCCGTAGTAAGTTTTGGAAAAGATAGAGGTTTCGATTTGTTCGACCCACCCCTAACATCGGTTGATTTTCCCATAATAGAAATGGGAGATACCGCTGTAGACTTGTTATTAGATGCTATTGAAAACCAAGTGGTAGCAACAAAAAATATAATAATGAAAACCAAACTGGATATTAAGCAATCTTGTGGAAGCATTTAATTTTTTATTTAAAAAATTGCTTAACCGGTTAACTAAACAATAAATAAAAACATCATGAAACTATTAAAATTTTTATGCGCCATTATCCTATTTGCAGGTATCAGTTTAGATATTTCGGCACAGTCAAAATATTTAAGTGGTTATGGCAAAGCTGTTTCTGGGGTAAATTTTGCGTACCCTTCCCCACACTCCTACAACGACCCGTGTTATCTAACAAGAGCCACCAAAGATGTTGGCCCTATGGAATGGGAAACCGTTGTCGTTCCTAAAAATCATACAGGTAAAACCGTATCCTTCATTTGGGTCTATGGCATGGATGTTACTCATAACCCCGAAGCTTTCGATTTATCAATAAACGATAAAAAAGTATTAACCTTTAAAAATCCTGGTACCACAGAGGAAAAGAACAGAACCATTCATGGTGATAACGGTGTGTCACTCAACTTCATTCAATCTATGGTAGATTCAAATAGAGATGAAATGGGCTATGCCGTACTTACAATGCCGACATCAATAGTAACTCTAGGAGCTCCTGTAAAATTGAAAATTGGAGGTGTACCCAACAATAGCAACGCTTGGTATATGACGTATAAAATTTCACCGAAAAATAACTTTAATGCACATCAATTGAAGGTCATAAAAAAGGAAGCTGATAAGCTTTTTAGTGTCATTCGCTTTAGTTTGGTGCATTTAGGAAAACCTATTAATGCTAACGTTTTGGTTGAAGGTGAATCGAAAAAAGTAAAACTAAACACAGGTTTAAATGAAATAGATTTTTTAATTCCAAAAGTTGAAAAACCAAAAACGATTGAGGCAGAAATTGAATATGGAAACAGCAAAGAACAAATTTCTGTTGCATTGAACCCAATTAAAGAATGGACAATTTATTTGGTACAACACAGTCATACCGACATTGGTTACACCCGTCAACAATCTGAAATTTTAGCTGAACATCTTAGATATATTGATGACGCCTTGGATTATTGTGACCAAACAGACCATTATCCAAAAGAAGCACAATTTCGTTGGACCTGTGAAGTAGCTTGGACCGTGAGAGAATATATTAATAGTAGGCCAAAAGAACAAGTAGACCGACTGATACAACGAGTTAAGGAAGGCAGAATTGAGGTTACAGGGATGTTTTTAAATTACTCTGAAACTATAGATGAAACCGCTTTGGCTATTCAATTACAAGCCCTTAAAAAATTTAAAGCTAAAGGTATAGACGTAACAACAGCAATGCAAAATGATGTAAATGGTATTGGTTGGTGTATGCCAGATATGTATGAAGGTACGGGAGTAAAATACCTAACTATGGGGGTTCATGCACATCGGGCTAGATTACCTTTCAGTAAACCTACATCCTTTTGGTGGGAATCGCCTTCTGGAAAAAGACTCTTAGCCTACAGAAGTGAACATTATATGCACGGAAATGCTCTAGCGCTTGTTTCTGGAGAAATGGATGTTTTTGGAAATAACCTCTCTAAATACTTAGATGGACTTGAAGAAAAAAATTATCCTTTTGATAGAGTAGCCTTTCAATTTTCTGGTTATACTACAGATAATTCTCCACCTTCAACAAAAGCTTGCGATATCATTAAAAAGTGGAACGACACTTATGAATGGCCAAAGCTAAAATCTGCATTAGCTAGTGAATTTATGGTACACATCGAGAAAAACCATCCCGATGATATAGAAACAAAGAAGGTATCATGGCCAGATTGGTGGACCGATGGTTTTGGTTCTGCCATGAAAGAAACCAAAGTGCTACGTAATAGCTATTCACAAATGCTAGCAACTATGGGACTGTTATCAATGGTACAAGCTTCAGGAGGGGATATTCCTAAACAAATACATGATGAGGTAAGAAACTGTTATGATAACTTATTACTTTATAGTGAGCATACCTTCGGGGCAGCAGAGAGCATTAGAGACCCTTATAATAAAAACACGATGGATCAATGGAGCCAAAAATCTTCTTATATATGGTCTGCCAATCAACAATCAAATTTATTAAGAGAAAAAGCTATTGGGTTAATTCAACCCCATGTAAAAATCCCCAAAGCACCATCAGTAACAGTTTTCAATACCTTAAATTGGTCTAGAAGTGGTATAGCCGAAGTCTTTATAGATTACGACATCTTACCTCTAGATAAGAAAACGAGCATTGTTGATAGTAACGGAAATGAAATCCCAACTCAGATTATCAGACAACGTGCCGAGGGTACATACTGGGCACTTTGGGTTAAAGATGTGCCTCCATTGGGATATGCTACATATACAATTCAAGTAGCTGATGAAAAAGCAACTTCAAAAGATTTAAAATTACCTGTAACAACCACCGTTGAAAATTCTTTTTATAAGATTCAAATTGACGAAGTTAAAAAAGGCATTATTAGCATTTATGATAAGACCTTACATAAAGAACTCCTCGATACGCAAAGCAAACACACTTTAGGTTCTATGGTTTACGAAAGAATTAAAAATAGAAGAGACCTAGAGCGATTAACAGCCACAAGAAGAGACACTGTTTTTAAATCGCTAAATGAAAAACACTACAAGTTTTCGAGCTTCAAAATTGAAAAAATCACAGATGGTAACATCTGGAAATCTATTATATGCAAAGCACAACTTCCAGAATGTGCCGAAGAATCCTCTGGCATCACTTTAGAAATTCGACTGCACCATCATAAAAAAGAGATTGAGTTTCTATACAACATGAAAAAACTTGATATCATTGAACCAGAAGGTTTATATGTTGCGTTTCCGTTTGCGAATGAAAATGCGCAATTGGTTTTTGAAGCCCAAGGAGGGCCAGTTCGTCCTGGCATAGACCAATTAGCAGGTTCTGCTTCAGACTGGAATACCATTCAAAATTATGCCTCTGTAAAATCAGACGATTCACAAATCCTGTTTTGTAGCGAAGACACACCACTGGTGCAGTTTGGCGGTATAAATACAGGACGATATTACTATAAAAACCCCGTAAAAAATAAAGGCCATATTTACTCTTGGGTACTTAACAATTATTGGGTAACTAACTTTAGGGCAAGCCAGTTTGGAGAGTTAAACTGGAGATATCAAATAACCTCATCAGAGAACAAATCAAACACCTTTGCTACCAAATTTGGCTGGGGTAATCGCGTACCATTTGTAAGCAAAGCAAATAGCGGTAAAGAAAAATCGAAGAACAATCAAATATCAGAATCACTGATTGACCTCGGTTTGGTGGACAATTTACTATTAGTACATGCACGCCCAACAGAAAACAACGATGGTGTTATTTTACACCTACGCGAAACCGAAGGTGATCATGCTATTTTAGATATCAATAAAATTCTTGAAAACTCTGGAATAAACGAGGTTTACCTAGTAAACAGTTTAGGAGAAATAATTAAGAAATTAACCGCACCTTTTTTAGTGGAACATTTTGAAACACGATTTATTCTTTTAAAGACAAAATAAAAAATAAGCGCTTAAAACATTTTTTTAAAGATATTATAATAAAGTTAGAATGAAAAATATAGCAATAGGAGTTGACGTTGGAGGAAGTCATATAAGTTGTATGGGATTCAATTTAGAAAGTAGACAATTACTGTTAGATAGTTATGCAGAAAGTCATGTGAATAGCCATGGTTCTATAAATGAAGTTATCAAATCATGGGGCAATGTTATTAAAAAATCTATTGATAAAATTGGTTCAAAATATGTAGCAGGTATAGGTTTTGCAATGCCTGGGCCTTTTGATTATGTAAACGGCATTTCTTGCTTTACGGGGCAAAATGGCAAATATGAACATACTTACGGTATGAATGTTAGGGAACGACTATTGGAATTTTTGAATCTATCCCATCCAATTGAAATTAGGTTTATAAATGATGCCACAGCATTCGCTCTTGGAGAAGCTAAATTTGGTAAGGCTAAAAGCTACAAATCTATGTTGTCTGTAACCTTAGGCACAGGTTTTGGCTCTGCTTTTATAAAAAGCGGAGTGCCTGTTTCAGAAGGAGAAGAGGTACCGCAAGATGGATGCTTATGGCATGTGCCATTTGAAAATGAATTGGCAGACGATTATTTTTCTACTCGTGGTTTAATTAACAGATTTAAACAAAAAACAGGGCATAAATGTGGTGGTGTAAAAGAGATTGTAGGGTTGTGCGCAACAAACCCTTACGCTAAAGAACTGTTTACTGATTTTGGTACTAAAATGGGGGTTTTCCTAACTCCATGGATAAAAAAATCAAATATTGATATAATAGTTTTAGGAGGTAATATTTCTAGAGCTTACCCTTTATTTGGAGAGGCTATGCAGTCTTACTTTAAAGGTGAGGGTATAAGTGTAGAAATTGTAGTGTCAGATTTAAAGGAAAAATCGGCATTCATGGGGAGTGCCGTATTAATAGATGACCAACTGTATAACACTATACTTCCTGTTTTACAAAAAATGTAGTTACTAAATTCAATACTAAAATAAATTTAATGATATATGAAATATTTAAAGTTAATAGTATTATCTGTACTTATTTGTAATTGTGCAAATACTAAAAAAGAAAACACCGTACTAAAAGAACAAATTAAAACAAATGAATACTTTGCCTATACTAAAGAAAAAGCGCTTAAAGTAGTTAAAACCGGATTTAATGCTGGAGATAGTTATGGCGAGGTTTGGATACGCGATTATAATACATTTATAGAACTATCGGCCGAAGTATTCCCTAAAGAAGCCCTAAAGGAAAATTTACGTGTATTTTTTAGGCTTCAAAGAGAAGATGGCAACATCGTTGATGGATTTATACCAAAAGAAAAAGCCGTACAAACCAAAGATGGTTACACCTATATTTTTACAGATTTAGAACCCAATTATGCAGGTCAAAAAAATGACGTTGAAACCGACCATGAATCCTCTCTAGTTCAAGCTGTTTATAAGTATGTAAAGAAAACAGGCGATACTGCATTTTTAAATGAAACCATAGGCGGTAAAACCATAATACAGCGAATGGAATGGGCTATGGAGTTTTTATTAAACCACCGTTGGAGTGATAAATACGGACTAATTTGGGGTGCTACTACGGCAGATTGGGGAGATGTGCAGCACTGCCATCCTTGGGGTGTTTACATTACCAAAGACACCAAATACGCTATAGATATTTACGATAACGCTATGATGCTTGTTGCGCTAGATAATATGATGGCTTTGGCGCCACATATAAAACAAAAGTGGCAACCTATAAGGCAGGATATTGCACAAAATACCATGAAATATTTATGGGATGATAAAAACCAAAAGTTTATACCGCATGTATATTTAGATGGTTCGCCTTTTTCAGAGGATTTTAATGAAAATAACATTTACTATCACGGAGGTACAGCCCTAGCCATAGAAGCAGGACTACTTTCAAAAGAGCAAATAAAAGTGTCTTTAGATAAAATGATTTCCAATGTAAACGCATCAGGAGCAGGCTCTATAGGTTTAACATTATACCCGGCTTATCCCGAGGGCTCTTTCGAAAATAAAGGCATGTTTCCTTACAGTTACCAAAACGGCGGAGATTGGACTTGGTTTGGTGCCCGAATGATTCAGCAACTTATTAAAAATGGATATATAGAAGAAGCTTATCAGCAATTACAACCTATGGTAAAACGGGTTAAAGATAATGATGGCTTTTACGAATGGTATACTATAAAAAATACACCTGAAGGGTCTGGTACATTCCGTGGTTCTGCAGGTGTACTTTACAAAGCTATACAGATGCTAGAAAATTATGCAAATAATAAACCTATAGAATAAAACATTGCTTAGAACTATAGGGTGCACACGAAGAAAAATATACCCCAATTGTAGATTTTGGCTTGGGGTATATGTTTTATAATTAGTTAGATTTTGTTAATTCGTCATGTAAAATAAAATGATGATTGTAAGTATTGCCATTTACAAATATTTGATTTCTACCCCCAGATTGTTCTTTTGATAGAATAAGTTTAGAATTCTGATAATACATGTTGTTTAAATGAATGGTAACCTTATCAAATGTTGAAGGGAAAATAACATAGCTAGGTTCACTGGGAGTTACAGGGTAAATTCCCATCATAGAAAATACTGCCCATGCACTCATGGTACCTGTATCATCATTTCCTGGTAATCCATCTGGTGTGTTTTTAAAATATGTATTTAGAAGTTCTTGTACCAATGCATCTGTTTTGTACTCTTGTCCTTTAATGTATTTGAATAGATAAGGATATCCTATATCGGGCTCATTGGCCATATCAAAGTGTTTTTTTGTAAATACATTTTCCAGTTGGGTTGCAAACTTATGTTCGCCTCCCATGAGGTTAATTAAACCCTTTGTGTCATGTGATACCATAAAGGTATATTGCCATGCATTACCTTCTATAAAACCAACATTTTCAACAAAATTAGCTCCATGTTCTGGGTTATAGGGTGTTAACCAGCTGCCATCTTCATTTTTTGGTCTTAATAATTTAAACTTGTCGCTATATAGCTTTCTGTAAGATAAGGCTCTTTCAGAAAATACCTTGTAATCTTCTTGTTTACCTAGGGCTTTAGCTAATTGTGCAATGGCAAAATCTGAAATATTATATTCTTGAGTAGTAGAAACGGAGCCACTATGTGTAGTATTAGTTGTTAAATACCCTTTTTCAATATAATCTTTTAGTCCAGGCCTTAAAGTATTATTTTTAATTTGAGTAGCACTCTTTTTCATAGCTTCGTATGCTTTTTCAATATTAAAATCGGTAATGCCTTTTAGGTACGTATCAGCAATTATAATTCCTGCAGGGTCGCCAACCATGGTGGTGGTTTCGGTAGCATTAAGTTCCCATTTAGGTAACCATCCTGATTCGTCGTAAATCTGCAACATGCTTTTTATCATGTTGGATTGCTGTTCGGGATATACCAAACTCATTAACTGGTGTAGATTCCTATAGGTATCCCAAAAAGAAAAGGTAGTATAGCGTGTGCCATCGGTTTTTAAAGTTTCTCTTGTTCTCATTTTGGGGTATTCGCCATTACTGTCATTTAAAGTATTAGGATGAATTAATGTATGATACAAAGCGGTATAAAAAATCGTTTTGTCATCCTCAGTACCACCTTCAACTTCAATTCTGGATAAGTGTTGATTCCAATCATTTTTGGTGTTAGCTAAAACAGCATCAAACGTTTTATTTGCTGTTTCTTTCTCTAGATTTTCTCTGGCGTTTTCGATACTGACATAAGACACACCAACTTTCATTTCTACCACTGTAGGCGTTTTAAAATTGTAACGCATATATGCCCCAATACTATCGCCAACAACTTCTTTGGTATAATTTTCTTTTAAACGATTCTTTCCGTTATACCCCATCCATTTGCCTTCTACGCCATCATGACTTCTAGGGGTTTTCCATACACCAAAAGTATCTGCTGGTTTTGAAAAACGTGCCACAAAGTAAATGGGATATGCTTCTTCGGGTTTGTAATAACAAAAACTACCCACAGAGCGCATACCCTCAATTTCATAAGGAGAAACTACTTTTACCATGGCACCTTCTTCATTAGTTAAGCCTAAACCTAAATTTAAAAGGATATTGGCATTTCCTGCGGGAAAGTGATATTTGCTCACACCAACTCGTGTGGTTGCAGTAGTTTCAACCTTAATATTGTATTTGTCTAGTGTATTGGTATAATACCCGACTGAGGCCGACTCTTTTGAATATGTAGACCCATAATTTAAGTGGTTGGTTTCTAAATTTCCTGTGGTTGGCATTGCTAAAATAACACCTAAATCAGGACACCCCACACCACTGAGATTGACATGGCTAAACCCTGTTAAAAAGGTATTTTCGTGTACATAAGGTGTGGATAACCAACGGCTATCTTTTTCTAATGGCAAATTTTGCGGACCAGCCACATTAAAAGGAGATACGTTTACCATTCCACGTACAGCAATGGGACCAGGGTTGGTTGTGCCGAAGTTTGAAGTGCCAATAAATGGGTTGACAAATTGAGTAAAATCTTTTGATGTATTTTCAGTCTTTTGCTCTACATCTTGTTTTGGATTATTTTTGCAAGCAGTTAAAGTTATAAATAGTACTAGTGTAAGATTTTTAAGTAATTTAAACTGTAGCATATTTCTTTATTTTTTTAACTCTAAGGTAAAAGGTATTTACCGTCTATTAATTGATTTTTTAACGATTTAGTTTGTACTGCGTAATTAAAACCAGGTCTTAAACAATACGAGCCATATTCTCCATTTTTGTTTAAAGCTATAAATCCTACTTGCAACCATTCTAAATCTGGAGTGTTTTGATAGATTTTATAAATGCGTTTTACAACTTCTTTACAGGCTTCTTCTGGCGATTTTCCTTGTCGCATTAATTCTACTACCATAGCACTTCCGGCAGTTTTCATCATAGCTTCTCCCATACCTGTAGCAGCGGCAGCACCCACTTCGTTATCTAAAAATAGACCAGCTCCAATTATTGGAGAATCTCCTACGCGTCCGTGCATTTTCCATGCTGCGCCACTTGTTGTACAGGCTCCTGAAAGGTTGCCATTTTCATCTAATGCCAACAAACTAATAGTGTCATGATTTTCTATATTAATTGTGGGTTTGTATTGAGAATTTTCCAACCATGCTTCATAAGCTTTCTTAGATTTTTCTGTTAATAAATTTTCTTTTTTAAATCCTTGTTCTAAAGCAAATTGTAGCGCACCTTCTCCAACCAACATAACATGAGGTGTTTTTTCCATTACCATTCTCGCCACAGAGATGGGGTGTTTTATATGTTGAAGAAATGCTACAGAACCGCAATTATTATTATGATCCATAATACAAGCATCTAGAGTTACTTTTCCTTCTCTATCAGGAAAACCTCCTAAACCCACAGTTTGAACTTCTGGGTTTGCTTCTGCTGTTTTTACGCCAGCTTCAACAGCATCTAGAGCATTTCCGCCATTTACCAATAGTTCCCATGTAGCTTCGTTTGCTACCAAGCCGTGGTTCCATGTAGAGATAACAACAGGCTTTATTATTTCATGTTTAACCGCTTCTTTAGAACTAGAGTTTTGACACCCTATATAGCTAAAAATCGTGCTAATAATTAGTGTTTTTTTTGAAAATTGCATGTTTAATTTTTATTTAGTAAAAAATACTTATATGGTATTTTTTGGTACATGAGATTTTAATGCATTATCAAGGGAAATTGCCATAAACTTTGGCTGAATTTAGCTTATTTGTGATTTTATTTAAACTTGGAGTGTTGCTCATTTCAAATTTAAGTGTACCGCCTGCCAAAATTTCCTTATGGGTAATGTAATCTCTGTTTAGAATTTCTCCATTAAGCCAAACCGATTTAACATAAACATTATCTTTTGAATTGTTTTTTACAACAACCTTAAACTGTTTATTATCTGATAGCGCAATGGTTGCCGAATCAAAAAGTGGCGACCCTAAGGCATAGGCATTTTGGACAGGATTAACAGGGTAAAATCCTAAAGCGTTGAAGATATACCATGCCGACATTTGTCCGCAATCTTCATTGCCACAATGTCCATTCGGTTCATTTTTGTATTGCGTTTCTAAAATTTGACGTATATATTTCTGCGCTTTGGAGGGCTTATCTATAAAATTATACAAATAGGCTACATGATGACTGGGTTCGTTGCCATGTGCATATTGACCTATCATTCCCGTACTGAACAGAGGTAATTTATCGGTCGGTTTGGGATGATAAGTGAACATAGAGTCTAGTTTTTGTTCAAAACGTTCTTTGCCACCTGTTTTTGCAATTAAAGTTTCTACATCATGGGGTACAAACCAGTAATAATGCCACGCATTGCTTTCGCAAAAGTAGGGACTGTATTCCTTGGGAACAAAAGGTGTGATAAAATTGCCCTTTTCATCTTTAGGTTGCATCCAAGAGTTGGTTGCGTTATGTAGATTTTGCCAATTTTTAGAACGTTCTAAGAAATAGTTGTAATCTTCAAGTTTACCTAATGATTGTGCGAACATGGCAATACACCAATCATCATAAGCATATTCCATGGTTTTTGAAACTGACCAGTTTTCATGGTGTTTATCAACGGGTATATAGCCTTTTTGCATGTAAACATCAATCTGTCTATCGGAAACCATAGCGCTTTCTTTACAGGCTTGGTAAGCGAGTTGTGCGTCAAAATCAAATCCTTTAAAATAGGCATCGACAATTACAGGAACTGCGTGATAACCAATCATCATATTGGTTTCACTACCTTGCATAGACCATACGGGCAATTCTCCTGTTTCTTTATAATGTGCCAATAACGATTTTATAAAATACGGTACCAATTTTGGTTGTAAAATGGTATGCAATGGATGTGCTCCTCTAAAAGTGTCCCATAAGGAAAACGTATCGTATCTATTAAACCCTTCAGCTTTAGAAATGGGGTTGATACCTGGTTTTAACTGTCCATTTTCATTATTAGCGGTTTTGTAAGTTCCTCCATAGTCGCTAAACAAATTTGGGGTAAGCATATTTTGGTACATCATAGTATAGAATATGCTCTTTTTGTCTTCATCGGGTGTTTCTATAACTATTTTTTTTAATTCATTTTCCCAGACTAATGTGGTTTTTTCCTGTTGATAATCAAAATCAAAGCCAGTAGTTTCCATTTTTATAGCATAGGCTGCAGCCTCACAACTTGTAGAAGACAATCCTGTTTTGATAATGATTTGGTCATTTTCTAGGGTTTGATATTTTAATACCATTTTGGTATTGCCTTTTATTGGGTAAATTTTCAGGGTGTCGTTTTTGTAGTAATTGTGACTATCAAAAGGCCTTGAAAACTGCATTTGAAAATATATTTTTTGGTTTCTTGCCCAGCCTGTTGACATGCGATAGCCTTGAATCGTCGTATCGTTCACTTTTTCAATATACGTTTCCGTGGGTTTATCCCAGTTCAAGGAATATCCCAAATCGATGTGTATTTGGCTATCGCCATCTTTAGGAAAGGTGTACCGATGAATGCCTACTCGTTTTGTGGCTGTTAATTCTGCTTTTATGCCATAATCCAACAAATCGACTTCATAATATCCCGGGAATGCTTTTTCTTTTTGATGACTGAATGTGGAATAGGGTTTGAAATTATTAGCTTCTATACGCTTATTGAATCTGCTATTGGTTGGCATAACCAGAATATCGTATAAATCACCTGCTCCAGTACCCGATAAATGCGTGTGAGAAAACCCAGTAATAATGGAATCTTGGTAAAAATATCCAGCGATTCTATCCCAACCCGGAACACCTATATCTGGACTTAACTGCACCATACCAAATGGTTCGCTAGCTCCCGGGTATGTATTTCCTGGACCATCGGTACCAATAAACGGGTTCACATATTCTACCAAAGGTTTGGTGCTTTCTTTTACATCTGTTTTAGGTTTACAAGAAAACGTGATAATCAATAGTAATATGTATACATAACGCTTATTCATGGACATGTGTTAATGCGACGCTTTAATAACTTCAAAATGCGATTCTTGAATATCAAAAAAAGCGACTCCAGATGCTCCTGATTGTTTTGCAATGGCTATTGCTTTTGCCAATTCATTATCGGTCATTTCAGGTAAATATAGGCCTGTATGTAATTTGGTTTGTTTTGCTTTTAAATCGGTAAGTCCTTGCTTTGTGGCGAATTCTATCCAATCTAACCCTTCGTTATAAAAATTATTGTAAATCATCGGCATTACTGCATCAATATTCCATTTGTCCCAACGTTGGCGCACCATGTGGTCTGCCATTTCAGGATAAGGAAATACAGCGGCGGTTAGGTCTTTACCGTGTTTATGGGCAATATCGTAAGCACCATCAACTACAGCTTTAATTTCGTTGAGTCTAAATTGTTTCCATTCAATATCTATAGCGGGGACTTCAGCTTGGGTTATATCTTTTCCAAATAGTTTTTTAAACTTATCTACGGAAGCCATAGAATAATCAAAATCAAAGTCTGGTAATTCTTCGTTTTGCACCAAATTATATTTTGGTAACAAGCCCACAGGAAGAAAAACATCTGGATATCGTATATAATCTAAATGTACGCTTTTAATACCTTCAACCTTGGCTAAACCTTCCACTAAATTCCAAATATGTTGGCGCGCTTCTGGATGACTTGGGGATAACCATTGGTAATAGTCTACATATGGGCGGTCGTCAAAGCATGATTTTCCACTACGGCTTACCATATACCAATCGGGGTGTTTTAATGCAGTGGTATCTCCGGGTCTGTTCATGGTAAACATCCATGCGTGTACCTCTAAACCTTCTTTGATGGCTAATGGCGCTACTTTAGATAAATAATCGGCATCTGCCCTGGTATCAATAAGCACAGCATTAATGCCTGAACTCGCATATTTTTTGAATTGTTTAATATGAATACTATCTGCAACATTAGCTCCAGCACCATACCAAACCCAATATTTAAAAGGTGGTGGTGTGCTTTCGGTTTGCGCAGTATTGATGCCTTTTTTTTCTTTTGAACAAGATACTGTTACTATGAAAATGATGATGAGTAATTGATATATTGATTTCATATGGAACACTATTTTACCATGATTTTACCATGTTGATTAATAATGATGGTTGTATTTGAAAAAGGGCTTTCCACCCAAATATTGTAGCCTGTTTTATGATTGTCGTAGTGAGGAGTTATCGTTTTATTCAGAATTTGCCTTGATTGACTAACGTCTTCAATAGTGATAGTTTTGTGTTTTAAAGCATTATGCAACTCGGATAAATACCACTTGATATGCTCATCCTTAGGAATGGTAAAACTTTTATTTTCTTTTGAAAAATAGGCGTACCCCCATGTTTCGGGTTGATGCATCGCTATAACGCCTTGTGGCGACCATACCCAATTGTATTCTGGAAGGTGTTTGCCTTTAGCATCTTTTTTTCTTTGGTAAACTCCTTCTTCTAGTTGAAAATCCCAATGTACTCTTGAAAAATTGATTCTCCAAAAGATATCTGATAAATCAATAGTCTCAAAATAGGATGTTTTAAAAACATTCAATGGAATAGCAATTTCAATACTCCAACCCTTATCTGTATCATTTGGGTTGTTTAATGTGCCATCAATATAAACAGCGGATTTTAAACCTTTTGCATCCCAATCGTTAATTGTTAAGGCTCCATCACGATAGGGTTTTGTTAAAAATAAATCCCAGAGTGTATTAAGGGCGTTAAATTCAAATTCGTAATAATTATGGGTGTCATTATCAGTGTCAATAAAAATTTCAAAATCGTTATTATGATAAATTATTGTGTCTCTTTTTTTTAACGTTCCCCATACATGAGGCTCTTCTAACTGAGCAAAAAAATAAATATGATGATTGTCCCAAAGCATTTTTACTTGTGTTTTGTACTTGGGAGTTTCAACACCTTTTATGTCAATAAACACATCGGAATATGGAGCGTTTCTCCATGAGGTTTCGTTCCCCAAGCCGTCAATTTTTAAGGGTTCATCAACAAAATTTGCTATATATGTTTTGGGAATAGCGGGTATATTATCTTGTGCGCAACTATATATTGGTAGCCCAAGAAAAAAAAGACTTATGTTCCATAAGCCTTTTTTCAAAAGAGCAAGTATTGATGCTATTAATCTCATTCTTTTTATATGATGCTATTGTTTTTTGTAAATGCCAATATTTCACTTATGTAACCAAATGCTATGGCTACAATGGTGTCTGCACCTCCGTAATAGATGGTAACTTTATCGTTCTTTACGTCCTGCAGGGAAGCACAGGGGAAAATTACGTTGGGTACGTCGCCTACTTGCTCATAGGTTTTAGATGGTGTGAGCAAATAGGGTTGTGTTCTGTACTTTACGATATGTGGTTGATTTGTATCTAAAATTGCTGAGCCCATGGCATACCTAAAGCCGTTGCAGGTATTTATAACCCCATGATAAAACATTAGCCAACCCTCATTGGTTAAAAAGGGCACAGAGCCAGCACCAATTTTTGTACACTGCCACGCACTATCTTTAAAAGGTGTAGGCGACATCATGTGCCGATGTTCTCCCCAGTATTTCATATCGGGGCTGTAACTCATGTAGATATCTCCAAAAGGGGTGTGACCGTTATCGCTTGGGCGACTCATCATAGCATATTTTCCATCTATTTTTTCAGGGAGTAATACTCCGTTTCTATTGAAGGGCAAAAATGCACTTTCACACTGAAAAAATTCTTTAAAATCAAAGGTATACCCAATACCAATAGTAGGGCCATTATGCCCTTCGCACCATGTAATCCAGTAACGGTCTTCTAAAAACACCACTCTTGGGTCGTATTTATAATCTCCAAGTATTTGACCTTTATCGTGTGCTTCAAAATTTATGGGATTCTCATTAATTTTCCAGTTGATGCCATCATCACTAAAACCTGCAAAAATATTCATTTGCACAGCTTTGTTATCGCATCTAAACACACCTGCAAAACCATCTTTATATGGCACTACAGCACTATTAAAAACGCTGTTGGATGTTGGAATCGCATCACGATTAATAATCGGATTTTGGCTATAACGCCACACTACATCTTTTGACCCTTTAGGTCTTTCTTCCCAAGGAATTAGGTTCATCTTTTTCAATTAATTTTTATACTTCCTTACTTTATCTAACCAAGTAAATTTTAAAATCAGAGAAGTTACTACAAACAGCACTAAAACACAAAACATGTTAGAGTAATCTCGTACCATAAAGTAAATCGGCAATAATATCATACTGGATTGCCAAATAATACCAATGATACAGTTAAACATATCGATTGGAAAATCTTTATTTTTCTCAAAAATAGGATTAGTTTCTTTAATCGTTTTAAAAACTGGATTCCACCAACCCCAAGGTTTTACATTGCTATAGAAGCTTTTAAGGGTGTTCATATTTGTTGGTGGCGTTAAAAATGTTCCTAAAAACGCTCCAACTAGTGATGTTAATAATATCACAGGAAATGCATAAATCACAGGAAGTGTGGCTATCTCATACATTATAGAACCAACTTCAAAATTATTTTGATTTTGCTCTATAATAAATTGAAATGTTGCAATAATAAGACCAGCCGTCATACCCCAAAAATAGCCCCAGCCGTTAAAACGCCACCAAATCCATTTTAATAGGTTTGCAGCAACATAACCACCATATAATGCACTTGTAATCCACAACGTTATAGAGTTAATAGAATCTGCAAAAAAGCCCATGATAACACCTAAAATTACAATACCGAAAGATGCTAAGTGGCTTGCTTTTACATAATGTTTGGGCGTTGCCTCTGGTTTAAAATATTTTTTATAAATGTCATTTACAATATATGCTGGTCCGGAATTTACAAAAGCAGAAAATGTAGACATAAATGCAGCTAAAAGCCCTGCTAGAAGGATACCTTTAATACCCACGGGTACGTGATGGTTTATCACTTTAGGTAAAATTATTTCCAAATCATTTGTAGATAGGGTACTTGATGAAGCCATATCTGGTGCAATAAAAACCAAACCTAAAATAACAATGCCTGCAATGAGTAAATATCTAGGAATAAATAATACTAAATTGGTAAATCCGCTCATGTAAGCGGCCTCTTTAACAGAC
This sequence comes from Tamlana crocina, assembly GCF_012037625.1. Lineage (NCBI taxonomy): Bacteria > Pseudomonadati > Bacteroidota > Flavobacteriia > Flavobacteriales > Flavobacteriaceae > Tamlana > Tamlana crocina. The sequence goes on from NZ_JAAVJS010000003.1 coordinate 55,017, forward strand.
CGTGTGGAGAGTATACGTTGCATATCATAACTTGGTGTGGGGCCAGCAATACTAGCAAAAAAACCTTTGAACAGTGACATACCAATAAAAGCACCGAACATTTTATAACCTTGAGTATCTATCAGATTATTAAAAGCTTCGTACTTCCCATTCCAAAACCCTTCAAGTTCCCAGCCAAAAAACACGGTACCCCATTCTTTTGAAATAACAGTCTCTAATTGTATATCTGATACTGAAATAAAAGTATATGTGGCTATTAAAATACCAGCCAAAACCATGATACCGTATTGTAATACCTCTGTAGCTACTACAGAAAACATACCGCCTTTTACGGTATAAATTGTGGTTAGAAAAATAATGATTAGTGCGTAGCTTTGGTCTGATGATAACAACACCGAATCATTGAGTATCAAGCTTAAATCCCACGGTAAGATTATTGTTAAGAATTTACCAACACCTTCAAAAAAGTAGGCAATGAAACCCACAGAGGCAATAATGGCGAATATGGCAACAATAAGATGGGATGCTCTGCCAGCTTTATCATCTCCAAAGCGAGTTAAAATCCATTCTGACCCTGTCATAATGTTAGAACGCCTTATCCAGGCGGCCAGAAATACCATAACGAAAATTTGGTTAAAAATAGGCCACATCCACATAAACATGAAGCTTTTAACACCATACAGAAATAAGATACCTACCATCCAAGCGGTACCTGAGACATCAAACATTCCAGAGCCATTACTCAACCCTAGGTAGTACCATTTAATGCTTTTTCCACCTAAAAAGTATGAGTCGAGACCTTTGGATGCTCTTTTTGATATCCATATACCAACCCCTAAGGTTAATAAAATATATACTCCAATAATTGTTACATCAATAGCGTTCATAAATCAATTTTTTACACCCCAGGTTTTATTGGGTTCTGGACCCATTTTAAACTTTAAAGTGCCTCCGTTTAGAATTTGTTTGTGAGAGATAATTGTGCTATTAAAATCTTTACCGTTTAAGGTTGCCGATTGTATATAGATGTTTTTATTCGAAACATTTTCAGCTTCAATAATAAATACTTTATTGTCTTTTAATTTAATGGTAGTTTTCTCGAAAATAGGACTTCCAATTTCATAGTTACCTGATGCTGGATTCATGGGGTAGAATCCCATGGCACTAAACACGTACCATGCACTCATTTGTCCGCAGTCTTCATTACCACTTAAACCATTTGGTGTTGTGTTATATTGTGTATTTAAAATATGGTTTACCCAGTATTGTGTACGCCATGGTTTATTGGCTTTATTAAACATGTAAGCAATATGATGACTAGGCTCATTACCGTGGGCATACTGACCTATAAGCCCTGAAATATCAACAGAAACATTATCCCCTGTAATATCAGAGTTTTCTGTGAATAGCTGTTCTAACCTAGATGTAAAGGTTTCGTTACCGCCGTGCATAGCAATAAAATCTTCAACGGCATGAGGTACAAACCAACTGTGTTGCCATGCGTTACCTTCTGTATAATCTGTATGTTCTCTATGATTTGAATGTTTGGGGTCGAAAGGCGTGTTCCACGACTTACCATCTTTAGATTTGCCACGCATAAAGCCAGTGTCTTTATCAAATAAATATGTGTATGCTTTAGAACGTTGCATGAAGAAATTATAGTCGTTATCTTCTCCTAGTGCCTTAGCCATTTGTGCTACACACCAGTCGTTGTAGGCATACTCTAAAGTAATGGTTACAGACTCGTCTAATAGCTCATAAGGAATGTAGCCATAAGTTTTGTATTGGATTAACCCTCTTTCATCCTGCATCATCGTGGTTTTCATGGCTTCATAAGCGGTTTCGGCATCAAAACCCCGAATACCTTTTAAGTAGGCTTCAACAATAACAGGTATGGAATGATAACCTGTCATGGTGTTGGTTTCGTTGCCGTATAGTGTCCACACGGGTAAAATGTTACGGGTTTCATAATACGCCAGCATAGAATTAATAAAATGGGCAACCTTATCTCTAGCGACTAACGTAAGTAAGGGGTGTTCTGCCCTAAAGGTATCCCATAACGATAGGGTTGAATATGCGGTATAATCATTAGCAACAGCGATACTGTCGTTCTCCTTTCTAAATGCACCATTGGCATCACTAAATGTTACAGGTGCCAGTTGACTGTGGTATAACGCCGTATAGAACATTGTTTTTAGGGAATCCACAGGTGTTTCTACTTTTATGTTTTGTAATGCACTTTCCCAAATATGCTCTGCATTTCGTTTAGTAGCTTCAAAATCAAAATTACCCGAGTCAAAATTATTTTTAGCATTTTCAATACTTACAGATGATAGCGCTACTTTAACATAAAGCTGGTTGGTATTTTGACTATCAAAAATCAATTGCGTAGCTGTTTTTTTGCCTATGGCGGTATTGTTTTCTGTTAAATTACCTTCAATATACAGCTTGGAATTTTTAATAGGTTTTGAAAATTTAGCAACAAAAAATACCTTTTGGTTTTTTGCCCATCCTGTGCTGAATCTGTAGCCAGTTACTGTACTATCATTTTCAATATTAATAGCTGTTTCTGTGGGCTTATCCCAATTAATGGAGAACCCTAAATCTAAGACCACCGATTGTTTATCGCCTTCTTTAAAAGTATATTTATGGTATGCTGTTCTCTGAGAAGTTGTTAATTCTACATCAATATCATGGTCTTCTAAATATACTTGATAATATCCTGGAGAAGCGCTCTCATTTTTATGAGTGTATTTTGATTTATAGTTTAGACTATCTCGTTCTTTAGGTATGGGAGACAAATCCACCTCTTTATTAATGGGCATTAGTAATATGTCAGCCAAATCTCCAATACCTGTTCCGCTTAGTGCCAAGTGGCTAAAACCTATGGCTACCGAATCTGTATAATGGTAGCCAGAGCACCAGTCCCAAGCTGATATGCCATTTACAGGGCTTACCTGCAACATACCAAACGGCACAGTGGCACCAGGATATGTATGTCCATGACCGCCTGTTCCAATAAAAGGGTTTACCAGATGGGTTAATTTTGGTTTAGCACTATTTTTTAAAGAATCTTTACTTTTATTTTTGCAAGTAAAAACCAAAACAATCAAAAACAAATACGGCAATATATGCTTCATAAAAAAATCGGTTAATGTAAAAATTCATAATTTTATCATTCTCCCAAATAAATTTAGACGGACAACATCTAATCGAAGCTAAACACCGAAAAAAATTATAGTAAGGAAACTATGGTAAAGATTTTAAACTCTAAGGAATATTATAAATTACCCTTTAAATTTCATTTAATATTTTGGTTGATTTATTTTTCTTTCAATACATTTAGATGGGGAAGTTACTTTGGGGATTACATATATTCTTTGAAGACAAACCTTTTGGGTTTCCCAATTCACATGGTGTTATGTTACCTTAATATTTTTGTTTTAATGCCATTTTTAGTCTACAAGAGAAAGTATATATTATATGTTTTATCTGTACTTACTGCTATTTTCATTATGGTTTTGGTTAAGTTTAATCTTACATATATTTTAATAAGCACGAATGTATGGCCAGAAGGCCCGGAAACGCTTAATTCACTATCCCTTAACTATGTTATTGATATGATGATTGGCGAGCTATATGTTATAACATTTGTAACAGCCATAAAAATAACGTTAGATTATCTACAAGAACATAGGCGAGTGGCTGAACTTGAGAAAGCAAATTTAGAGACCGAACTCATGTTTTTAAAAGCCCAGATATCGCCTCATTTCTTCTTTAATACTTTAAACAATATCCACTCACTTGCATTAGAGAAATCAAAGAAAACTTCCAAAATAATTTTAAAGTTGTCAGAACTTATGCGCTATCTTTTGTATGAAACACGACAAAGAAGGCAAACATTGGAAAAGGAAATTTTATGTGTGCAAAACTATCTGGATTTAGAGCGAATAAGACACAGTAAGTCTTTACAAGTAGAAGTATCAATTACCGGAGATATACAAGGCAAAAAAATTGCTCCAATTATTTTGTTGTCTTTAGTTGAGAATGCATTTAAACATGGGGTAAACAAAAACATTGGTAATATTAAAATTGATATTTTATTCGAAATTAAAGAAGATTTTCTATACTTTAGTGTGTCAAACCCTATGCCTTCAATTATGAATCAAAATTTAGAAAAAAACTATTCCGGAGGTATAGGCCTTAAAAATGTTAGAAAACGGCTTTCGTTAGGTTATTCTGAAAATGATTATAACTTAGAATTTGATGAAGTGGATAATATTTTTATAGCAAAACTAAAAATACGAGTAGCATGAGTACCAAATGTATAATAATTGATGATGAACCCTTGGCAATAAACGTTATCAAGAATTATCTACAGCAAATAAAAGGTTTTGAGGTAACAAAAACCTTTAGTAACGCTTTGGAAGCATTAGACTTTTTAAAAAGTGAACAAATAGATGTTATGTTTTTGGATATTAATATGCCTTTATTAGATGGGTTGAGTTTTGTAAAAGCACTGAATGATCCTCCTTTAATTATTGTTACTACAGCTTATACTGAGTTTGCTGTTGAAACGTATGAGCTTAATGTGCTTGATTATTTAGTTAAACCTATAGAGTTTCCTAGATTTATTAAAGCCATTGATAAGGTGGAGCATAAACTCATGAAGACAACCACAATAAATCAAAATAATAATGCCAGAGAGCATCTTTTTGTTAAAATTGACAAAAAAAAGATGAAAAAAATCTACCTAGATGAAATTCTTACTATTGAATCATTAAAAGATTATTTAAAAATAAATACTACCACAGGGAAATATATAATTCATAGCACTTTATCAGATTTTACATCGTTGCTTCCTGAGCATAATTTTATACGTATTCATAGATCTTATACTATAGCTATAGACAAAATTGATGTTGTTGAAGGTAATAGCGTTGAAATAGAGGGGTTAAGGTATGTAATAGGTAGGTCTTACCTTGAGGAGGTTAAGGGTAAAATATTAAACCCTAATAGCATAGACTAGAATTAAAAATGGTATCTTTTAAAAGCTTCTATTGCTTCGTAATCAGCCAAACCTAAATCATTATATTTTTTTGCGGTTAAACGGTTTCTGTCTTCAGCCCTTACCCAGAACTCTCTGGAGTCGTCCCCTTGAAACATAACCCCATCTTTTTGAGATTGATGATAAAAAATAGCACGTCGTTTTTTAAGCACTTGGTCTGGACTTAAAGGAACAGCCATTTCAATTTGGTAAGTATCCCACTCGTGCCATGCACCACGATATAGCCATACCCAGCAATCACTCATGAAATCATTTTTCTTTAGTTTTTCTAAAGCATAAAATAATGCATCAAGACAAACCTTATGTGTGCCGTGTGGATCTGCTAAATCGCCAGCCGCATAAATTTGATGTGGTTTTATATCGACAATTAGCTTCTCCATTATAGAAATGTCTTCATTAGAAATATTTTTCTTTTTTATAGTCCCGGTTTCATAAAAAGGTAAATCTAAAAAATGAACATTTTCATCATTTAAATTTAAATACCGTGTAGCGGATAATGACTCATTTCTTCTTATTAACCCTTTAAGTTTTCTTACCGCAACGGTATCAATATTATTCTTGGTTTTTGATGATAAAAAGCTGATGATATTTTGGGTTTCACTACAATCAGGGCATAGAGATTGAGTTATTTCTGCAAACTTTAAAGCATCCTCGTCAGAAACCGCTATATTGCCAGATGTTTGGTAAGCTACATGAACATCATGCCCTTGTTCAACAAGTCTGTCAAAAGTACCTCCCATAGAAATAACATCGTCATCTGGGTGTGGACTAAAAATTATCACGCGTTTACGTTCAGGAGTTGAGCGTTCGGGCCTTTTGGAATCGTCTGCATTAGGTTTCCCGGCAGGCCACCCCGTAATGGTATGCTGTAGGGTGTTAAACATTTTAATATTTAAATCATAAGCTGTGCCCTCTTCAGTAAGCAAACCAGACATGCCGTTGTTGTTATAGTCTGAATCCGTTAGCTTTAAAATGGATTTATTTAAAAGTTCTGACAACCATACTACAGCTTTAAGTTTTAGGGAGTCGTTCCATCTACAAGAAGTTACAAGCCATGGTGTTTTTACACGGGTAAGTTCTTTAGAGGCTTCTTCATCTAAAATAAAAGTGGTATTGCTATGGTTTTGTAAATATGTTGCTGGTACTTCAGATGTCACATTCCCTTCTATTGTTTTTTGTATTATTTCTGCTTTATTATTTCCCCAAGCCAGTAATACAATACGCTTAGCGCTCATTACGGTTCCAATTCCCATGGTAATCGCTTTTCTTGGTACATTGTCAACTCCTAAAAAAGCAGGAGCAGCATCTACTCGAGTTATGTGATCTAAAGTAATGCTTCTAGTGCTAGAATTATAGTGAGAGCCAGGTTCGTTAAAACCAATATGGCCGGTTCGTCCAATACCTAAAAGTTGAAAATCCAAACCTCCTAGGGCTTTTATTTTTCTCTCATAATCAATGCAATATTGTTGTAAATCTTCTGCGCTTACCTTTCCATCGGGGATATTAATATTCTCTGGTAATATATCTACATGATTAAATAAATGCTCATACATAAAATAAAAGTAGCTTTGTATATTGCCTTTATCCATAGGATAATATTCATCAAGATTAAATGTAATGACATTAGAAAAACTTAATCCTTCCTCTTTGTGTAATCGAACTAATTCTTCGTATACTTTTATTGGAGAAGATCCTGTAGCCAAACCTAAAACACAAAACTCTTTTTTCTGTTGTTTGTTTCTAATTAATTGGGAAATTTCGTGTGCTACAAGTTTAGATGGTGTTTGAGAGTCTTCAAAAATAATATTGTGTATTTTTTCGAAACGGGTTTCTTCAAACATTCCTGGTCTACTAAAAACTAAGGATTTCATATAAACAACTTTTTATTAGATTAATTTGATTAATCAAAGCTAAAAAGTATAAGCTCAATAATGTTTAATATTTCGACGAACAACATATGGTATTAGTCTAATAATTTATTTAACACGTTTTCATGAGAAATGCTAAGTGTGAAACAATACATTAAATTTATCTGATAATATGTAGATTGAAAACAAAAAGGGCATGTTTAAGTAAGATTAACTATTTGTTTAAGACGTGGATAGTGAGATGTTTAGTGGTAATGTGCCATGAAAATCATTATTTAAGGTTATCCTCTGCCATTTTATAACCTTTAGCTTTTATAGAATGTTGTTGGTCGAAAAACCTTTTGAATTCTTAACTTTTTTGTAACATTTACTTAAACATAAATTTTAAATAATTCTAAACTAATTAAATTAAAACTAGTATGAAGAAAAAATTATTATTCTTTTTAGTTTTTGTGTTTTTGTTGTCTGCAAACATAATAAAAGCGCAAGGTGGTATTGTAAATGGAACAGTACTAGATCCTAATGGAGTGCCACTTCCAGGGGTTAATATAATGGTTAAAGGTGCTAGTAAAGGTACAACAACTGATTTTGACGGCAACTATTCTTTAGATGTTAGTCCTAAAGCAACTTTGGTATTTACCTTTGTTGGTTTTGTGGCAAAAGAAGAGGTTGTTAATTCTCGAACAGTAATTAATGTAACATTGCAAGAAAGCCTAGAGGCTTTAGATGAAGTTGTAGTAACAGCTCTTGGTATTAAAAAAGAGAAGAAAGCTCTGGCTTATGCGGTTCAAGAGGTGGATTCTGAAACTATTACAGCTGCTGCAAACCCAAGCGCTACATCTGCTTTGCAAGGTAAAGCTGCGGGGGTTAATATTACCAATTCTGGAGGTATTACAGGTAAGCCAAGAATAGATATTCGCGGAGCAAGTTCCTTAAGCGGAAATGATCAACTACTATGGGTAATAGATGGAGTACCCTTTTCTACACAAGACTTTACATCAGATGCAGAAGATTTATTTGGTGGTAACTCTAACGGTGGAGGATTTTTGGATATTAACCCAGATGACATAGAAACCATTTCAGTTTTAAAAGGAGGTCCCGCAGCTGCATTGTACGGTGCGCGTGGTGGTAATGGAGTCGTGCTGATAACAACTAAAAGCGGTAAACGTTCTCAAGGTTTAGGTATATCATACACAGGCTCTACTACATTTTCTGAAGCTAGCTTTTTTCTGGATACCCAAAGGGAGTATGGCCAAGGTATTGATGGTGTTTACGATCCTAGCTCAAGGGTGTCTTGGGGACCTCGGTTTGATGGTGTAGAAAGAGAGGCTTGGACGGGTGAGTTATTGCCTTATCAATCTGAATCTAATTTATTAGAAGATTTTACAAGAACAGGCGTAAGCACAAGACACGCCATAACTTTTACTAAAGGAAGCGAGAACGGAAACTTTAAGGTTTTGGTAAGTAAAGATGATACACAAGGTATTTATGAAGGACAAGCTTTAGAGCGTTTAAATTTTGATTTTAAAGCTAATTACGATATAAATCCTTGGTTAAATGTTGACGCAAAAGTGTCTTACATTAATACGCAAGGATTTCAAAGACCAACCATTGGTAGATATAGTTTTGTGTCGTTTTTTAACACAATGCCGGCTAATATAAGAACTCAAGATTTGTCTCCTGGTTTTGTTATTGAAGATAACAAGACAAAAGAAATATTATTTGGACCGAGTGCAGTTTTAACAGAAAACGCTAATGCCAATAACAGAAACCCGTACTTTTTACAAAACCAAAATTTTAACAGAGATCAACGTAATAGATCATTTGGTTATTTAGCCACAAATGTTAAGTTTTCAGAGGCACTGAGATTAAAAGTTAAATATGGTTTAGATATTTATCGCTACGAGCAAGTGTTTGGTGCGCGCTTTGAAGATCAAATATTTTTTAATAATACACCGTCTATTAATACTTCAGAATCATTTTTTAAAGAAGAGAATGCCGAGTTTTTATTGAGTTATAACAAAGATTTAAACGAAGACTTTAATTTAGGAATTAGTGCAGGAGGAAATCAAATGCGAAGAAGTGTAGAAACCCTAACCGCATCATCAGGTAAATTAGACTCTGAAAGTACCCTTTTCTTAAATGCAGGTACAAATATACAAGCTAATGAACAATTTACAGATGAAGAAATTCACTCCCTATATGGTTTTGCAGATATGTCTTATAAAAATTATTTATTTGTAAATGCCACAATTAGAAATGATTGGTCTTCTACTTTACCAACAACAAATAACTCTTTTTTGTATTCATCAGTGGGATTAAGTGCATTAGTATCAGAAATGGTTGATATGCCAGATTGGATGAATTATTTAAAAGTAAGAGGAACCTGGGCAGAAGTAGGTAAGGCATCCACACCTCAAACAACAAACCCAACATTTAATGTTTTTCTAAGTAATTTCAATTTATCACAGTCTACAACACCAAATGAGGGTGTAGATCCTAATTTAAATCCAGAAATATCAACTACAACAGAGTTTGGTATAGAATTTAGGTTGTTCGATAATCGCTTAAATTTTGATATGGCTTTATATGATGAACGTACTAGAAATCAAATAGCTCCAGTACCAGTAAATAGTACAAGTCTTTTTTCTAGTTTGCTTACTAACGTAGGTGAGATTTCTAATAAAGGTATTGAGGTGTATGCAAATGTAGTGCCTGTTAAAACTGAAGATTTTAATTTAGGTTTAACCTTAAATTTTGCTGCTAACAAAGGTGTAATAGAAGAATTGGCAGATGATACTGAGTTTTTTCAATACTTTCAAAGTAATACTATTATAGAAGAGGTACGTGGATATGTAGGAAAGCGATATGGTGATATTTATGGATTTAAGTACCAAAAAGATGCAGATGGGAATATTATAGTAGGTGCAGATGGTTTACCAGTTAATACTACCGAAAAAGAAAAAATAGGAAATATTCAAGCGGATTTTACAGGTTCAATTGGCATTAATGCAGCATACAAAGGAGTTTCCTTAAACGCCTTATTTACTATGCAACAAGGGGGCGATATATATTCTTTAACCGAAGCGTCTGCAACAGGTACAGGTAACTCATTAAGAACCTTGTCTTTAGGGAGAGAGCCTTTTTTTACACCTAATGGTATTCTAGCTGATGGTAGCTCAAACACTACAATAGTTAGTCCTCAATCTTATTGGCAAACCGTATCTGGTATATCCGAAGAATTTATATATGACGCTTCATTCATGAAATTAGGAGAATTATCTCTTGGGTATTCTTTCCCTAAGTCTATAATTGAGTCTTTAGGTAAAGGAGTAATTAATAGTGTTAAACTATCTTTAATAGGAAGGAATCTGTTTTACCTATATAGAAATACACCGGGCACAGTACCTGATGCAAGTTCGTTTAACTCATCAGTTGGAGGTCAAGCTTTTGACTTTTCTCCTGTGCCAGTAGAAAGAACCTATGGCTTTTCTTTGAATGTTAAATTTTAAAAAAAGAATTATGAAAAAAATATTAATGGTAATAACAACGTTATTTCTTGTTACGGTTAGCTGTACAGAAAATTTCGAGGAAATTAATACAAACCGCAACGCGGTTACTGCTCCGCAACCAGGACAGTTATTCAACAGAATTGTTACCACACCAGTTTTCGATTATCAACGAAACGTAAATTTATATGCAGATTTTTATGCGCAATACTGGGCAAATACGGTCGACGGTTTTGAGTCTGGTCGTTACGAGTATGTAGATGGATGGGCTTTTACAGGATGGAATGCATTTTTTGTAGATGGTTTGGCTAACATCAAATCACTTCAAAACATATATGGTGATGATCCATTTTATAATAATTTAATGCAAGTTTTAGAAATTTGGGAAGTTTCAGAATGGGCCAGAATGTTAGCCTACTATGGTGATTTACCATATTTTGAAATCGACTTTGCATCAAAAGTGCCGTATGACTCAGAACGCGATATTTATTACGATTTATTTGAAAGATTAGACAAGGCCGTAAATGCTATAGATGTGAGTAATACTAACCAATACGTAATGCCTAGTGCCGAAGATTTAATTTATGGATGGGATTTAGATAAATGGAAGCGTTTTGGAAATTCTATGCGATTACGATTAGCTATGAGAATTTCTAATGTAGATCCAGGGAAAGCACAAACTGAAGCAGTAGCTGCTATTAATGATGGAGTAATGCAAAGTAATGATGATGTAGCACATATACCAGCTTGGGTAAATGGCTTTTATGATTATTTACGTAATATGGCTATTTTATGGGATAATATTAGGTGTTCTAAAACATTTACCGATATGATGTACTCTCAAACATCCATGGAAGATCCTAGGGCAAGAATTTGGTTTGGTTACAAAGAAAGCTCACCAATGTTTGGCAGTGAACGTCTTGAAGGTGTTGAAAATGGATATAATATCTTACCTGCAGACGCTAATGATTTTGCAACAATGAATGAGAATACCACATATATTGGTTTTACAGGTAACGATGCTGAAATAGACCATTATCAACCCGTAATGCTTTATACTGAAGTAGTGTTTTTAAAAGCTGAAGCAGCATTAAGAGGGTGGACAGGAGGAGACCCTACAACCTTAATGCAAGAAGGTGTTAGAGCGTCTATGGAGTTTGTAGGTGTAGATCCTGCCGCGGCTACTGCATACATTAATGAAGTACCTGTGTTGTCTGGTTCAAATGAAGAACAATTAAAGCAACTGATAACCCAGAAATACATAGCAAACTTCCCTAATGGACGAGAAGCTTGGGTAGATTTTAGACGTACAGATTACCCAGATCTTACTTTGCCTATTGATGGCGTAAGTAGCGCTGCTTCTGTAGCACAAGGAACTTATGTAAAACGTATCAGATATCCAGATAATGCATTTAACACAGAATCAGATATGTTACCACCAGACCAAAATACAATTGATACAAACCGTATGGATAACAAGTTATGGTGGGATGTTGCAGACACAAAAACAAAATCTAATGGTTTGATGAATAGTAATTTTTAACAAAAAAATAAGATGAAGATATTAAACAATTTAAAAAAAGTAGCATTTGCATTACCGCTGGTAGTACTGTTCTTTACGGTATCCTGTGATAATGACGATGATTCAACTACACAGAATTTTAATATTGCTCAGCTAGAAGAGAGAATAGCTGAGGCTGAAGACTTAATAGCCACAAGTGTTGAAGGTATTAATGCAGGAGATTATCAACCAGGCTCTAAAAAGGCACTTCAAGATGTAGTTAACTGGATTTATAAGAGAATAGAAAGTTCCAAATCTCAAGCAGATATTGATGACGCTGTTATTAAACTAAATGCGGCTATAGATAAGTTTTTAACAAGTACGGTTTCAGTAGCCTTACCTTGGATACAACATGGAAATGGATCTGGAATAACACTTTCAGACAATCTAAAGCAAGTTTTATTTGGAGCCTCTACTATAGAACTACAGGTATACATTGTAGACTTGAATGCGTTTAGTGGCACTGGACTTAATAATTTGCTTTCATCAGAAGCACTTCCTAATAATGGGATGACTGCAAGATATTTTGCAGATGGTTCCTTACAATTAGTAGCTGGAACAGCATCTGGCTGGGTGGTAGCTGGTGCAGATCCAGGAACTCTTAAGTCTGGAGAATGGCTGGATATTGCGTATACCAATTCAGGATCTGGACAAAAGTTTTATGTTAACGGTGCTTTAGTAGCTACTATAGAAGGTACACCTGCGGAAACTGATGTGCCTTACATAATTGGTAATGGACCCTTCTGGAATGATCGTTCCTGTAATGTTGTCGTAAAAGAGGTTAAAGTATGGAATTCAGAATTAGACCAAGGAACAATACAGGCTAATATCGGAGCCAGTGTAGATGGCACAGAGTCTGGTCTAGAGGCATATTTCCCACTAGGGTCTAATTTAGGGTCATCTTTCTCTGATGTAGTTGGTAACTCAACTGCAACTCTTGAGGGGGCTGTAGAGTGGGTGTCAGAGCCACCAGTAATTGTACTTAACTATGATAATATTAATGCAGCTATTCAAGAATTAACAGATTTTAGGGCAACGGTAGTTGAAGGTGATATGGATGGTGACTACCCAATTGGTACCTTAGATTATATCGATAGCTTACTCGAAGGCGCTAATGGAGTCTTAGAGAGCGAAACGAGACAAACAGCCTTAGATGATGCAGCTGATTCATTAGGAAGTGCTATTGATTTAATAAATGCAAACTTGGTAGGACCAGCAGAGGGTATATATATTGATAGTGAAGACCCTAATGCGGTAGGATTTAGAATGACACCTAATTACACACCTACAGGAGATTATACCTATGAGTTTGATTTAAAGATTAAAACTTTAGAATTGCCTGAATTTGGTTGGGGAGACATTTTTGGGAATAACACCTTAGGTTTAAGACTTAATGGATACCAGGAGTTGTCTGAAGAAAACCTGCTAAATGCTGGAGGAGGTTGGAACTTCACTTATATTGAAGCAATAGCAAATTATGCAGGGCCTACATATCCAGCTTTAACAATAAAATCTGGTACTTGGCAGCATATAGCTATTGTGCATGACGATAATGCAAGAACCACAGCCATTTATGTTGATGGGGAAATGGTTGCACAACAGGAAGATGTTGGCGTACCTATGAATTCTGTTTGGGGAGAAACATGGCTTGGCAATGCCTTTGGAGCTAAAATTAATGGTTATATTAAAGATTTTAGAAGATGGGACGAAGTACGTTCTGTAGGAGAACTAAATGCCGATATTGATGGTACAGAGCCTAATTTACAAACATATTTCCCGTTAGATAGAGTTAAAGGTATTCAATTTAGTGATGAAACAGGAAACTATAGCGGAGAAATGCGCGGTATAGTTTGGAATAATTAAAACATATTTCGTTTTAATTAGTTTGGTTTTTGTAAAAAGAAGTACCTTGTCTAAGGTGCTTCTTTTTCTTTTATATGGAATGTGATAAAGGTTTTTATATTCAAACTACAAATGAATTTTACATGCTAATAGTAATATAATTTATTATTTGGTTCAAAAGATTAAATATAAATTTACTGTTAGTATTACTTATTCTATTAAGAAACGCCTATTTACGTAATATTTAGTAAAAAATGATAAAGAAGAATAAAGTCATTAATACAGAATTATTAAAAAGAGTATTAAAAAGAGTATTAAAAATTTCAGTTTATTTACCGTTTATATTAGTATTTAGTTTTTGCTGTAGTGGCAATACTGCAGATGGTACAAATACTTCTGAGAAACCTAAGAATCCTCTACAAGATTTCAAAACCTTAAATTATAAAACGTTTAGTAAAACCAGAATAGCATTTGGAGCAGGTCTTAGCCAAAGTAAAATAGCAACTTTTACTTTAAATGAAGATAATACTAATGTTAAGGCTGTGAAAATGTTTATACAATTAGATTGCCCTAATGCAGGGTGCAATATTTGGGATGTTTATGCCAATATTAGTGTCAAGGATAAAAAAACTAAAAAGTGGTTTGAGTTGGGGAGATACATTACACCTTATGGAGTAGATACCTCACAATTAACACGCGGTATTGAAATAGATGTTACCGATTTTAAATCTCTTCTAGAAGGTCAGGTAGAACTTCGTGCATTTATAGAGACTTGGGGAGATGACGGTTGGAATTTATCGGTTGATTTTGATTTTGAAGAAGGTATACCAGATTTTCCCTATTACGCCGTCTCAGAAGTTCTTGCTTATAACAGTTCTTCTTTAGGAGGAGTTCCATACGGTAGTAGTTCCGCAGGCTTTGATTTATCCAAAACAATTACTGTTCCTAGTAATGCATTTAGTACACATTTAAGAACTATAATAAGTGGTTGGGGACATGCAACTCCAGCCGATAGCGATGGTAGAGGTTGTGCTGAGTGGTGTTTTAGAACGCATCAAATTAAAATTGATAATGAAACTAAGTTTACGCACGAGCTTAAACCAATAGGGTGTGGTAGTAATAAAATAAACCCGCAACGAGGTAATTGGGCGCCAGATAGAGCTGGTTGGTGCCCGGGAATGGCAGTACCAGTTAGGATTGATGAGTTTGATAAATCAAATTCTAATGTAACATTTAATTTTGAATACGATTTTGAAGATTGGGTGTCTGATGGGGGTACGCAATCTGGACAAACAGGGGCTTTCTATGCAATTTCTACTTATGTTGTGGTAAAAAGTAAAACTCCAATTGATGCTCCTGTAATTACCAATTAATTCGGATAAATGCTATTAATAAATAATAAAGCCGGCTATCTTTAAAGTGAAGCCGGCTTTCTCTTAAGAAAATATAACTGCTATTAATCAACTTTTAAACTATAGGTTTCTATGGCATATTTACCAATTTTCAATTGAGGTGAAACGGGTACAGGGTTTTCTTCAATAATGTTGGTATGATGATAAGATTTAATATCAAAATAAGAGGATACATTCACTGTTTCCGTACTACCCTCTACATTATACATCCTTGTAATAAAATCTTCAGAATCTTCTGCTTTTTTAATAGTAGTTATGATAATATTGTCCGTATCAATAGAGAAGAAACTTAAATTTTGCGGTAAATAAGGTTTTGATGCGGTAATGGGATTAACTACCACATGAATCGGCTCATTTTTTTGTTTCGCTATCTTTTGACCTGATACACTACCTGCTTTGGTTGAGGTGAGCACATTATGAAAATCGTGATTTCCACCCTGCGAATATTCGTTACCTTCCCAATGGCACGAGGTTCTACTGGCCAATAGCAAATGCTGTAATATATTGCTGTCGGTTTTACCTGTTGGGTCTATCCAATCTGCGGCTGCTACTGATGAACTTAGTGTTATAGAAACTTCGTTATCGGTTGCCGAAATCCAATCTATAATAGCTCTTGGGTGTACGTCTTTACATAGTGGTGTGTAGCGTTCTCCAGCAGTTTCAATTTCGTCCTTGCCTACTCTTACAGTACCAAAAGGTACTTCATGGGCTATTTCAGGGTTTTCCATGTTTACTGGGAATGCTGTTCTAAATTCTCTATAAAGTTCTCCAGACCAATTGCGTAAACTGGTGTTAAAATACACACGTTTTAAGTCGTGGTACAAGGTAATGTCTTGTCTAACTACAGCATGCTTTATTTGTTGTTCCACTCTATATTTAGTGTACACAGGACCATTTTCTAAAACTTCCCAATCGGTATTGTGCAAGCTTACTTGGTCATAGTCTACCATAGTAGGTTGCTGTATATCTCCAAACTCTCCAGCGCCATTACCAACAGATTGCATGGTGAAAACGTCGCCTGTTTTAAATACGCTATTATCAAACAATTCTTTGTTCAATTCTTTATCGAAAACTGAGGTCATACCACCTTTTTCAAAATTGATGCGATAATAAGGGTTTTCGTAAGCACTTTTTGAAACATTGGTATTGTTGGCAAAGGTTGTTTTTTTGTTTTGAACATAATATGTGGCATACCCTATAGATGGAATATTTTCAGCAATAAAAGTAACATCAGCACTTTTTAGACTTCCATCGTCATGATATTTGGCATTTGTAATTTGTGATGGGATTATTTTTTTGTCTTTATTAACTATGGTGATGCCATTTTTGTAACCTTTTGGAAATTGTAGTGTAGTGGTTACAGGGTCTGTTCTTTCCCAAGACAAACTATTAAAAAGCACAATAGGTATTCCTATTTTTTCATTTTTTTTAATTTTAGATGCAATGATATTTAAACCTTCATTTAAAAGGTTTTGCCCCATGGTTCTCGATTTTATCAGATTTTCTTTAAATAGATTATCGGTAACATCGCCATCATGACCGCCCCAGCCGTGGTCTGGATAAATTTTGGCTTGCCACGCTTCATCAAAAGTTTCAAACGGATAAGGCGTTTTAACAGGGTCTAATTTATTGGCAATGGATAGAAATTTTTCTGCGGCCGGTAGTAATTTAGAACCCTCTCTACTAGCAGTAAGAGCATCATGATGCCCTGGGCCATGAATGTACACCCATACATTGGGGCGTTCTCCCATGATGGTATCTACTTTGGTAGCATGTTGTTCTGCTAGCGGTAGGTATTCATCAACCGTCATAAGTTCCATTTTCGGTAAATTCACTTCAACTTCTTTTCTGTTGCTATCCTTTACCTTATCGAAGGTATTCCAAGTATCAATATAGTCAGAATAATCAATGGCAGGCAACATGTCTTGGCTGGACAATAGGGGGGTGTGTATTTTGCCATCTTCAAAACTGTTTTCCCACCAAAGTATTTGTTCTGCTCCGTATTTCATTTTGCTGTTCATGTCTCTGGTTAGGTATAATAAATCGTTTCCATAATGCCCAGGGGAGTAAGTAAACACAGAACTACCATCTGGACTCGCCCAATGGAACATTCCCTTTGCATGCCTACTAATAACCATATAATCTACACCTGCTTTTTTTAGTATTTGTGGATATTGAAGGGTTTTACCAGGTACATCAACATTCCAATATACTTTAGAGTCGTATCCACCAAAGGTCTTTTTTACCCATTTTTTACCTAAATATAATTGGCGTACTTGGTCTTCGGCATCATACATGTCTTCGTAAGGGCAGTTGTAAGTGGCTCCAACAGAAACTAATTTTCTATTTAATAATTCTGTAATTTGTGCCTCAGAACCTGGGTGGCGGTCTATGTATTCACGCAACATTAAACCATCTTCAATGTCAAAACCATAGTCATCGCGTATAAAAGCATCCTTTAAAACGGGTGCCAATAACAACGTGTCTCTTAAAATAATACAAACCGAAGGTCTATCTACCCAAGCAATATCTTGGTGACTGGAATTCATTATTGAAACTAAACCTTTATCGTATTTCTTATCGAAGAAATTATCATAAGTATCAAAGAATTCAGGTTTATAAAGTTTAGCTAAAGAAGCAGTCCAGTAGGGATTGTAATTGGTAATATGATGGTATAAAAATGAACCAACAATGTCAGTTTTCATGCCAGAGCCGTCACCTTTTTCAAAAGTTAATGTTATAGTTTCATTGTTGTAAATAACCTCAAAACTATGTTTAGGAGCGTTAATTTGGAAAGATGCTTTTGCCAATTCGCCTTGACCTTTAAACGTTTTTGATTTACTCTTTTTTCCATCGGAAATTAATTGAATGGGTTTGCCAGCAAAATGAGCAGGGGCATCTACATACAGTACATTATCTTTCTGCTTGATACTGAAGGCCATTTCTTCTGTAACCGATTTTTTAATGCGCTCTACAACATCAGTGCCCTTAAAAATCATAAACCAGCAGTTGGAATTTTTTTTGCGTCCTATCACTTTTATTTTGGCACTTTCTCCTTTTTTTATTTTTGAGGTAGGAACCGACAATCTAAAAGCTCCTAGACCATCGCCATTGGCATCGCGCCTTACCAAAAAGTATTGAGCATTACCATTACCAGGATTTTCGGTGATAGACAAGGAACCATCTTTGTTAGAATTAAAAGTTAGCAGGTGTTGGTCGTTTACAAAAATGTCGAATGACTCCCTTAAATTAAAATCTATGTCGCTTAAGAAAAAGAAGTTGACACTATCTTTTTGATAGTTTTCAGGTACTTTTCCTGTTAGAAATTCAAAGCCCATTTTGCCAGTTGTAGCCCTTGCAATCATAGAAACATTCATGTCTTCTCTGAGCGAAGGATATAGGAAAAATTCCGAACCAGAAAGCATTTCTTTGTAGCCTTCAATATCATCTTTACAAATTTGATGCAAGTGGTAATTGGTGTTTAGCTCTTGAATATGACTAATACTGGTGCCTCCGTGCAAAATAACTGCAGAACTATTGCTGGAGTTATTGGCATTAACGCTTGTTGTAATACATAGAATAATAGCAACGATAAATTTCATAGTGTTTTTGTTCTTTGTAAGTTTGATTTTTACTAAATCGGTTTAGTTTTAAATTAATAAAAACAACTAAATCGGTTTAGTTTCCAAATATATTGAAAAAAATAACATACATCAACTAAAATATTTGTCAACTTTATGGACAGATAAATCAAAATTCCTAAATATTTGGAGTTTACTTTACAAATAAGGTTGTTTATGTTGTTGTTTGTCGAAATGTTATTTTTACTAAAAAACTGAAAATTATCTTTATGTAGATATTTCAATTTCTGGTAATTATAGTATCTATTTAAGAACTTATTTGAAAACACATAATAATAGAAAAAATGCAAGAAGCACTAGAAGGTGTAAAAGTTTTAGGTTTTTCGCGGTTACTACAATGGCCTTATGCAACTCAAATGAAGAGCGATTTAGGAGCCGATATCATAAAAGTAGAAAGGGCTTAGTTACTAGTCTGTCCTTTCATTTGGTAAATTGTTATAAAAATTTATGAAATGATTTATAAATCAAAAATTTTGAAAAAAAATAAATATCTATTTAGCTTTTGTGCTCTGGTTCTATGGATTGTAAGTTGTGAAACAAAAAACCAACAAGAGGATGATGTCACTGCTAAAGACCAAATACAACATATCGACACCAGAATAGGTACAAAATCATGGTCTGGTAAATCGACCTTGAGTCAGGCAGAATTGCCCCAAGGCCATGTATATCCGGGCGTTGGTTTGCCATTTGCCATGACTCAAATAACCCCACAAACCACAACAAAAGATATTCCATATTGGTGGGAGAATGAAAAAATACAAGGATTCCGCAGTACGCATTATCCCAATGGGGCTTCCATGTCTGAATATGGCTCATTGACCATAATGCCATTAGTTGGCGAGTTAAAGACAACTCCCGAAGACCGAGCCTCCAGTTTTAGTCATGGTTCTGAATTAGCTCAACCTCACTATTATTCAATAATACTGGATGATTATGATATTAAGGCAGAACTTACGGCAGTATCCAAAGCCAAGTTTTTGCAATTTACCTTTCCAAAATCTAATGCGTCACATATTGTTATCGATAACCCGATGGCCCATGGTTATTTTCGTGTAAATCCTGAAAAAAATGAAATAGAAGGCTATACCGATAATACCGGCAGAAAAGGCAATAAGGGTTACACAGGTAGGGAATTTGCATCTTATTTTGTTGCAAAATTTAGTAAACCTTTTGAAGATTTTGCCCTAGTAGCAAAACCAGATTTAAGTAGTACAATTGAGCTATTCCCTGATGGGTTTAGGGGAGAATTCTACAATAATATGGAACTTTCGGGAAAACCGAATTTACAACGTATAGATTCCTCCATTGATTTTGAATGGTCGGGAGCCCCTGCTAGTACCATCAATACAGACCTGTTTTCAGTGAGATATACGGGAGAGCTTATTGCAAAACAATCTGGACAACATACGTTTTATGTAACTTCTGATGATGGCGTTCGTTTATTTGTAAACGATACATTAGTCATCGATTCTTGGGTTAATCGAGGCGCAACAACAGATGATTTTAGTATGAATTTGAAGGCTGGGGAATCTTATAAAATAAAAATTGAATACTATGACTATTATGGCGGAGGTACTTTAAAATTTGGTTGTGCACAACCGGCATCTTTGAATGCATCTAAATTAATGCAAATGGCTATAAATGGGGCTGAGGCGTCGGCAGTTCACGTTTCTTTTAAAACGGAAGAAGATGAAAAGGTTCAGGTGAAGATAGGGACCTCTTTTATAAACATAGCGCAAGCAAGAAAGAATTTAGAAAGTGAAATTAATCATTGGGATTTTGAGAAAACGGCACAAGCCACTAAAGAAGCATGGAATAAAGCCTTAGAAAAAATACAAATCGAAGGGTCAGAAGACCAAAAGAAAATATTCTACACAGCCTTACAGCGCAGTTTATTACTACCAAGAAACATTACGGAAGATGGTTACCACTATAGCGCTTTTAACGGAAAGGTTATGCCGGGGATGATGTACACCGATTTTTCAATTTGGGACACTTTTCGCTCAGAGCACCCTTTACTTATTTTACTCGAGCCTGAAAGGGTTTCAGAAATGATTACCGCCCTATTAAATTCTTATGATGAAGGAGGTTGGATGCCCAAGTGGCCTAGTCCGGGGTACTCCAACATCATGCACGGTACTCATGCCGATGCGGTTGTTGCCGATGCCTACATAAAGGGCATTCGAGATTATGACACAGAAAAGGCTTTTGGAGCTATGTTAAAAAATGGTACAACACCCGGTACAGGACATTACGTGGCTCGTGTAGGTATTATAGATTACCAAAAGTTAGGTTACGTACCTACAGATAGATATGGTGAATCGGCCATAAGAACCCTGGAGTTTGCTTACGACGATTATTGTATTGCCCAAATGGCAAATGCAATGGGTAAAGAAGCAGTATACAAGGAATACATAAAGCGTTCACTTTATTACATAAACTTTTTAGACCCAGAAACAAAGTTGGTGAGAGGTAGAAATGCCGATGGAAGCTGGCGCAGTGCTACAGATCCTTCTATTAGTGGTTGGGCGTATGGTTCCGATAAGGATAGAGAAAATTATTTTAGAAATATTACACTCTTTGCCCCGCATGATGTGCAAGGGCTTGCCAATTTCATGGGAGGTGATGAGGTTCTTGAAGCTTATCTAGACCATTTTTTTGAAAACGATTTTTATTATGTGGGCGATGAATACTCCATGCACTCGCCTTATTTGTATAATTACATAGGGGCACCTTGGAAAACCCAAAAACTGATTAGAACCTTACTCAACGAAAACTTTTCTTCGGGTCCTGGAGGATTACCGGGTAATGAAGATTGCGGACAAATGTCGTCGTGGTATATTTTTGGAAGTATGGGCTTTTATCCCACATGTCCCGGTAGCCCAACGTATCAAATTGGAAGCCCCATGTTTGATAAGGTTAGTTTAAAATTATCCAACGGAAAACAATTTACCATCATAGCTCATAATAATTCACAAGAAAATGTTTACATCCAATCGGCAACTCTTAATGGGAAGTCCTACACGAAATCATGGATTCATCATGATGATATTATGGCCGGTAGCACACTAGAATTCGAAATGGGACCCAAACCAAATAAGGAGTGGGGAGCCAAGTTAGAAAACAGGCATGAATCCGTTAGTAAACCAATTTCTAACTAAATCATATTCATGAAAAATATTTTGCAAATTTTAGCAGTATTGAACTTTTTATCTTAGACGGAACAAAAGGAGAATAGAATTAATATTATTTATCTTTTAATCATGTCAAAATGAAAAAGGAATTTTTTCATAAACTTTGAGAAGAAAGCTTAGAAATAATTTTTTTATTTAAAACACCATTAGTTTAAATTTACAGTTAAGAAGATGGGTGAAGTCTGTAGGGACAGAAAGAGGTTATAGTAAATAATTAATTCAGTTGCATTAAAACGATGGTTAGAAAACCATATCATATGTCTATCAATAGAAGTAATTTTAAGTGTAGTTTTGTGAATTACGGGTTAAGGAGATTAAGGTAGAGCTGTTAAAACTTGGCTATCATGTTTATTGGTTTATAATAACCAAGGTCAAGAGTAAATCTATTTTTTTACTTTTTTGAAAACCCAAATCAAGATGATTGGTATAAATTTAGAATGGAATAAAAAAAGTGCGGACTTCGTTTAACTTACAAAAAGTATTTAAAAAGAGTGCCAAGCGTTAATTTTATTAATTTAAGCAACAGTAAAGTTAAAATAAATCAATTACAGTAGTTATCATGTCCAAAACTAAATTCTTATACACTATAATTTTATTTTTTTGTTTTAAAGGTATTGGTCAAGAGCTATATTTTGAGCATTATAACGAAACAAAGGGTTTGTCTCATAATTCTGTTAGAAGTATTGTTCAAGACAATAAAGGCTTTTTATGGTTAGGCACATTTGGTGGTGTAAGCCGTTTTGATGGATACGATTTTAAAGTGTTTTCAGCCAAGAATGAAACATCAAATTATCTTAATAGTAATGATATTTTACAAATAATGCCAGATGAAAAATCTAATCTATGGATTGCAACAGATAATGGACTAACTAAATACCACTTACCTACATCTAGTTTCAAAACTTTTCATTCAAACCCTCAGGATAAACATGCTATAGTTGAAGATAGATTAAGATCTATATTTATTGACAAAACCCAAAGGGTTTGGGTGGGAACATTAAATAAAGGCTTGTGCTATCTAGATACTAATACAAAAAAGTTTTACAAAGTAGATTTAGGAGAACTTGATAATATTAGAGGTATAACTCAAACACACGACGGTAGAATATGGGTAACCAGTTTTAATAATGGAGTGTTTAGTTTTTTTATAGATGAAACTGGAAAAGTAAACGATTTACAAAATTATGAACTGCACCCTACTAGAGTAACAAATAAAAATGCCAATGCTTATTTTGTTTTTGAAGATAAGGCTTATAATGTATATGTTGGAACGCGTGAGGGTTTATTTAAACTAGATAAGATTGACAATAACTTTAAAGTCATTAGGGCAAACCCCATGAGTAGTTATTTTAGGTGTTATACTAAAGCCCCAGATGGCGGTTATTGGTTTGGTACATCTAACGGAATTATTGAATGCACCTCAATGGAAGCTTTTATAAAAGGTGAATATAAGCAGCACACAACCGATTTAAACAACCCTAATTCCCTTGTGAATAATTACATTATATCCTTGTATTTCGATAATTTGGGTGTGCTTTGGGTGGGTACAGAAAATGGATTGGAAAGTTTAAACCCATTTGAAAACCAATTTAAATCTTTAGGGTTGAATTTTACGGGAAACAATCAAATACCAGTTATCAGTTCTTTTGCCAAAACGTACGATAATAATCTACTTATAGGAACCCACGCTCAAGGAATGTTCTTAAAGAAAAATAATACTTTTATTAAAGTTCTTAAAAATTATAAGGAGATAGGTAGTATCTACACAGATGATAACATCATTTTTTACATCGGATTATGGGATGGTGGCGTTGTAGAATACAATTATAAAAACAATCAACAGAAAAAACTAAATGTAGGTTTTGTTAATTCGCCAGTGTTTGCGTTTTATAAAATATCAAACAATGAGCTATTAGTAGGCTCACAAGGTGAAGGACTTGTAAAGTTTAATTTAAGAACAGGAGAAAAGGTTTTTATAAAAAAAAATAACCCCAAATTTAAAGACATTAACAAAATAGTATATTCCAAATCTCAAAACCTATTTTGGATTGCTACCGAAGAAGGAGTTTTTAAGTACAATATGCTATCCAATAGTTTAGAGCAATATACAAACCAAAATAGTAATGAAGGCTTATCTAACAACAAGGTAAAGGATTTGTTTTTTGATAGGCACGAAAAGCTTTGGGCGGGTACAAGAGAAGGTTTGCACTATTACAATTCACAAACCAATAAATTTGTACATCTAAATCAGCCCAAAGCATTGGCTGATGAATGGGTTACCGATATAACAGCAGATAGTTTAGGTATAATATGGCTAAACTTAAATTACAATAAAATAGGAAAATATAACCCCGAAAATAATGATTATAAAACGTTTTACGTTAACAACGGTATGCGTTCAAACTTATGGAATAAACGCGGTTTTTTACATTTTAATAACGATAAAATTTATTTGGGGGGCAACAAAGAAATAATATTATTCAACCCTTTAGAAATAAAAGAAAATAAAAATGCGCCAATCCCGGTTATATCTGATTTTAAAGTTAGCAATAATGAAATTAAACCAGGGGAAAAGCTTGAAAATGTGCTAATTTTAAATGAAGATATTAATTACTCAAAACAAATACAATTAGGGTATGGAACTAGAAATTTTACAGTTAAGTTTTCTTTGCCATCTTATGTCAGTCAAAGGCAAAATACGTTTTATTATAAGCTAGATGGTTTAGATAAACAATGGAACAAAACAACTAGCGGATCGCGCGCTATACAGTATGCCAATTTACCTTCGGGCGAGTATAGCTTAAAACTTAAAGCAACCAACAATAATGGTTACGAAAGTGACATATCGAGTTATACGATCAAAGTTTTACCTCCTTTTTGGCTTACACCAATCTTTTTTATTATGATTTTTGGGCTTCTTTCAATAGGAGCATATTTTTTACATAACCAATTAAAAAATCGTAGACGCTTAAAGCAAGAATTGCTGCTTGAAAAAGTGAAACGTGAGCGTGATGAAAAACTAAACAACGAAAAACTCCGTTTTTTCACAAACATATCACATGAGCTTAGAACACCGCTAACACTCATTTTGGGGCCGGCAAAGCAGTTATTAAATAATCAAAATGATGATTATATCCTTAGTAGGGCTAATTTAGTATACCAAAACGCCAATCGTTTGCTAAGGTTGGTTAATCAAATTTTAGATTTTAGAAGAGCAGAAACGGGTGAGTTAAAATTAAAAGTAGCTAAAACAAATGTAAGTGAGCATGTTAAAAGTGTATTTAATTCTTTTAAAGAATTAGCTATAGAAAAAAACATCAGTTTAAGTCTAAACATTGAAAGCGAAGGTGCTTTTATATGTTGGATTGATATTGATAAGTTTAGTAAAATATTATTCAATTTGCTTTCCAATGCTGTAAAATTCACTGAAAGAAATGGAAATGTGGATTTGTTTCTTGGCCTAAAGGATAACGATGCAAAAAAAATGATTCTTGAAGTTAGTGATAATGGAATTGGAATTCCAGAAGAAAGTCAAGAAAAAATATTTAACAGGTTTTACCAAGCTAGAACTACTGTAGAGAACACCGGTACAGGAATAGGTTTGTCTTTAGTAAAAGCACTAGTAGAAATCCATAAAGGAGAAATTAAGGTTAATAGTTCCATTGGTAAGGGTAGTGTATTTACTGTAGAATTACCTGTAAATAAAAACGCCTATAATAACGATGAACGCTTTAAGGCTGTCCAAACCAAATCAGTAGATTCTTTACCAAAAGAGAGCCATATAACTAACCAATTAGAAATCGTACAATCTAGCGGTAACTCAAATCCGTTACCGCAAACCAAAGTAAAACAAAAAATACTTTTAATAGAAGATAATACCGAACTAAGAGATTATGTGGCACAGTACTTATCCAGCTTCTACAAGGTTGTAGAGGCTAAAAATGGGCAAGAGGGCCTTGAAATATGCAAGAAAGAAAAGCCTGTTTTATGTGTTGTAGATGTTATGATGCCTATTATGGACGGGTTTGAATTTGTTGAAATACTAAAATCAGATGACGATATCAGCCATATTGGTGTAATACTTTTAACGGCATTAGCAGAAAATGAAAATAGAATAAAAGGATACTCTATAGGTGTAGATGGTTACCTCACAAAACCTTTTGATCCCGCACTGTTAAAAACCCGTATTGATAATATAATAAAATTACATTTTGACTTAAAGCAGCGTTTTTCAGGTGAAGTAGAAGGTGATATATTAACCTTAGCACACTCGCAATTAGACATAGATTTAGTTTCCAAAATAAAGGGAATAATAGAAAACAATATTAGTTCTTCCAAACTATCACCAAATTTTATAGCAGAAGAAGTAGGCATGAGTACTTCAAAACTTTATAGAAAAATTAAGCAACTTACCGATTTAACGCCTTACGAGTTTATTAGAACGATTCAGTTAAAAAAATCTGCACAACTATTAAAAACCAAACGCTACAATGTTTCTGAAGTTTCAGATATGATAGGTTTTAATGATCCATTCTATTTCAGCAAGGTATTTAAAAAACAGTTTGGGTATAGTCCAAGCAAACTTTTAAAATAGTTATGCAGTATTTGTCATATGGGTCAATATTTACATGTTTTTGAATAGATTTTACTGCTAAATATCATGAAAACGTAAGATTTTGCAAACTAAAAATTTCTAAACTAAACTAAATATGAAATCAAAAATTCCTGTGGTACCATCTAAAATGTTGCTGCCATTTATATTAGTAACTTCGCTTTTTGCCCTTTGGGGCTTTGCTAATGCTGTAACCGATCCTATGGTACAGGCTTTTAAAAAAGTTTTAGAACTTTCAAACTCGCAAGCTGCTTGGGTTCAAATGGCGTTTTACGGCGGTTATTTTTGCATGGCATTGCCAGCATCAATATTTATGCGCAAGTATTCTTATAAAACCGGCATTTTAATTGGTTTGGGGCTGTATGCTGTTGGAGCACTTTTGTTTTATCCAGCTGCAACCACCGAGAAGTTTTGGTTCTTTTGTCTTGGTTTATATATTTTAACGTTTGGATTGGCTTTTTTAGAAACAGCGGCAAATCCGTATGCTTTGGCAATGGGACCAAAAGAAACAGCCACACAGCGTTTAAATTTAGCTCAAGCATTTAATCCTGTAGGGTTAATACTAGGCTTATTTGTAGCTCAACAGTTTGTGCTTAAAAATTTACAGTCTGATGATATTGAAAACTTCTCATCACTCGATGAGGCTTCTAAATTATTAATTAAAACTTCAGATTTACTTGTAATTAGAAATCCGTATGTCATTTTGGGGTTAGTCCTTATAGGCGTATTCGTGTTGTTTTTGGTTAGTAAAATGCCACAATCTAGAGAAGAAGGACATTTGCCAAGCATTAAGGAAACGTTTAAAAATTTAGCTAAAAATAAAAACTACACTCTTGGGGTTTTAGCACAAGTTTTATACGTAGGGGCACAAATTATGTGTTGGACCTACATATACCAGTATGCTGAGGGTATTGGTGTAGATAGTGTTACAGCTGGTTACTATCAAATGGTAGCGTTTGTTTTATTTACTGTAGGTAGAGCAGTAGGTACGTATATGTTAAGATTTATAGGCTCTGGTAAATTATTAATGCTTTTTGCGTTATTAGCCATAGTGTTTGTGTCTGGAACCATTGTTTTAAATGGCCTTTTAGGCCTTTATGCACTTGTGGGCGTATCGTTTTGCATGTCTTTAATGTTTCCAACTATTTATGGTATAGCTCTAGGAGATTTAACCGAAGAACAATCTAAGGTTGGGTCTGCTGGTTTGGTAATGGCCATTGTGGGGGGTGCCTTAATGCCTAAATTACAGGGTAGTATTATAGATTTTGGGGGGGCGGGAGTATCCGATATTAAAATTTTAGGAGTATCTGAAATTAATTTTTCTTTCATCCTCCCTATGTTATGCTTTATATACATTATGTGGTACGGCTTTTTAGTTGGCAATCGTGAAAAAACACAAAAGATTCATTCGAGTTAATAGGCCAAACTAACCTATTTTGATACTAATACTAATCAATTAAAAAGTCTGAAAGTGAATTATGAAGAACGGATTGAAAGTTATTAAGGTTTAATCGGGTCAAATAACTAATGATAAATTATAATAGTTTATTAAAAAAAGAACGAATCTGTTAATGAGATATTAAGTGACAAATTAGTTTTGTAAATAAAATATATACCATATATTTGAATGTATAGACATATGGTCATTTAAATTATTTGCCTGATTAAAGGTGTTTTTATTATTTGAAAACAAATAATAATGATTCCATAATATCATTATTTAATAAAAAATATAAAACTAAATTTTACTCAGGCATGAGTACTAATTAATCAAACAACTACTTGCTAAATAAAGACTAAAATAACTTAATTATAAAAATGAAAAGCACAAACACTTCAGTTCAAAAAATAAACAAGCGTTATATATATATAGTAACCATTACAGCTGCTTTAGGCGGTTTATTGTTTGGTTACGATACGGCAGTTATTGCTGGAGCTATTGGTTTTTTGCAGACTAAGTTTCAGTTATCAGCAGCCATGACTGGTTGGGCGGCATCGAGTGCTATTTGGGGCTGTGTTTTTGGAGCAATGGTTGCGGGCTATGTGAGTGATAGATACGGAAGAAAGAAAGTCTTATTAATTACCGCAATACTTTTTTCTATTTCTGCAATAGGCTCTGCAATTCCAAACACGTTAACACAATTTGTAATAGCCAGATTTATAGGTGGTGTTGGTGTTGGGGCAGCATCAATGTTGTCACCTTTATATATTTCAGAAATTGCACCAGCTAAAAAAAGAGGTATGTTGGTAACATTATACCAGCTAGCTATAGTTTTAGGAATTAATGTCGTGTATTTTATAAACTTAAAAATAGCAGGCTCAAGCACTGAGGCTTGGAACGTTGAAATGGGATGGCGTTATATGCTAGGTTCTGAGGTAATACCAGCGGCACTTTTTTTCTTTATGTTGTTGTTTGTGCCAGAAAGCCCAAGGTGGTTAGCTTCAAAGGGAAGAACCAGTGAGGCCGCAAAAGTTTTAAATAAAGTAAACGGACAAATAGAAGGCGAAAAAGTTTTAAATCAAATAAAGGAAACACTGAAATTTGAAAAAGGTACCTTTAAAGAGTTATTGTCCAGTAGTTTGAGACCTGCATTAATTTTAGGATTGGTTTTGGCACTGTTTTCACAGATTACGGGAATTAATGCTATAATTTACTATGCCCCTGAAATTTTTAAAAATATTGGGTTTAATACAGATTCAGCGTTGTTTCAAACTGTAATTATTGGTGCCGTGAATACCTTGTTTACCTTTGTGGCTATACTATTTATAGATAAAATTGGACGAAGAAAATTATTGATTTGGGGGCTAATAGGAATGATAGCATCACTGTTTGGCGTGGGCTGTGTATTCTATTTCAATCAGAGTTCTAGTGTTTTTACCTTAATTTTTATTTTAGGTTTTATAGCGAGTTTCGCTTCTTCCTTGGGGCCTATTCCTTGGGTTATTATATCTGAGATTTTTCCAACTAAAACGCGAGGAATAGCCATGTCTTGTGCTACGCTAATGGTTTGGTTGGGTGTAGTAGGTATCACGCAGTTTACACCAGTTATGCTAGAACATTTAGGAGGTGCATTTACGTTTTGGGTGTTTATGCTAAACGCTATATTCTTATTGGGTTTTATTTATAAAAAACTACCAGAAACGAGCGGAAAAACACTTGAGGATATTGAAGAAAGCTGGAAGAAATAGTAATTAATAGTTTTATTGAAATTTTATACAAAAGCTGTTTTAGGACAATTCAAGGACTTGTCTTAAAATAGTTTTTTTTCTTTTGTTTAGAGCGAATAGATTCACATGTTATAGCCTGCCAATGGTTGCGGACTTCTTTTTTTTAAAGCTTTTATTCTTAGTATTAATCTGTCAAAATTTTTATATATACTTGATATGTTCAGACATTCATACAATATATTAGTTAAGGTTTAGCGCGAACCGTAAATTGATAAAAAGTCCATTTGTCTTCAAAAAAAAGAATTTAACCAAATAACTAATTATTATGAAATGTAAATTTTCACTTTTAGGCAGGAACATTTCAAGCATTTACTATTTGCTGCTATATTTTCGGTCTTTCATTTTTCGTTTTCTTTAGCAAAAACCACTAATGCTTCAATAGGAAAGATGGGCTTGCTCTAAGTCAATTTTTAAAAGTTAATTCTGAAGCAAAAATTTAATCTTATAAAATCAATTGATACTTATTGTTAATATTGACTCATTTTCAGTGACTTTAATATCATAATCGCATTCCTATTGTACTTAGCTTTACAATGAATAAAATTTATTATTCAATTTATCTTAAGTGTTTTTCATAAACCAATCAAACCAATTAAACCAAATAACTAATTATTATGAAATGTAAATTTTTACTTTTTAGGCAGGAACATTTTCAAGCATTTACTATTTGCTGCTATATTTTCGGTCTTTCATTTTTCGTTTTCTCTTGCAAAAACCACTGATGCTTTAATAGGAAAGATGGGCTTGCTCTAAGTCAATTTTTAAAAGTTAATTCTGAAGCAAAAATTTAATCTTAAAAAAAAAATCAATTGATACTTAATGTTGATATTGATTCATTTTTAGCGACTATAATATCATAATCGCATTCCTATTGTATTTAGTTTTACAATGAATAAAATTTATTATTCAATTTATCTTAAGTGTTTTTCATAAACCAATTAAACCAATTAAACCAAATAACTAATTATTATGAAATGTAAATTTTTACTTTTTAGGCAGGAACATTTCAAGCATTTACTATTTGCTGCTATGTTTTCTGTCTTTCATTTTTCGTTTTCTCTTGCAAAAACCACTAATACTTCAATAATGAAAGATGGACTTGCTCTAAGCAAAGGGTTGGATAAAATTAGCCAAAATTTTATTCAGGAGAGTGTATCTGGAGTTGTAACAGATGAAAAGGGAGTGCCACTGCCCGGAGTTACCGTTATGGAGGCGGGAACTAAAAACGGAACTGTTACCAATTTTGATGGAGAGTACAGTTTAAGTGTAACCAACCAAAACAGTGTGTTAGTATTTTCTTATGTGGGTTATACTACCAAAAAAATAACGGTAGGCGATAAGGAGAAATTGAATGTGCAATTGATGCCAAATCAAGATGAATTAGATGAGGTTACAATTGTAGCTTTTGCCAAACAGAAAAAATCGAGTGTTATTGGTTCTATTTCAACGGTTCAGCCAGGTGAATTAAAAATACCATCAAGTAATTTAACAACAGCGTTGGCAGGAAGAATCCCTGGAGTTATCTCGTACCAAAGAAGCGGGGAACCAGGGCAAGATAACGCGTCCTTTTTTATAAGAGGAGTCACAAGTTTTGGGTATAAGGTAGATCCGTTAATTTTAATTGATGGTGTTGAATCTTCAACAACAGAATTGGCACAGTTGTCGCCCGATGATATTAGTTCATTTTCAATTATGAAAGATGCAACAGCAACATCATTATACGGAGCAAGAGGTGCTAATGGTGTTATATTGATTTCGACTAAAGAAGGAAAAGAAGGTAAGGCTAAAGTATTTGTGCGCTACGAAACCTCGTTTTCAAGTAATACAAAGCAATTAAAGCTGGCGGACCCCGTAACATACATGCTGTTAGAAAATGAAGCAGTATTAACGCGCAATCCTATTGGGTTTTTACCTTACTCGCAAAATAAAATAGACAATACCAAAGCGGGCTTAAACGAATATGTCTATCCAGCAAATAACTGGATGGATCAACTGTTAAAAGATTTTACCGTAAACAATAGGCTAAATTTAAATGTTAGTGGTGGAGGTAAAGTGGCAAGGTATTATATAGCTGGGGTATTTAATAAAGATAATGGAATTTTAAAGGTTGATGATCGAAATAACTTTAATAGTAATATTAATCTTAAAAATTATCAACTTCGTTCGAATATCAATATAGACCTAACAGAAACCACCGAGGCCGTAGTTAGGCTAGCAGGTTCTTTTGATGATTATACGGGACCAATTGATGGAGGGGGAAGAATGTTTTCAAAAATTCTTGGTTCTAATCCGGTCATGTTTCCAGCATATTACCCATCCGAGGCTAAGCCTTATGCAAGGCACATCTTATTTGGTAATAGCAGTAATGCCTCTAGTGGTAACGAACCTAGTTTTATTAACCCTTATGCAGATATGGTTAAGGGGTACAAAGATTACACCAGATCTAATATGTCTGCACAGTTCGAGTTAAAGCAAGATTTGTCGTTTTTTATCCCAGGTTTGTCAGCAAGAATGCTGTTTAATACAGAACGCTATTCGTTTTTTGATGTTTCTAGATTTTATAACCCGCATTTTTATTCGGCTTTTGGCTATGATAAATCTAATGATTCCTATAAATTGAATTTACTCAATGAGCTATCAGCAACAGATTATTTAAATTATAACGAAGGCCAAAGGCAAATAAATTCAGCGACGTACACAGAAGTCGCAATTAATTATCAAAATACATTTTCTGAAAAACACGAAGTTACTGGTATGCTGGTGGGGACAAGAAGAAACCAATTGTTCGCAAATCAAGGTACTTTACAGAAATCATTACCATATAGAAACCAAGGCATTTCAGGCAGGGTAACTTATGGGTACGACTCTCGGTACATGACAGAATTTAATTTTGGTTACAATGGTTCGGAGCGTTTTCATAAATCACATCGATATGGGTTTTTCCCATCGGCAGGTTTAGGTTGGTTTGTTTCTAACGAGTCATTTTGGGAAGGCATAAAATCTGTGGTGCCGAAATTTAAATTGAGAGCAACTTATGGTTTGGTAGGTAACGATGCCATAGGTAGTGCAGAAGACCGGTTTTTTTATCTTTCAGAGGTTGACTTAAATGCGGGAGGCAGAGCCGCATGGTTTGGAACTAATTTTCAGTACGCTAGACCCGGTGTTAATGTAAACCGTTATTCTAATGAGGACATTAGCTGGGAAACTGCAAAAAAAATGAACCTTGGGTTGGAAGTTAATTTATTTAACAGTTTAGAGATACAAGCAGATTATTTTACCGAAAACAGAAGTAACATATTGATGGATAGGGCCTTTATTCCTGCAACCATGGGGTTGTCTGCACCTATTAGAGCGAATGTAGGTAAGGCAAAGTCAAACGGTTTTGAAATTTCTTTCGACTATAATAAATCGTTCACCAATGGCTTTTGGTTACAAAGTAGAACCAATTTCACCTATGCCCATAGTGAGTTTCTTTTCTTTGAAGAACCCCAATATTCTGAAGAAAACAGTCATTTGTTTCATAAAGGACAGTCATTGTCACAACAATGGGGGCTTGTGGCAGAGCGTTTATTTATAGATGAGTTTGATGTAGATAATTCACCCAAACAAAATTTTGGAGAATATGCTGCTGGAGATATAAAGTATAGAGATGTAAATGGAGATGGAGAGATAACCAATTTGGATAGGGTTCCAATAGGCC
The DNA here is from genome assembly GCF_012037625.1 of Tamlana crocina. NCBI lineage: Bacteria > Pseudomonadati > Bacteroidota > Flavobacteriia > Flavobacteriales > Flavobacteriaceae > Tamlana > Tamlana crocina. The sequence continues at coordinate 88,652 of NZ_JAAVJS010000003.1, forward strand.
ACCCTACGGTGCCTGAAATTATATACGGAGGCGGATTATCTCTAGGTTATAAAAATTTCGATTTTTCATTCTTTTTACAAGGTTCTGCTCGGTCTTCCTTCTGGATAGATCCAGTAAGAACAGCCCCCTTTGTTGCAAATCCCGATTTAGGGGCTGGATCGCAAAATGCGCTTTTACAAGTTTATGCAGATAATCACTGGTCGGAATCAAATAGAGATTCATATGCGCTTTGGCCAAGGCTGAGTAGTACTTTAAATACTAATAACACTCAAAGAAGTACTTGGTTTATGAGAAACGGAGCATTTTTAAGACTTAAGTCCGTAGAGTTAGGTTTCAGTTTGCCCGATGCCGTTATCAAAAATCTACATTTATCGAATGCACGTTTATACTTTAGTGGTATAAACTTATTGAGTATTAGTGGTTTCGATTTATGGGATATAGAGATGGGGGGCAATGGTTTAGGTTATCCTATCCAGCGTGTTATTAATTTTGGAATGACCTTTAATTTTTAAACAAGAAACATGAGAGATATTAAAAAAATAAGAATACTAGTTATTTTAACCTTTTTGGGAATAATTAGTTCATGTAGTGATTATTTGGACGTTGTTCCAGATAATGTTGCTACCATCGATAACGCTTTTGTTGATAAAACTCAAGCAGAAAAATACCTGTTTACCTGTTATTCTTTTTTACCCCGATTTGATGATCCTGAGGGGAACCCAGAGTTTTACGCAGGAGACGAATATTGGATTTTTTGGCCTATTCCCGATGGTTATGCGACTTCTTTAGACCCTTACCAAATTGCTCGCGGATTACAAAATAGAGTAAGTCCCCTAATGAATTTTTGGGAAGGAGGAGGAAGGGTACCTCCATTATGGCAAGGGATTAGATCTTGTAACATCTTTTTAGAGAATATTGATAAAGTAACGGACCTAGAACCTTTTCTTAAAAATAGGTGGATTGCCGAAGTTAAATTTCTTAAAGCTTATTACCATTGGTATTTATTGAAAGCCTACGGGCCAATTCCTATTGTAGACGAAAACCTGCCTATATCTGCCAACTCAGATCAGGTCAGAATAGAAAGGCAACCGGTTGATGACGTGGTAGATTATATTGTAGAATTAATAGACTCAGTAACTCAAGAAGAAGTTAATGGAGGTCTGCCCAATAGAATAGATAATAAAACTTCAGAGCTCGGTAGAATTACAAAGCCAATAGCTCTAGCAATAAAGGCACGTGTTTTAGTTACAGCAGCAAGCCCTTTGTTTAACGGCAACACAGATTTCGATAATTTTTTAGGCAATGATGGAACACCTTTGTTCAATACTAACTTTGAAATTGAAAAATGGAACAGGGCTTTAAAGGCTTGTGAAGAAGCAGTTGTAGCCTGCGAAGCAGCAGGAATAAGTTTGTACGAGTTTAATGAAAACGCTCAAGGTGCTACAGATAGGATAAAGACAGAAATGAGCATTAGAAATGCAGTTTGCGAAAGATGGAACTCTGAACTTATTTGGGGTAATGTTGGTTCTGATGTGCCTTCATGGGCAGTCCAGTTAACAGCTAGCCCCAATTTAGATCCTAATATTACAAGTTTAAATCTAAAGGCACATTTTGCGCCTACTTTACGCATTGCAGAAATGTTTTATACTGAAAACGGAGTGCCTATTGACGAAGATAAAACATGGAGCTATCAAGACCGATATAATTTGCGTACCGTTGAAGCAAGTGATGAAGGTATGCAGGAGGGGTACAAAACGGTCGGTTTGCATTTTAACAGAGAACCACGATTTTATGCAAACTTAGGCTTTGATGGTGCTACCTGGTTTATGCGCAATAATACTTGGGATTTAAAGACCAAAATTGGTCAGCATGCAGGAAAAAAACAGAGTGTTTTGTATTCCATAACCGGTTACTATGCTAAAAAACTAGTTAACTGGAACATGGTAATTTCTCAAGGAGGCGGGGTAAGTTTAGAGTTTTACCCTTGGCCCGTAATGCGTTTAGCAGATTTGTATTTATTGTACGCTGAAGCTTTAAATGAAACAGGTAATAATGCTTTGGCTTTAGAATATATTAATAAAGTGCGAGAAAGAGCTGGTTTGGAGACTGTACAAACCTCATGGAGTACTTATTCTAATAATCCCGGAAAATACACTACACAAGATGGGTTAAGAGAAATAATACAGCAAGAACGTTTAATAGAATTAGCGCTTGAGGGCAAACGCTTCTGGGATTTAAAGCGTTGGAAAAAATCTGCTTCTAGATTAAATACCCCAATTTACGGATGGGATATTGGCCAAGAGGAGTATGAAACTTATAACAGAAGAACGTTGCTATTCGATCAAAAATTTAATGCGCCACGAGACTATTTTTGGCCATTATCAGATAATGTGCTCACAATTAACCCTAATTTGGTACAAAACCCAGGGTGGTAAATTATTCTAAAAGATATAAAACTTGATACAATGGAAAAATATAAAATTTATCTAGTACCAATAGCTGCTCTTGCTATGTTTGTACTAGGATGTACAACAGATTTGTTGCAACCAACAGAAAATGATGGCACGCCACCGGGGCCTGTTTCTGAAGTCCAGATTGAAAACTTATCGGGAAGTGTTAAACTAAGTTATACACTTCCAAACGATCCAGATGTGTTTTACGCCAAGGCCGTTTACACAACAGAAAGAAATGTTGTTAGAGAGGTTAAAGCCTCATACTACACAAATGAAATGACATTAACTGGATTCGGAAAAAATAAACCTTATGAGGTGAGTATTTATGCTGTAGATCGGGGTGAAAATGCTTCAAAGCCAATAACCGTAACAGTAAACCCCGAAAAAGCTCCGTACCAAAATGTTGGTGAAAGTTTAAATATTGGACCAGATTTTGGCGGCCTTTTTGTTGATTTTGAAAACCCAACTGAAGATAACCTTGCCATAGTTGTTTTAGCTAATGATTCCTTAGGTAACTTTATACCTTATAATACATACTACACTCAAAAAATTGAAGGTAGATTTTCAACTAGAGGATTCGAATCAGAAGAAGCCGATTTTGGAGTTTATGTACGCGACCGTTGGGGGAATATTTCAGATACCACGATAGTTCGGTTGACTCCATATTTTGAAACGGAAATTGATAAAAGTGAAATTACTGCTTTAACATTGCCTAATGATGCTATTTTGGGTTACGGTGGTAATATACCAGCTCTGTTCAACGATGATATTACAGAAGGAGGCGGATTTTATTCTAGTGGAGACCAAGCAAGGATGCCCCAATGGTTTTCTTTTGATCTAGGAAAAAAAGTGAAATTAAGTAGGTTGGCTTGGTGGATGAGGGCTGATGGTACGCGTTGGCTATATAGTTTACATAATCCGAGAAACATCGAAATTTATGGATCTAATGATCCCGCTCCTGATGGTAGTTGGGAGTCTTGGGATTTGATAATTGAATATGAACAAATAAAACCATCAGGTTTACCTAATGGACAATTATCTAACGATGATCTTGCTGCAGCTGAAGCAGGGGAAACAATTGTGTTTCCTCTAGATACAAAGGGGTATAGGTATATTAGATTTAAAACATTACGTAATTGGTCAAACGGAACGTATGTTAATTTTAATGAGATATCCCTGTGGGGACAACCAATAGACTAACTATTCGTTCACTAAAAATATTAAAAAAATGAAAACTGTAAAACATATAAGCATTATATGCTTAATTCTAGGGTTAGTGGTTTTAGCTTCCTGCACGCCCATAGATGAATTTAAGAAGTATAAAGAAGGTGGAGATATAGTATATCCTGCAAAGGTAGATTCTGTAATAGTTTACTCTGGTAAAAATAGAATAGAGCTGGCAATGGTATTAGGTAGCGATCCTACGGTTAATAAAATTAAGGCTTTCTGGAAAAACAGACAAGATTCTACTGAAGTTACATTTTCTAGAACTACTGCAAATGATACTATAGATGTGTTGATAGAAAATTTGCAAGAAGGCGTATATAACTTTCAGATTTATACATTTGATACGTCTGGGAACCAATCTGTTGTTAAGAATGTTTCAGGAACCGTTTTCGGTGATACGTTTCAAAACTCTATTTTTAATAGACAAATTGAGTCTGCCACTTGCGGTATTATAAATTGGGTGCCTCCTGTGTCATCAATGATTGGAGTAGAAGTCAATTATATAAATGATTTAGATGAAGAACAGACAGTTATGGTTACCAACGAAGACCAATCAACAACTTTAGAGGGGATAAAAGAAGGAACACCATTTAAGTTCAGAACCCTTCATGTTCCAGACGCTAAGTCAATTGATACGTTTTATACCGCATTTAAAACGGAAACCATAAAAACTATTGAATTAAATACAGGTGAATACGAAGTGATTTCTGAACATAATACACCCCATGGGTGGATGCCTAATAAAGGCCATAAGCGAGAGGTTACTAAAATTAGTGAGTATCAATATTCATATATATTATCAACCGATGCCGGAAATGCTGTTCCAATGATTATTCATGTAGACCCCGTAACATTAAAGACTTCTGTAGATTTACAAGAAATAGGAAATTTTGGAGCACCGTGGTACATGACCGCAGAGAGTATTGAAAGTGACGATAACTTTATTTCTTACTGCGATGGTATTATTAGTGTAAGGCTACATATTGATAACCTTGATAGAAGTAATCTTTGGGGAGATTTTACCGTAGCTGTAAAATTACAGGATTAGCGTATTTAATCTCAATATTTAAGTTTAAAGCTTCTTAATGTTTGAAATTTAACAACCTGTGTTTTGTTGATAGATGACATAAAGAAGCTTTTTACATTAAAATGCATAGAAATTCTAGGTCAATAGAGTAAAAATTATGTTGATTTGGCACAACTAAATAACATTATAAAAATAATATTACACATAAAACAATGACATTATACCCATTAAAATTCACCCCACTTTATAAATACAGAATATGGGGTGGCGAAAAATTAAAAACCGTATTAAATAAAGATTATTCAGAAGAAAATATAGGAGAGTCTTGGGAGATTTCAGGTGTTGAAAATGATGAGACTTTAGTAGCTCAAGGCACATTAAAAAATAAAACACTAAAAGAATTAATAGCAGATTATAAACAAGATTTAGTAGGGGAAGTAGTGTATCAAAAATTTGGAAACACTTTTCCTCTACTAATTAAATTTATAGATGCTAAAACACCATTGTCCATTCAAGTACACCCCAGTAATGAGGTGGCTAAAAAACGCCATAATTCTTTTGGTAAAAACGAAATGTGGTACGTTATGCAGGCCGATGATAATGCAGAGTTAATTGTTGGTTTTGAAAAACAAATAACACAAAGTGAATATAAAAAACACCTAGACAATAATACCATTTTAGATGTAATGCACCATGAAACTGTAAAAGCAGGTGATACGTTTTATATTCCAACAGGGCGTGTGCATGCCATAGGTGCAGGTGTTTTATTGGCTGAAATACAACAAACCTCTGATGTAACTTACAGGATTTACGATTACGATAGAGTTGATGCCAAAACCGGTAGTAAACGCGAACTGCACAATGAACTGGCTATAGATGTTATAGATTACCAAGTACATAACAGCTATAAAACAAATTATAGTTTAGAAGAAAACACATCAAACACCTTAGTGCATTCTCCATATTTTAAAACTAATATAATAGATTTAAATCAAGAGGTAAAAAAAGATTATTCTGCAATAGACTCATTTTTAATTTATATCTGTGTAGAGGGCGAGGTTATTGTTATCAGTAATGGCGAAAATTATCAGTTAAAACAGGGAGAAACATTATTAATTCCTGCAAGTTTAAATCAACTACAGTTAAAAGCTACAAAAGCTAAACTTTTAGAGGTTTATTATCAATAAAACATTATTTATGAAGAAGTTATTTTATTTAATATTATCATTATTCATTGTCTCCTGTGTTAACACAAAAGACGGACATGGAGAAACCAACACAACAATAAAAGAAGAAAGTTTAGTAGATTTTGTAAACCCCTTAATGGGAACAGATTCTTCTTTTGAATTATCAAACGGAAACACATATCCTGCCATAGCAACTCCTTGGGGCATGAATTTCTGGACCCCCATGACCTCTAAAATGGGAGATGGATGGACGTATAAATATGATGACCATAAAATTAGAGGAATAAAACAAACACACCAACCAAGTCCTTGGATAAATGATTATGCAGCATTTTCATTAATGGCAGTAACAGGGGATTTAAAGTTTAAAGAAGACGAGCGCGCATCGTGGTTTTCACATAAAGCCGAAACGGTAAAACCACATCATTATAAGACCTATTTGGCAGATTACGATGTTACCGCAGAAGTAACACCAACCGAACGTGCTGCACATTTTAAATTTACCTTTCCCGAAAATCAGTCCTATATTCTATTAGATGCATTTTTTAAAGGTTCTATGGTGAAAATACTACCAAAAGAACGTAAAATAATCGGGTATTGTAGAAACAATAGTGGTGGTGTTCCAGATAATTTCCATAACTATTTTGTAGCCGAATTTGATAAAGATTTTGAATTAACCCATACATGGAGCGATAATTGGAAATTAGCAGAAAACAGTACCGAAAATGAGGGTGAACACGTTGGAGCAATAATAGGTTTTAAAACCAAAAAAGGCGAAGAAGTACACGTAAAAGTAGCCTCTTCTTTTATAAGTCCAGAGCAAGCACAACTTAACCTAAATAGAGAAATAGGAGGTGATAATTTTAAAACCACTTTAACAAAGGCAAAAGCTTCATGGGAGAAAGAATTAGGAAGAATAGTGGTTGAAGATGATAATATTGATAATTTAAGAACCTTTTATTCTTGCCTGTACCGTGTCCTATTATTTCCAAGACAATTTCACGAAATAGATAAAAACAATGCCATTGTACATTATAGCCCGTACAACGGAGAAGTTTTACCAGGATACATGTTTACCGATAATGGCTTTTGGGATACGTTTAGAGCCGTATTTCCATTTTTCAATATGATGTACCCGGAGTTAAATTCAAAAATTATGGAAGGATTAGCCAACACGTATAAAGAATCGGGGTGGTTGCCAGAGTGGGCTAGCCCGGGTCATAGAGATTGTATGGTGGGGTCTAACTCAGCCCCCATTATAGCCGATGCTTTTTTAAAGGGCGTTCACATAAAAGACCAAGAGATTCTATTTGATGCCATGTTAAAAAATGCAACTACTTCTAAAGGAAGGCCGCTTTCAAAAGGAGGGAATACCCTAAAATCGGTTGGGAGAGAAGGTGTAGAATATTACAATAAATTAGGTTATGTGCCTTATAATGTCGGTATCAACGAAAATGCTGCAAGAACATTAGAGTACGCCTATGCCGACTTTACCATTGCACAAATGGCTGATAAATTAGGAAAGAAAGATGTTGCAGAGCGTTTCTATAAGCAATCTTTAAACTATAAAAATCTATTCGACCCTGAAACCAAATGGATGCGCGGTAAAAATGAAGATGGTACATTTCAAAGCCCTTTCAATCCGCTTAAATGGGGCGATGCATTTACAGAAGGCAATAGCATTCACTATACATGGTCTGTTTTTCACGATGTAAATGGACTAATGGAATTAATGGGCGGTAAAAATGCTTTTGAAAACAAATTGGATGAAGTGTTTGAAATGCCTCCAGTTTTTGACCATTCATACTACGGCTTTACCATACACGAAATTCGTGAAATGCAAATCATGAACATGGGTAATTACGCGCATGGTAATCAACCTATTCAGCACATGATATATTTATACAATTACGCCAATGCATCTTATAAAGCGCAAGAAAAAATAAGAAAAGTATTAACTAAGTTATATGCGCCAACACCAGATGGGTATTGTGGCGATGAAGATAACGGTCAAACTTCCGCTTGGTATGTATTTAGTTCGTTAGGATTTTATCCTGTAACACCGGGAGCAGACCAATATGTTATTGGTAGCCCATTATTCAAAAAGGCAACCATTCATTTAGAGAATGGAAACACTTTCGAAATTTCAGCACCACAAAACACTAAGGAAAATGTGTATATCCAATCTGCAACTTTAAATGCTAAGGATTACAATAAATCGTATTTAGATTATAATGATGTGATGGCCGGCGGAACCTTAAAATTTGAAATGAGCGCCACTCCTAATAAAAATTGGGCAAGTACCGAAGATGCCGTTCCTTATTCATTAAGCCTTAAGAACTAAAAAGTTGATGATTAAAATCTTAAAAGTGAAAACAATAGTAACAGCATTGGTTTTAGCGTTTTTAACCAATGCATGCATCAACAACTCAAAAAAAGAGCGCGATAGTGCAGAGGCCAATAAAGCTTATACTAACGAGTACGATTCTTTTAAAGACTTAGGGCAATATTGGCATCTAGGAATGCAAGTAAAGCCAAAAAAATACTGGAGTATTGCAGGTTTAATACCCAAACTTCATAAAAATGAATTGGGCCATACAGAATTAACAAAAGGTATGCAATACCATTTGTTATGCCAATCTATTTCTGGTTTGGTAAACAGGGCTGTAGACCAAGGGAAAAGTGATGTTGGCATATGGTTACATGACCATAGCGAAAAAGAAGCTTATAAGGTAGCCAAACAGGGACTGGTAAAAATGGGTGTTCAAGAACACGCTCAAACAACAGCCATAGAACTTGTTAGCGAAACATATGCTGATGTTGATGGTGTAAAAGTGCAAGTGAAAGATTTATTTAATGGTTATGTGTTAACAGATATTGAAAATAACCCAGAAAGTAATACGGTAGCCACAGTGGCTTCGCATGTGTATAATGCTATTATTGTTGATGTTAGAGATAAAGACTATTTTGATTCATTAGGTTATAAAATGATGTATGATGCGTCGAAAAAAAACACTCAAGATGCATGGAACGAGTTCAAAGATAAATGTAATAATAATGCTTTGGTAGTTATGCCGCTTCAAACTGGAGAACAAAGAGAGTTTGCTATTAAAAACAATTTGTTTGTAATTAATTTAAACAAAAAATATAACGATGCCTCTGCAGGACAAAACACGGCTTTGTTTGATGAGGTATTGCAGTGGTTAAAACCTGGTTCACCCATATACGGATGGGAACATGGCGTAGGCGAAGATTTGTTTGTCAATAAGGTGTCAGAAACAGGGAATATCATGGTTCCTGCAGACTGGATGTACAATTTAAACTTAACATCTTTACTCTACAAAAGTCGTCAAAGTGGGTTAGCTAAAGTATTAGATCCAAAAGCTATAGATTTTACAGAGAAAGGAAAAAAATACGTATCCTATCATTTATCTGATGGCGACAACGTGCAATGGATGATGAATGGATTTGCAAATGAATACTATTTTAACCATCCCGCAGCTGATACTATGAAAATTGCTTTTGGCCTTCCTGTAGATAATTTATCAATGATGGCTCCAGATGTTATGGAGTTACTGTTCGATAAGCAAGGCGAAAATACTTCAATAGTACAAACCTTTGGAGGCGGATATAACTATGCCGACCTTTTTGGAATAAAAGGAAACAGAGCAGGAAGTTTAAAGCAAATTGCTAGCGCTACAGCTGCACATATGCGCCAACACCGCATAAAAATTTTGTCGTTAATGGCAAAAGATGTAGGTTCAGAAGAAGCCAAAGAAGCATATCGTGCCTATATAAAAGCCAATAATCAATTAGAAGGTATATTGGCGGTACAGTATTCACCATATGCTGGTGGTAAAGGCACCATTTATTGGGAAACCAATAGTGATGGGTATGATATTCCAATAATAACGGTAAAATATTCCTTGTGGAATTTTGGTGATAAAAATAATGAACGTGAAGGTACACCAACCTACATAGCGAATAAGTTAAATTCAGAATCTGATAGTAACCCTTTTAGCGTTATATCCATTCATGCATGGAGTAGATTTTCAGACACAGGTAATTCAAAAGACGAAGTAGCTGAAAACGTTTTGGGGCCAATAATAGGCCCAGGAATAGCAAAATTAAACGCTAGTAAATTAAGTGAAAACTTTAAAGTAGTAAATGTAGAGGAATTGATTTGGAGGGTAAGAATGCATTACAAACCTAATCAAACAAAAAAAAGATTAGAACTATTCAAAAATAATCATTAGTTTAGCTGACTAAATCGGTTTAGTTTTGCTTAAAAATAAGAAATACTCGTTAAAAGATATAGCAAATGATTTAAATATATCAAAAACAACGGTGTCGTTTGTACTTAATAACAAAGGAGATGAAAATAAAATTAGTGCCAATACCCAAAAAAGAATTAAAGAATACGCCAAGAAAAACGGATATGTTCCAAACCAATTAGCTAGAGGATTAAGTAGGGGAAAGAGCGAAACCATTGGTTTAATTATACCAAATATTTCAGATACGTTTTATTCTAAAGTGGCGGGTGTGATAGAAAAAGAAGCCCAAGAACAAGGATATACAGTGCTTTTTAGTAGTTCTTATGAAGATCCTAAAAAAGAAGGTAAATTGATACATTCTATGTTAAATAGGCAAGTAGATGGATTAATTATAGCGTCTACTCAGCAAAATCAAAAAGAAATTGATTTTTTGAAAAAAGAGAAATTTCCTTTTGTTTTGTTTGATAGATATTATCCAGATAAAGATACAGATTACGTTGTGGTGGATAATTATTTAGGAACAAAAAAAATAACAAAACACCTGCTAGGGCTAGGACGAAAAAAAATAGGACTAATTACCTTAAAACCAGGATTAGAGCCTATTGCGCAAAGATTGCAAGGTTATAAAGACGCTTTAATAGATTTTGATATAAAACCTGAGGAGTCACATATTGTAGAAATTGAGCGAGAATCGTATTTTAAGGAAATAGAAAATGCTATAATAAACCTGGTATCAGGTGAAAAAACAATGGATGCTATTGTGTTTTCTACACATTATTTAGCCTCTCAAGGTTTAAGAGTACTTAAAAAGTTAAGCATAAGTGTACCAAAAGATGTCGCTATTGTAAGTTTTGATGAATTAAGTGCTTTTGATATTGTAGACCCTCCTATAACATCTGTAATTCAACCTACAAATGAAATTGGAAGCACCGCTGTAAACATATTATTAAATAAGATGAATGGGGCTATTCATGGAAAAACAGAAACCAAAGTGTTAGAGACAAAACTTGAAATTAGAGCGTCTTGTGGTCAAGTATTATGACTTACAATACTTTTTTAATTAAAAACTAAACCGATTTAGTAAATAAGAATAAAATAAATTAATTATGAAAAAACACTCAATTTTAATCCTACTGTTCGTTTTTAGTTTTGCTTTTGGGCAAAAAACGATTAACATTAAATATGTAGAACCTTATGAGTATAAGGAAGTCACTGGAAATTTACTGGCAAAAGCTAGTTTAGATATTGAGGATGCTCAATTATTTAAAAAAGTGCTTTTTGATAGTGGAGAAACTATAACAATAAAACAAGAGGAGGGTAAAGCATGGCTTTGGCTACCCGTTTTTGGAACACCAGAAAACATAACCTTTGTTGGTGCTTCTAGAAAGCATTCTACAAAACAATTGTTTACCCCATTGGTTACAACAGACTGGGGATATTTTAATGAAGGTACATTTCATATTATATCATCCTCTCATCAAGACATTGCATGGATGGATACGCCAGCATACTGTAGACATGAACGTATACACGACATTATAGCTCCTGCTTTGGATATAATGGATACAGATAAAGCATTTCATTTTGGGATGGAGCAAACACTAAATCTTAAAGAATTTATAGAAGAATTTCCTGAAAGAAAAGGAGAAGTTATGCTGCGTTCTAACGAAGGCAGATTTACTTGGGGGGCAACATACAATCAACCTTATGAAGGGATGCAAACCGATGAACAATTGATTCGTGAAATGTATTTTGGAAGACGCTGGCTTAAAAAGAATTTTGAAGGTAACGATGTGGTAACTGCCTTTAACACTGATGTTCCAGGAAGAACATTACAGTTCCCTCAAATACTAGCCAAATCTGGCGTAGAAAACCTGTTTGTTTCTAGAATGAAAGAAGGTTATTACAATTGGTATTCTCCAGACGGTTCTAAAATACCAACATACAGTCCTGGAAACTATGGTTGGGCGGTTATGTTTTATAAGCTTTTTGAGCAAGACGCTATAGAAGCCATGCATAAATTGCAGTCGAGAGTAAAAATGTGGGGAGATTATTATAAAGAAAGAAATTTGCCTCCTCATTTTGCAATATTAATTAGTAACGATGCAGCTGGACCTGCAAATTATGGACATATAGTAACAGAATGGAATAATATTATAAAGCAAACAGGTGTGAAAATGCCAAAACTAAAGCATTCTTCTGTAACGGCATTAATGAACGAAATTAAGACACCAGATGCTATTTTTGAAAAAATTTCTGGAGAAAGACCAAATTTATGGTCTTACATTCACGGTCCTGGGCACGAAAAAGCTATTACGGCTTCAAGAAAAGCAGGACGCTTATTGCCTTCAGCAGAAATTTTTGCTTCCATAGATGCTATTTTAAAAGAATCATTTGATAGTTATCCAACAGAGGCACTGTCTAATGCTTTTGAAGAGTCTATTTATCCAGATCATGGATGGGGAGGAAAAAATGGACATATAACCGATAGTATTTTTCGCGCTAAACTAGAATTTGCCGCTTCGGAAGCCGATAGATTAATTGGAAAATCTCTTCAATCCATATCTAAAAACGTAAAAACTAAACGCAACAATGCCGTTATTGTTTATAACGACCTGTCTTGGGAAAGAACAGCTACAGCTACTTTAGAGATAAAAGACAATTCAAATTATTATGTGGTTGATGCTAACGGAACAGTTGTGCCTTCTCAAATAAGTAACAGAGATGGTAAAAGAATATTAGAGTTTGTAGCTCCAAATACGCCTTCTTTAGGTTATACTACATTTTATTTAAAACAAGGAAAAAAATCCGTTAAGGTTAAAAAATCAGTAACACCAAATGCCCTAAGTAATGAGTTTTACACATTGCGCTTAGGAGATGGAGGTTTAACGTATTTATTTGATAATAAATTAAATAAAGAAGTTGTAAAATCAACAAGGTTTTCTGGAGGCGATATTATTACTATGAAATATGATGGTAATGGAGCAGGTGAGTTTACACAAATGACAGAACCTAAAATGGATGGCTTTAATAAAACAAGTATGCATACAGCAAACTGGGAGATTATTAGTGATGGTAGTGTGTATACAGAATACAGCAACAAAGTTAAATTTAAACATGCAGACATTGTACAGTATATAAAAGTGCATCATCATATTAAGAAAATTGATGTTTCTGTAGATATTTTAAATTGGGATGGTACTCACAATCGTGAGTTTAGATTTATGTTGCCTTTAGATATGGAAGATTCTACTATCAAATATGAAGTGCCATTAGCCATTGCTGAAGTAGGAAAATCTGAAATGAAACAAGCACCACGTGGATGGGCTTGGGGTGGAACCTATGACCAAAAACCTGTTGAAATCCATCCAAGAGAAGTCATGAATTTTATTTCTTCAGAAAAAGAAGGATTTCAAGTTACCTTGGCTACTGATGTAGCATTGGCAGATTGGATAGACCCAACTAGAGAATCTGTAGAATATACAGTACTTCAAGGTATTCTTATGGCTTCGCATAAAAGCTGTCATGGAGAAGGAAACTGGTATCACCAAACAGGAGATCACCATTTTAAATTTTCAATAACGTCTCACGAAGCTAATGACAATACATCTTATCAATTTGGGAATGGTTCAAATCACCCGTTACAAGTAGTACGAAAAGAGAAGAAAAACTATACAGGTACTTTGTCTACCACTCATAGCTTTTTTAATGTCTCAGATCCTATGGTGCGTGTGAGCACAATTAAAAAAGCGGAAGATGATAATGCTATTGTTTTAAGATTAGTGGAGCTTAATGGAAAAGCTAGTCAACCAACAATTACGCTACCTAAAGCAGCTTCAAAAGTCATAAAAACTAACTTAATTGAAGAAGAAACAGAAACATTAGGGGTAAAAGGTGAGAACATAAAAATTGATATAGGTAATAACGCTATTGAAACTTATAAAATTCTAATAAACAATTAATTATTTTAATATACGATATGGATACCACTAATAAAATATGGCAAAATGACAAGGAACTTTACGCCATAGCAAAGTCTGAATTATTTGTTGCCTTAGTAGGCGACATACTTGACACCCTTGGATATCAACATCAATTTTTACCTCCAAATATTAAACCTCTAAATGATGATTTTGTTTTAATAGGCAGAGCCATGCCCGTTTTAGAGGCCGATGTATTTGAAGAAAGTTCTAAAAGCACTAATAACCCCATGATGAAAAAACCTTTTGGGATTATGTTTGAGGCTTTAGACGATTTAAAGGAAGACGAAGTTTATATCTGCTCGGGCTCATCTCCAAGATATGCGCTTTGGGGTGGGTTAATGAGTACAAGAGCTATGAAGTTAAAAGCATCAGGAGCTGTTCTTCATGGCTATTCCAGAGATACAAATGAGGTATTAGGACTTAATTTTCCAACCTTTTCTTATGGAGGTTATGCACAAGACCAAGGCCCAAGAGGAAAGGTTATTGATTATAGAGTGCCAATAGAAATTGAAGGGACTCGTATTAATCCTGGCGATATTATTTATGGCGATAGAGACGGCGTGGTTATAGTCCCAAAAGAAGTAGAGGAGAAAGTTTTTATGGGGGCTATAGAAAAGGCAAGGGGCGAACAATTGGTAAAGAAAGCTTTAGAAGAAGGCATGAGTACTGTTGATGCTTATAACAAATTTGGAATTATGTAGTAGAAAAACCAAACAAACACTAACTAACTATAAATTATGAAAAGCAGCACATCATTTTACGTTTACGGCATCAGCTTTGTGTCCACCATTGGGGGCTTTCTTTTTGGGTACGATACCGCCATTATTTCGGGATGTAACACATTTCTAGAAAGTCAATATAACCTGTCATCAAGTATGTTGGGGTGGGTGGTGTCTTCAGCGCTTTTAGGCACCATTTTAGGGTGTGTGATTTCGGGAAGTATTACGGACAAGTTTGGTAGAAAAAAAGCCTTAATAGTGGCAGCAGCATGTTTGTTGCTTTCTGCGTTTGGTTCTATGTTACCGCCTCAATTTTTGGGCGATTTAAACAATGCCTACTGGATGTCGGCATCATCTAACAACTCATTTGTATTTTTAGTTGTGGTAAGAATCATAGGCGGTATAGGCGTAGGTATCACGTCAGTTGTAGCGCCCATATACATTTCAGAATTAACATTACCCGAAAAGCGAGGAAAAATGGTGTCGCTATATCAGCTTTCAATAACACTAGGTATTCTGTTAGCCTTTTTAGTGGACTGGATGGTGCTAAATGCGGCAGGAGATGCGGCAGGAGTTGTAGCGAAAGAAAACGGAGGGTTTTGGAACTGGTTATTTGTAGAAGAGATTTGGCGTGGTATGTTTGGCACAGAAATCCCCATAGCATTATTGTTCTTGGTGCTGTTGTTTCTAGTGCCAGAGAGTCCAAGATGGTTAGCGGTAAATGGTAAGGAAAACAAAGCCTACGCCATTATGGTTAAAACTATGGGGGAGTTCATGGCGAAATCTCAAATGGATGAGATACAATCTGTAGTAAAAACGGAGTCCCAAGGCTTTAAGGATTTACTGAAACCTTATTTAAGGCGACCATTTTTAATAGGTATTCTATTGCCAATGTTTTCACATTTAAGCGGAATTGCAGCCATCATGTATTTTGCGCCAAATATTTTAAATGAATCTATAAAAAGTGTTGAAAGTTCCTTTTTGGGAGCGGTTTTAGTAGGACTAGTAAATTCCATTTTTACATTCGTGGCGATTATGAATATTGAGCGTTACGGAAGAAGAAAACTCCTTTTAATAGGCGTAGTAGGTGCGGCCATATCATTATTTGGTGTAGCTACCTTATTTGCCCTAGGTTCCAGTTGGGTTATCATTCCTTTATTAATGTACGTAGCATGTTTTGCCTTTTCCTATGGTCCTATTGTTTGGGTTATTATTAGTGAAATATTCCCAACCAAAATTAGAGGTTTAGCGGTAAGTATTGGTAGCTTATCATTAATGGTTACTGGTTTTTTTATCACACTAACTAACCCAGTTTTTATTGAAAACATAAAACCATCAGGTACTTTCTTTTTATACGGCGCATTAACGCTCCCAGCCATTTGGTTTATATGGAAGTTTGTGCCAGAAACAAAAGGCAAAACATTAGAAGAGATAGAAATGTCTTGGAAACAAGATAAAACAAAAGACTAAAATAATATGAGTACAACAGTTATAGAACAGTACAAAGTAGAAGCTAATGGGTACCATCCGTTTTTAATACGAGAAGGCTGGCAAGTGGCACAATTAAACTATATGCCAGAGCAACATATAGATAATATAAAAAAATTAGATGTTCATTTTTTAACCGATGAGGTATTTATTCTATTAAAAGGGGAAGCCGTATTAATTGGGGCTGAAATTGAAGGCGATAGTGTAACCTTTGAAGCAGAACTACTAAAACCCAACATCACATATAATATTCCAGCCAATGTGTGGCATAATATAGCTATGAAAGAAGGAAGCGAGATTATTATAGTAGAAAAATCAAACACACATATAGCAGACTTTGAGTTTTTTCAATTAAATGATGCTCAAATAGTTGAATTAAAACAGAAGGTAATAGCTTGTTTTAATAACCAAAAAGATTAAAAGTCAATGATACAAATTAACTTAAAAGGCAAAAAAGCCCTAGTAACAGGAGGAAGTCAAGGTATCGGCGCAGGAATTTGTAAAGCATTGGCGGAGTGTGGTGCTGATGTATTTATCAATTATTACAGTAATAAAGATAAAGCGCAGGAGGTAGCAGATGAGATAACATCAAAGTATAATGTTACGGTAAGCATAGGAAAAGCCAATGTGGCAAAAGCTTCCGAAGTTAAGGATATGTTCAGTCAAATGGATACCGAAATTGGCACTATTGATATTCTTGTAAATAATGCTGGTAGCGAAAGCGTACAACATGTTTTGGATTTAGAAGAAGACGAATGGGATAGGGTAATGGGCATCAATTTAAAAGGCCCTTTTTTATGTGCTAAAGAAGCAGGAAAACGTATGGAAAACAATGGAGGCGGTGTTATTATAAATATTTCCTCAATTCATGATACGGTTCCCAGAAAGGGATTGATTCACTATTGTTCTGCAAAAGCAGGATTAAAGATGTTTACAAAATGTCTGTCTTTAGAGTTGGCAGAAGATAACATTAGAGTGGTATCTGTAGCGCCAGGAGCTATTGAAACGAATATGAACCGAGAGGAAATTAACAAATTTGGTAGAGAGAAGTTTCATAATTGGATACCATCTGGGCGAATAGGAAATGTTACCGAAGTTGCCAGTACCGTGGCATTTTTAGCAAGTGATATGGCAGAGTATATCAACGGGGCAGATTTGTACATCGATGGTGCTTACATGAACCACACTATACAATACGACCCACGTCCTCCAAGAAAAACGAATGAGTAGATGAAATTAATTTTAATAACAATTGCATTACAAAGTATGGGTGTTTTTTATACAGGAAGCTACACGGGGCAAGGTACCCCGGCAGAAAATCCAGAAGGAAAAGGTATCGAGTGTTTTGAATTTAATTTAGAAACAGGAGAAATTACCCAAAAAAGCTATACAAAACAGCGAAATCCGAGCTACTTGGTAATTTCTAAAGATAAAAAATACCTTTATGCAGTTGAGGAAACCCAAGAAAATCTCAAGCCAAAGGTACATGCCTATAAGATTGAAAATAATGGAGGCTTAAGCCTTATAAATTCCCAACCTATCAATGGCGATTACGCATGTCATCTAGCTATTATTGAAAACAAATTGGTACTGGCAAGTTACGTGTCAGGAAATATTTTATCCTATCCCATAAAGGCAGATGGTAGTCTTAATCTATATTCGCAAGACATCCAGCACGAAGGTGTTGGCCCTAATAAAGAACGGCAAGAAGCGGCACATGCCCACATGATATACCCTTTTGCCGACAATCAGATGTATGCGGTAGATTTAACTTTAGATACTGCAAAGGCCTACCAATGGCAAGATAAAGAACAAAAATGGCAGAGCAATCCAGTTTTAGATATATCAATTGAGCCAGGAAGTGGTGCACGACACATGGTTATGGATAGCAACCAAGAGTTTGCCTATGTACTGGGAGAATTAACAGGAGAGATTTTTGTTGTCGATGTAAAGAAAATTGATAGTAAGAGCATTCAAAAGATAAGTTTTGTTCCTGAAAATCATGATGGAGCAATTGGTGGTGCGGCCATACGAATGCATCCCAACGGAAAGTTCTTATACGCATCCAATCGCGGTTCTGAAACCATTGCTATTTTTAAAATTGATGCTCAATCCAAACAGTTATCCCTTGTAGGGCATCAATCCACCTATGGCAAAACCCCACGAGACTTTAATATCCATCCCGAAGGCAAATGGCTTATAGCTGCCAATCAGGACAGCAATACCCTAGTGGTGTTTGAAATAAATACCAACGACGGTACACTACAAAGAAAATCAACATTTAAAGTAAATACACCAGTAAATATTTGCTGGTTATAATTTAATTAAGTTATAATGATTGAATTAAAAGGCATAGCATGGGACCATCCAAGAGGGTATGAACCACTCATAGCTACATCAAAGACATTTCAAGAAAATAATCCAAATGTCAATATCACTTGGAAAGTGCGTTCCCTAAAGGAATTTGGAGACACGCCTATTGAAGATTTAATTGAAAATTTCGATATCATAACCATAGACCATCCCTACATGGGGCAAGCCCATAAAAATGGTTTATTACTTCCGTTAGAAGATTATTTAAAAACCGAGGAATTAAGCGCCTTGAAACAACAGGCTTTAGGCAAATGCTTTGATATCTATAATTACGAAAAGCACGTCTATGCTACACCCATTGATGCGGCTGCTTTAGTGGCATCATATAGAAAAGATATTATAGATAGTTTAGGACTGGGTTTACCTAAAAACCAGGAGGAGCTAAAAGCATTTTATAAAAAGTTACCTTCCGGGTTTTCAGTGGCTTGGGCATTATGTCCAACAGATATTTGGTGTACATTTTTAACGTTATGCGCCCAAAATTTTGGTTCTGGATTTATTGATAATAATGAAATTAGTTCCAAAGTTGGTATTTCTGTTTTAGATGATATAAAATTTTATGTAGAGCAAAGTCATCCCCAATCCTTAAACTGGAACCCCATTCAGATATTGGATAATATGGGGAATGAAGAAAGTATAATTTATTCGCCTTATCTATTTGGGTATACCAATTATTCGCGCAAAGGTTACACCAAAAATCTAGTACATTTTACAAATAGCCCTATAGGATTACAAAAAGATATATCAACGATTATGGGAGGTGTAGGACTAGCCGTATCTGCTTTAACCAAACATCCTGAAATAGCTTCAAAGTATGTTAATTATGCAGCTAGTGCAGAGGTTCAAGAAGGGGTGTTTACCAAAAATGGCGGACAACCAGCAAGTAGAACTGCTTGGGAGAGCCAAACGAACAATACGTTGTGTCACAACTTTTTTAATGATACAGAATGGACTATTGAAAACGCTTATATACGTCCGCAACATCCGGGTTGGAATGCATTTCAAGAACAGGGTGCCGATATTATTCACGATGGTATATTAAAAGATACGAGTTCAGAGGCAATAATGAATACGTTAAACGACTGTTACAAATCCGTTTAGTTATGAAAGTATTTAAAACGATAACCATTGAAACTACAGATGCCATTGCCGTATTAAAATTTAATCGGCCAGCACAATTAAATGCCATGAATCGGGAGATGATGGATGAAATAATTGAAGGTATCCATTGGATTAACGCCCAATCTGACTATCATGTTGCAGTAATTACTGGGGCAGGAAGAGCGTTTATGGCAGGAGCTGATATTAAAGAATATGGCAATCAAACGGCAGAAGAATTTGATACGTTTCAGGAAAAAGGAATGCAATTATATGATGCTATCGAAAACGCATCAAAACCTTGGGTTGCAGCTGTAAATGGTTTTGCCTTAGGAGGTGGTTTTGAAATTGCATTGTCTTGCGATTTGATAGTTGCTTCGGAAGACGCAAAAATGGGACTGCCAGAAGTATTTCTAAGTTTAATACCTGGCGGCGGTGGTACGCAAAGATTAATTCAGAAAATAGGAGTTAACCGCGTTAAAGAAATGTTGTTTTTAGGAGGGCAGTACCATGCTAAAACCTTAAAAGATTGGGGGGTTGTAAATGCTGTATTTCCAAATGATAACTTTCTGTATGAAGCTATGGATTATGCAGGTAAATTATCCAGAAGACCTCAACAATCTATTGCAGAATTAAAGCGTTTGGTAAATTTAAGTATGACAGCTACCCCTTTTGAAGAACGCATAAATAACGAAGCGCAGACGGTTAAGAAATTGTATTTACAAGAGGAAGCACAAGCGGCTATTCAAAAATTTATAAAAAAATCTGACCAATAAATTATGGAGCAACACGGACCACTAAAAGGTTTAATAGTAGCCGATTTTTCACAATTGGCACAAGGCCCTTGGGCTACCCAAATGTTGGGTGATATGGGGGCAGAAATTATTAAAATAGAACCACCTAAAGGAGATTGGATGCGGCACTATGCTTATGGCAATATGTATCCAGAAGGTGAGAGTGTCTCATTTGTTAGCTTCAATAGAAATAAAAGAAGTATTGCATTAAACTTAAAAGATGCTATTGATAAGAAAATAGCAATTGATATTATTAAAAAGGCTGATGTTTTAGTAGAAAATTTTCGTCCTGGAGTCATGGAAAGGCTTGGTTTAGGTTATCAAGATATGCGAAAATTAAACAAGGGTTTAGTGTATTGTTCAAGCTCAGGATATGGAGCTTCGGGGCCTTATTTACATAGACCCGGTCAAGATTTGTTAGCGCAGTCTATAAGTGGAAGTGCTGCTTTAAATGGTTTTAAAGGGCAAATCCCAATAGTAACAGCCGTTGGACAAGCAGATTTGTTAACAAGCCTATTTATCAATCAGTCTGTTTTAGCAGCTATTTACTCTAGAGAAAAAACAGGAAAAGGACAAAAAATTGAAGCTAACCTGCTCAATTCAGTTGTTGGTTTCCATATACAGGAAATTACTGCTTTTTTACACCGAGGAAGTAACCCAGAGAGAAGTGAAAGCGGTATTCCAAACCCATGGATTGGGGCGCCTTATGGTATATATCGTACTAAAGATAGCTATATCTCAATAGGGATGTGTTCTGTGCAGAAAATAGCGCAAACTATTGGTCTTGAAAAATATAATTCTGAAGCGTTTAATTCTAATAACATTATTGAAAATCGTGATGTTATCAAGTTAGATATTGAAGCGGTTTTAAAGACTAAAACAACTAAGGTTTGGTTGGAAGAGCTTTTAGAACGAGACATTTGGTGTTCGCAAGTCAATAGTTTTAAAGAAATGGTAGAAGACCCACAGATAAAACATAATAACATGATTTTGGAGTACGAACACCCAAAGGTGGGCACTATAAAAACTACAGGCTTTCCTGTGAAGTTTAGTGAAACACCACAAAAAATTGAAAAACCGGCACCTTTACTCAACCAACATGCCGAAGAGATATTAAAACAATACTGTGGATATTCCGATATGGATGTCCAATCATTTTTAAACAAAACATAAAAAATTAGTGAAATGAAATTAGGATTCGGATTATACCGTCACATGCTTAATGAACAGCATTATAAGTTTGCAAAGCAATGTGGAGCAACACACGTGGTAGTGCACATGGTAGATTATTTTGGGAATGCCGATAATAGTAAATCAAACGCCAACCAACCCATAGGCGGTAATAAAGGCTGGGGTAAAGCAGGTAATGGAGAGCTATGGTCTTTAGAGGAACTTTTAAAAATTAAAGAAGACATTAATAGCCATGGTTTGGAGTGGTATGCTATTGAGAATTTTGACCCTTCAATATGGCACGATATTCTTCTAGATGGCCCTAAAAAAGAAGAGCAAATAGAACTGGTAAAGGAACAAATACGAATTGTGGGCAAAGCAGGAATTCCTGTATTTGGTTATAATTTTTCTTTAGCAGGCGTATCCAGTAGAGTGGAAAAACCTTTTGCTCGTGGTGGCGCAGTTTCCGTGGGAATGGAAGGTAGTGTGGATGAAACACCTATTCCAAACGGTATGGTATGGAATATGATATATGAAGAAAACGCACCAGAAGGAACGGTAGAAAAGGTATCTCACGATATCCTTTGGGAACGTTTACAATACTTTTTAGACCACGTGATACCAGTAGCTGAAGAAGCCGGTGTTAAGATGGCGGCACACCCAGATGACCCGCCAATGCCTTATGTTAGAAACACGCCAAGATTGGTGTATCAACCAGACATGTACCAACGCTTAATAGATATGAAACCCAGTGATAACAACAACTTAGAGTTTTGTTTGGGCACCATATCTGAAATGACTGAAGGCGATGTATACGAAGCTACCGATCAATATAGCGAGCAAAATAAAATAGCCTATATACATTTTAGAAATGTAGTTGGCAAAGTTCCTAATTACCATGAAGTATTTGTAGATGAGGGAGATATCGACATGTTCAAAATATTAGAGATTTTAAAGCGCAATAACTTTGAAGGTGTTTTAATACCAGATCATACGCCACAAATGAGTTGCGATGGGGCTTGGTATGCGGGTATGGCTTACGCAATGGGCTATATGAAAGCAGCTCTTGGTAATCTTAATAGAGATTAAATACTATATAAAAGAGTAAAAATATCATGATAAAAGTAGTTAAGTATTTGTGGTATAAGAGTTTTAAAGCTAACACTTTCTTATGTTTTATCTTGAAACAAAGCTTGTTTGTTTTGTTTGCCATAGGATTGCTTTCGTGTCAAAATGAAATTAACGGCACAGATTATACCCAATACGTAAACCCTTTTATAGGGACCCAAAACGAAGGCCATACGTTTCCAGGAGCAACAACCCCACATGGAATGGTTCAACCTAGTCCAGAATCTTACAATACCTATTATAAAGGTTATGAAATGGACCACGTTGCAGGCTATCAATACAACGACCCTTGGTTGTTAGGTTTTACCCAAACGCATCTAAATGGGGTTGGCTGCCCATCAATGTCAGATATTTTATTGCTTCCAATTAATACGGATACCATCAATAGTGAATCTCGGTTTAATTTTAAATCAGCATATAGAAAAGAAACAGAAATAGCGAAACCAGGATATTATAAAGTCTTTTTAGACGATTTTAAGGTAAAGGTAGAACTTACTGCTACCGAACATGTCGCTTATCATAAATATACTTTTGACAACCCTGAAGATGCACGACTACTCATAGATTTGCAATATGGCGTATCTTGGGATATCAACACCATATCCTCGAATATATTGGAAGCCTCGCAACAATTTGAGAGTGAGTATGTATTATCAGGCTATAGAAAAGCAAAAGAATGGGCCGCTAGAGATTTATATTATGTAATTAAATTTAATAAACCAGTAGTAACTAAGCGCCAATTACCAGCTGCAAAAGGTACCACAGAGAAAGCACCTCGGTATGTGTTGGATTTTAATATGGAAGGCCATCAGGAACTAGAAATTTTGATAGGCGTGTCAACCGTTGGTATTAAAGAAGCAAAAAAGAATTTAGAAGCAGAAGTTGCTTCATGGAATACGTTTGATAGTGTTAGAAAAAACACCAACCAAAAATGGAATGCTATTTTAAACACTATTTCTATACAAGGAGGTAAAAAGAAAAAAGAAGCCTTTTACACGTCTCTGTATCATTTATATATTCAACCTAATAATATTGCCGATGTAGATGGGCAGTATCGAAGTGCCAATTCTGGAATTCAAAAGGCGTCTAGTGGTAAATATTACTCTACATTATCCTTATGGGATACATTTAGAGCGGCAAACCCTATGTACACAATTTTAAGTCCAGAATTGGTTAGTGATATTAACACATCAATGTTAGATAGTTATACACACATGGTGACCGATTCTCTAAACCCTAAAGAAGCCAATAAATATTTACCAAGATGGCAGTTATGGGGGAAAGAAACCCATACCATGGTGGGTAATCACGCTGTACCAGTAATTGTTGATGCGTATTTAAAAGGAATAAAACCTAAGCAGTATACCGATGATGATATTTTTGATGCCGTATGGATTTCTGTAACAAAACCACATTACCGTAATCATGTACAATTAATAGATTCCTTTGGCTACATTCCTTATGATGTTAAGCTATCTTCGATTGACGATGGAAGGGAAACCGTATCCAGACTTTTAGAAGGTATATATGATGATTATGCGGCGGCAAGGTTTGCCGAAAAATTAGGCAAAAGTAACGAAGCGAATTTTCTTTATAAGCGAGCAGGGTATTACAAAAATGTTTATGATAAAGAAAGCGGATTTATGCGCGGTAAAAATGCCAATGGCGTTTTTAGAAAGCATGTAGATAATACTGAGGTAGTAGGTGAGTGGTTAGAGGGTTCAGATTTTACCGAGGGAAATGCATTTCATTATCAGTTTCACGTGCTTCATGATATTCCCGGTTTACAACAACTTATGGAAGGTAAACAGGCCTTTGAAAAAAAACTAGACCAATTGTTTTTTTCAAAATCTAAACCAGAAGTGAAAACTTTAGTATGGAACATTCATGGTACATATGGGCAATACTGGCATGGAAATGAACCTTGTCATCACTTGCCTTATTTATATAAATATACCAATGCTCCAGAAAAAACAGATAAAATAATAAAAACATTGGTAGACGAGTATTATTATACCAAGCCAGATGGCCTTATGGGGAATGATGATTGCGGACAAATGTCTGCATGGTACATGTTTTCGGTCTTAGGGTTCTATCCAGTAAACCCTACTGGAGGCGAGTATGTTTTAGGTGCGCCACAAGTGGAGGAAGCTACAATTAGATTGCCAAATAATAAGATGTTTACGATTAAAGCCAACAATTTAACAGATAAAAATTTTGTGGTTAAATCTATAATGCTAAATGGAAAAAAAATTGATAGAAATTATATTAATCACAATGAAATTATTAATGGTGGAGAACTAATTTTTGAAATGGGTAATTATTAGTTAAAGGAATTAAATAGTATTTCACTTTAAGCAAGCCTTTATTTTTCTAAGATATATAGTCTTTAGTAGCGTTAAATTTTAAGTTTCTAAATTTATTAAAAGAGTTAAAAAACACCAAAAAGATGTAATATTTCAAAATAAATTATATATTTGTTCATATGTATAGACATAATTATCTTGGCTTGCTGATAAGTAATAAATAATATTGTCTGAAAACAAAAATAATTAACATTTAAACTCTTTAGAAAAAAAATGAAAAACTTCAAGTTTGGTATCTTGTTTTTTGTGTTAATGGTATGGAGTGGTCAATCACTGTATGCCAAGTCTTTAAGCATTGCCTCAAAAGCAAAAGTTAATGCTTCATCGTCTCTAAACAAAAAAAATAATAGCTCAAAAATTAATGATGGCATTATAGCAATAAAGAATCAGGGTAATTGGATGGCGAAATCTAAAAAAGCATGGGTTGAGCTTGCTTGGGAACATACTCAAATAATTAATAAAGTAGTTCTCTATAATCATCCAGACCAAACTGCCAGAGTAATAAAAGGTAAATTGTTGTTTAGTGATGGTACTACTATTAATGTAGATTTGCCAAGCGATGGAAGTGCTATCGCCGTAGAGTTTGACGAAAAAAGTACACAAACTGTACGTTTTATAATTGAAGAATCGGTAGGTGAAAAATCAGGGCTTTCAGAAATTGAGGTTTACGCATCGCCTAATCAATACACTACCCCAGTAGAGTGGGTAGACCCATATATAGAAACCAACAGAGGACGTTTTTTTTTATTCGCAACAGGTTCTCGCCCTTATGGTGTAATTAGTGCGGCACCAATGACCATTAATTGGAACAATGGCGGAGGTGGGTATGCCCATAAATCCGATAGTATTTTAGGATTTCCTCAAATTCACGCCTGGACACTTTCAGGGCTAAACCTTATGCCAACCTTAGCTTCTGTAAATCCAACCAAAGGCGAACAGTTTTGGAAATCATCTTTTAAACACGATGATGAAATCGTACAACCAGGCTACCACCGTGTGTTCCTTCCAGATAGTAAAGTGTGGGTGGAGCAAACTTCTACTGATCGTGTTAGCTTTTACCGATTTAAATGGACCGAAGATGTTGAGTCGCAATTACTCCTTTCGCTTGGAGGTCTATTAGGAAATAGTAGAATGACCAATGCCGATGTTACTAAAATTAATAAAAAAGAATTTGAAGGTTCTATTAGTTCTGTAGATAGAGCTTACAATGTGGGGCCCAAAGACGTTAAAATATATTTTGTTGTTCAGGTTGATGAAAAATGGAAATCGTTTGATGGTTGGAATGAAGACGAAAACTATACAGATATTTCATCTTTAAAAGGCGATAATGGTGGTGTATCCATGAAGTATAAATCTAAAGCAGGAGATGAGGTGCAGTTAAAAATAGCCATTTCATATACCAGCATTGAAAATGCACGAAATAATTTAAAAACAGAATGTACCACTTGGGATTTTGATACGGTTGCTCAAGATAGTAGAAACCAATGGAACGATTGGATGAGCAATATAAAGGTTGAAGGAGGTACCGTAGCGCAACGTATAAAATTCTATACAGATTTATGGCATGTATTGCTTGGGCGTCACCGTATTAATGATGTAAACGGCGATTATCCAGACCGAACTACCGGTAAAAAAGAGAATACCGGAAACTTAACCGATGGTTTTATTACCGATGCTAATTTTAAAGTGAAAAACCCAGGTGTAGATGCCAGCGGAAAGGTAATACATAACATGTACAATTCGGATGCTTTTTGGTTAACCCAGTGGAACTTAAATGTACTTTGGGGCTTAGCATGGCCAGAAATTCAAGATGATATGGCATCTTCAATGGTGGCCTATTCAAATAATGGAGGCTTGTTGCCACGAGGTCCTTCGGGAGGAGGATATTCTTTTATAATGACGGGGTGCCCATCAACAAATCTTATAGTAAGTGCTTATATGAAAGATATACTTACTAAAACCGACCCCGAAAATGCTTTTGAGCAAATTAAACAAAACCATATGCCAGGTGGTATGATGGGAGGAGGCGAGTTCTTTAAACACGACCTAGAATTTTATGTTGAAAATGGATGGTGGCCTAATAATGCCGGTATTAATATTGAAGCGGCATTTCAAGATTGGGGAGCAGCTCAAATGGCTTATAGATTAGGTAAAACAGAAGATTATAACTACTTTATTAAAAGGTCTGAATCTTGGAAAAAGTGTTTTAATGAAGAGCATAAACTACTGTTTCCTGTAGACCATAAAGGAAATTTTACACATAACGACCCACTGCGAGGTTGGGGTTATGTAGAGGCTAATGCGTGGCAAGCAACTTGGGGAGTCTCTCACGATATTCCTGGATTAGCTCAATTAATGGGCGGTAATGAAGTGTTATGGGACAAATTAAACTTTGCCTTCGATAAAGGAAAAGATAGCGATTTTGTTTACAGCTACAGTAAAGGCTATGTAAGTTATGCTAACCAACCTGGGTGTTCTAATGCGCATGTGTTCAGCTACGCCAATGCGCCGTGGCTTACGCAATATTGGGTAAGACAAGTAAATGAAAAAGCTTATGGAGGTATTACCCCAGATTTAGGTTGGGGAGGCCATGACGAAGACCAAGGACAAATGGGAGGCGTTAGCGCACTAATGTCAATAGGGTTATTTAATATTATAGGAACAGAGTCTCAAAAGCCTTTCTATGAAATTACGGCCCCTGTTTTTGATAAAGTTACTATAAAACTAGATAATAAATATTACGAAGGAAAAGAGTTTGTAATCAAAACATACAATAATAGTGCAGAAAATTGCTACATACAAAAAGCAAAATTAAACGGCAAAGAGCTAAATAACTTTTGGTTTTATCATGATGATTTTGCTGCTGGTGGAGAGTTAGAAATATGGTTAGGCAATAAACCTAATAAAAAATGGGGCTTGCAAACACCTCCTCCTGTGAATATAAATAAATAATAGTAAATAACTTCAATAGGAAAGAAGTTAACTTAAAATATTAAAAATGAATAGAGAAACGAGTCAAAATTTGTTACCTGTAGTTAGCGAAGTGCCAAACACAGATACTTATAACATCAACCCAATACATAAGCTGGTAGAAGGACAAATAGCTGTTGGTTATGAAAGTTTAGCGAGTAGGTTAAAAACAGAAAAAACAATAATCATCGATGGTTACGTAGGCGTAGACTGGAACGAAGTAATTAGCAGCTTAAAAACAAGTTTTAAAGACAACGGTTTTACGGTAAGCGCCTTCAATATACAAGATTGTTTAAAGTCTGAAAATGAAATTGAAGCCATGGTAGCACCATATTTAAACGGTGATGACCCTGTTTTTGGAAAAATTACCGATTTAAAACTTCTGGATTATTTTGAGAAAGAAAAGTTGGCTAATGT
The DNA here is from genome assembly GCF_012037625.1 of Tamlana crocina. Taxonomy (NCBI): domain Bacteria; kingdom Pseudomonadati; phylum Bacteroidota; class Flavobacteriia; order Flavobacteriales; family Flavobacteriaceae; genus Tamlana; species Tamlana crocina. Next base: position 117,326 of record NZ_JAAVJS010000003.1, read on the forward strand.
AAAACTTGAAAACAATACAGATATACAAATAGTTTATGGCACCGGTGCAGCACTTTCTAACGTTGAAGGCTGCATAGTGTACGTAGATTTGCCTAAAAACGAATTACAGTACAGAATGCGGGCAAACGCTATAACAAACCTAGGTTTGTCAAAGGTGAAACCGCACAAACAAATGTACAAACACTTTTACTTTGTAGATTGGGTTGTTTTAAATCATGAAAAAAAGAAATTACTTCCACAATTCGATATAATATTAGACCAACAGCGCCCAAGTGAACCAACCTGGACAGAAGGTGAAGCTTTAAGGAAAAGCTTAACTAATATTTCTCAAAACTTTTTTAGAGTAAGACCATGGTTCGAACCTGGAGTTTGGGGCGGTAATTGGATAAAAGAACATATTGATGGGCTAAACCCTAATGTGCCTAATTACGCTTGGTCCTTTGAAATGATTGTGCCTGAAAACGGATTAATATTTGGAGACCAAAATGGGTGGTTAGAAGTGTCTTTTGATATGTTGATGTTTCTAGAGCATAAAAACGTATTGGGTAAGGCTGCAAATCGTTTTAAGTATGAATTCCCAATCCGTTTCGATTTTTTAGATACTTATGACGGCGGAAACCTTTCTGTACAATGTCATCCAAGACCAGAATATATAAAAACTGAATTTGGAGAAAATTTTACCCAAGATGAAACCTATTATATTTTAGACGCAGAAAGTGACGCTCAAGTGTACCTAGGTTTTCAAGACGATATTAATCCAAAAGAATTCAAAGAAGCTCTTGAAAATAGTTACCAAACCAAAGAAGAGTTAGATGTTGAAAAGTACGTACAAAAAATGCCCGCAAAAAAGCACGATTTGTTTTTAATACCCCATGGTACTGTACATTGTTCTGGTATTAATAATATGGTATTAGAAATAAGCGCAACCCCTTATATATATACTTTTAAAATGTATGATTGGCAACGTTTAGATTTAGAAGGAAATCCAAGACCTTTAAATATAGAAAGAGCTTTTCAAAACTTAAACTTTAACCGCAAAGGAACGGTTGTGCAAGACACTTTAATTTCCAAACCCACGGTTGAAGCACAAGGAGAAGGTTGGCAAAAAATTCATTTACCAACACATCCAGACCATTTTTATGATATTTATAGGTATGAATTTGAAGATGAGGTGGTTATAGAAACAAACAACCAATGTCATATTCTTATGCTTGTAGAAGGTACTGCTGTAGAGCTAAGCGTGCCACAACAACAGCAAACGTTTTATTACGCTGAAACATTTGCGGTACCGGCAGCAACCAATAAGTATCGTCTAACAAACAAAGGAAATGGTTTGGCAAAAGTGATTATTTCCTTTGTTAAGGATGAAGCATGTTAAAATAAACAGGGATTTGAAAAATTTAAAACTTAAATATTTAGTGCTTTTTTTGGGGTGTTGTACGTTTTTAAATGCACAACAATCAATAATATGGCAAATAGGAAAATCAGATAACAGTAGCTCAGAATTTGCGCTTGCAAATTCTGAGTATACTAAGTTTTTAGAGCATGATTTTGGATGGGAAGACCGTTTTTATTTAATTGGTTTTTCTAATCAAAAAGCAGACTTCCCTTTTGTTTTACCCGGAGCAACAGATTATTGGGGAGGTACATCGGGGTTAGCGGGTATACGTCCACATGAAATAAATATTCTATTCGGAATTAATGAAAAACCTAAAAATGGCTCTTGGCGATTGGTTGTAGATGTGCTTGACTGTAATCCTGAAACACCTCCATTGTTCAAGGTAAATATTAATGGTAAGCCATGGCAATTCAAATTAGATAAAGGGCAAAATGCCGAAGCCCTAAAAGGTTCTAATAAAGGCACTAAAGAACAAATATTAAGCATTCCAGTTCCTAATGAATTAATAAAACTAGGGGGCAATAAGGTGCAATTAACTACTTTAGAGGGTAGTTGGTTGGTTTTTGATCAAGTTCGATTAGAGGGGCCTGAACGTGTAGAGCTAGTAAAGCCTAAAAATGCATTTTTACGAAATGTTGAAGCAGCAAACTATGAACTGGAAGTTAATAGTAATAGAGTTCAGCCCTTATTGATTGATTTTCAGCACCTTTCAGGAACACCGCTTCTGCAAGTAAAATTAGATAATCAAACCATTTTTAAAGAAACAATAGAGCATGGTAGAAATATTTATGAAGCTCCCATGCCTGCTGTAAGTCTTTCGAAAGTTAGTGGTTATTCTGTTTTATTAAATGGCAAAATAATACAACAGGGTTCAATAAAAAGAACACCTCAACCATTAAATTCATTCGCAGATTATGTAGATACAAAAATAGGTACAGGGCATTCTAGATGGATGATAGCTCCGGGGCCTTGGATGCCTTTTAGTATGGTTAAGATAAGTCCAGATAACCAGAGTATTGGTTGGCAAGCAGGCTACCAACCGTCATACGAAAGCGTAGGCACTTTTAGCCATATTCATGAATGGACCATGGCAGGTTTAGGTACTTTTCCAACAAACGGACCTTTAATTACAAAAGTAGGAAGTCCAGATAATCCAGATTCAGGGTATCGTTCACGTATTGATAAAAGTACAGAACAAGCGCCGTTGGGATATTATTCTGTGTTTCTAAGCGATTATAATATAAAAGCAGAACTTACAGCTACAACTAGGGCTAGTTTTCAGCGGTACACCTATCCTAAAAATAAATTAAATTCTAGAATTCTTGTAGACCTGCAAATACCTTCAGAATATAAATATAATATAGAAGAAGCTTATTTTAAAAAAGTAAATGATTACAAAATAGTTGGTTATAGCAAACAAATTTCACCTTCCGTTTGGGGTGAAGGTCATTACCGAAAGCATTACATAGAAAACGGAGATGAACCAAAAGAATGGGACGCGATTGCACAAGAATATACTGTACATTTTGTAATGGAGTTTGATAGCCCAATTAAAGATTTTGGTATTTGGGTAGATGGAGATAAAGAAGGAAAAGATGATGCCACTATAATAAATACGGAAGAATTAAAAATAAACAACCCCGAAGATATTGTCGCTTTTGTAGAATTTAATACTGATAAAAACCAAGTAGTACAATCAAGAACCGCTATATCTTATGTTAGTATTGATAACGCCGAATTAAATTTAAACGAAGAAATAACTAAGCCTTTTGGTTGGGATTTTAACAGTGTAAGAGCGCACCAGAAAAATACTTGGAACAATTTATTGAATAGGGTTGTAATAACCTCAAATAACAGGTTAGAGAAAACAAGATTTTATTCTAATATGTACCGTGCTTTAGTGAGCAGGAACATTTTTAGTGATGTTGATGGCAGTTGGATGGATGCAGAAGAACAAGTTCAAAAAATAAAAGACCCTAATGGAGTTGCCCTAGGGTGTGATGCTTTTTGGAATACATTTTGGAACTTAAATCAATTTTGGAATTTAGTAACACCAGAATGGTCGTCAAAATGGGTAAACTCACAATTAGCCATGTACGATGCCAATGGTTGGTTAGCCAAAGGACCCGCTGGAATGGAATATATTCCAGTTATGGTGGCAGAACACGAAATTCCGCTTATAGTAGGTGCTTACCAAATGGGGGTTGGCAATATAGATGCAGAAAAAGCTTTTGAAGCTGTTTATAAAATGCAAACAACAAAAGGACAAAAGGTTGGTAATGGATACGCAGGCAATAGAGACTTAGAGCCTTACCTTAAATACAACTATGTTCCCTACAATAAAGGGCGGTTTTCAAACACGCTTGAATACTCATTTGATGATTTTGCAGTGTCTCAATTGGCAAAATCCTTAGGAAAGGAGAAAGCATATAATGAGTTTATAAATCGTGGATATTGGTGGAAAAATGCCATTAACCCAAACACCGGATATGCGCATTTAAGGCATTCCAATGGCGAATGGTTTCCGGATTTCGACCCTATTAAAACGGCAGGCAATTTTCAGTTTGTTGAAGGGAATGCGTGGCAGTTAACCTTTTTTGTTCCGCAAGATATTCCAGCACTAGCGGCCATTGTTGGCGAGGAAGAATTAGCAAAACGTTTGGATGAAGGCTTTAATATAAGCAGTCCTTGGCGGTACAATGCCCCTAACGAGCTGTATTGGGATTTTCCGGTCACGCAAGGAAACCAACAATCTATGCATTTTTCATTCCTGTTTAATTGGGTTAAAAAACCTTGGTTAACGCAAAAATGGAGCAGAGATATTATTAATAGGTATTACGGTTTTGGAGTGTCTAACGCTTATTTAGGCGATGAAGATCAGGGACAGATGAGTGCATGGTTTATCATGGCGTCTTTAGGTCTTTTTCAAACCGATGGAGGAGTTCGTGTAGATCCTATTTATGAAATAGGCAGCCCGATTTTCAAAAAAACAGAAATACACTTAGATACTTATAATGGACGGGGAGAATCTTTTGTAATTGAAGCGAAGAATGCATCATTCAATAACAAATACGTTCAAAAAGCAACCCTTAATGGGAGAGCACTTAATAACTTTTGGTTTCCGGCAAGTGAATTGCTGAAAGGCGGAAAATTAGAACTGGAAATGGGCGATGAACCTAATAAAGAATGGGGCGTTTTTAAAATGCCGTCATCACCCAATGAGCACTAACTAGCCCATGGTGCAAATACAAATCACTATTTATGTATTCCATTTTGGACAAATTTTTTGTTATATATTTGGTAATAATAAAATGTAATCTATGGACTTTAAACTCAATCAATCGAGCCCAATACCCTTGTATGTGCAAATTGAAAATTATTTAAGGGGTTTAATACAAGAAGAAGAATATATAAAAGGGGATAAACTTTTGCCTAAAGAAGTAGCGTTATCGAAAAAATTAGGGGTTTCAAGAAATACCATTAGGCAGGCAATTAACCAGTTGGTGTTCGAGGGATTGATAGAGCGTAAAAAAGGCGTAGGAACCAAAGTAGTCGCAAAAAAAATATCTACCCGCCTAGATAACTGGATAAGTTTTACCAACGAAATGCGGAGTAAGGGTATAGAAGTGGTAGATTATCATATGTCTATTGAGTTAGTCAAAGCCACTCCAGAAGTATATAAAGCTCTGGGAGTTTCAGAAGAAAAAGATTTATGGAAATTGGAAAAAATTAGAGGGTCTAAAAAAGGAAAATTTTTATATTCTATTTCTTATTTTCACCCAAGAGTTGGCATTTCTGGAAAAGAAAATTTTAAAAAGCCACTTTATGAATTGTTGGAAATTGAGCACGATATAATTGTATCTACATCCAAAGAAAAATTAAAAGCCATAACAGCAAATCAGAAAATTTCCAATGCATTAGGTATTTATGATAATCATGCGGTTTTAGAGCGTGAGCGATTGGTCTTGGATGTTGGAGAGCGGCCTGTAGAATTCAATAAAGTATATTATCATACAGATTATTTTACCTATGATATAGATATTAAAAGAGAACTTTAGGTTTTCGTCAATTTAAAAAAATCGCTTTATACTATTGTATTAAAAAAAAGTAGAGCGGAATTAGGAACATAGTGTTACCCCGTCGAACCTAATAATAGGAAAAAACAAAAACTGTTAATCTTTTGATTATCAGTTTTTTTTGTTTTAGGTGTTTTGTTTAATATCAAATAAAAGTATTTATTTTCAAAAAAAAGGCCTACTAATCTGTGAGGACTTTACCATCTGACTTGCAACAAAAAGTCTATGAAAAACTTTAACACTACCTCATTCTACAGGATAGTTTTTTGGGTAATACAGCGTAGATTTACAATTCTTTGAAAGCCTAAATAATTTATGTTCAAATATACTTTCTTTTTTTTGTTATTTTCAGCGTCAGTTTTTTCTCAAAAAAATGTAACACTTTTGGATATTGATGCCAGAAACGGTAATGAAGTTGAAATTCAAAATCTAGAAAGCAGAGGGTATGCCATTAGAACGAAAGGAACCGATCCATATGTTTTTTTAAAGCCCTTGAAAGAAGATTTAAACGGTAAGAAAAATCAATTGTCCTTTAGCTATTTCTGTCCCTCTGGGTTAGACCACATACAGGTTTATTTTTACCCTTTAGGAAAGCAAATTAAGAGCATTATGGTAGGTGATGTTGGCAGTACCGAGGGTTGGGTTGACTTTAGGATAGACCTTAGCGAATATACAGAAAACTGGGGTAAAACTGGTCAATTTCTGCGGTTAGATTTTGGAACAAAGCCAGGGGTAAATCTTCAGATAAAGAATATTCTGCTGAGGGAAATGACAAAAAGAGAATTGGAAATCCAGGTAAATAAAAAAAAGAAAAAACAACAGGAACTCATTCTTGAAAAGAATTTACAGGCTTACTTAAATAAAAATTATAGTAATAGGGTTTCCAATGTTTTGGTAACGGATGATAAGATTACGATAAGTGGAACTGTTTCAAGAAATAGTAATTTATACCTAGCCGAAATCCCGATATATCTAAACGGCACTGAACTAAAGCAATTTAAAAATTTAATAGCAATAAGAGGTAACGATGAAAATTTTACAATGAATCTTGATCGTTATGTTCAGCGTCATGGATTCCAACAAGATCGCCTGCTTTCAAAATGGATAATAGTAGAAAAACAAGCTAATGGTTTCAAAGGTGTTTCCCATGCCCGTTATAGCGATTCGGTAGTGCCAAAATATAATTACGAGTTTCCGAAGCTGGCATCTAAAAAAGGACTTGGCGGGTATAGTGCTAATAGAGAGGCACCAATTTCAGATTTAGATAGTTTGGGCATTGCCAGTGCAACCGTAAATATTTTAATTAATGGATTGTTTAGGTCTGCACCTTCAATAGATAATATATCTCATAGCTATTTAGGGAAAACCTATTATATTAATAAAAAGGAAATAGAAAAGTACGATAAAACCTTGCGCTCTACTTCAAAAAGAAATATTGAAGTTTCAGCTATTTTACTGGTAGCAAAAGCATCTCAGTCTCCAGATAAAGTTATTGGTAACATTCTTCAACACCCCGACACAGATCCAGCAGGCATATATGCCATGCCAAATGTAACCTCACCGGAAGGCATTCAGTATTATTCTGCAATACTCGATTTTTTGGCAAAACGATATACCAGACTCGATAAAAAATATGGACGAATTCACCATTGGATAATTCATAATGAAGTTGATGCCGGTTGGGTTTGGACCAATGCCGGCGAAAAAACGGCTTTGGTTTTCATGAGTCTCTACCATAAATCGATGCGTTTGTCTTATAACATTGCCAGAAAGTATAATCCAAATTCAAAAGTCTTTATCTCTTTGACCCATTATTGGAACTGGACTTCCAATTCGCAGTTTTATCATTCTAAAGCATTACTTGAGCAACTTCTTCTCTTTTCAGAAAAAGAAGGGGATTTTGAGTGGGGCATTGCGCACCACCCTTATCCAGAATCTTTGCGAGAACCAAAAACATGGTTGGATGAGAAGGTAAGCTTCGATTATGATACCCCACTAATTACCTTTAAAAATATAGAAGTTTTAGATGCCTGGGTAAAACAGCCCAGCGTATTGTATAAAGGAAAAGTGAAACGACTGGTTTACCTGTCTGAAAACGGTACCAACTCACCATCGTACAGCGAACAAGATTTGAATGAGCAAGCCGCCGGAATGGCCTATGCCATGAAGAAGATAAAAAAATTAGACGGTATAGATGCATTTCAATACCACAATTGGCAGGACAATAGGAATGAGGGAGGGTTGCGCCTTGGATTAAGACGCTTTCCTGATGATCAAGAAAACCCCGGAGGTGTAAAACCGGTTTGGAAGGTTTATCAAGCCTATGGAACAGAAAAAGAAGATGAAGTTTATAATAAATATAAAACGATGATAGGTGTTGAAAACTGGAATCAAATTCGGTTCAGTATTACTAATGAAAAAATTGGCGGCACCAAAAAATAAAATTTAAGAACATGAAAAAAAGAAAAACCTTTGTGTATGGCCTAGCGGTGTTGATTTTAGTTGCTTGTCAATCTAAAACCGATAAAAAAAGTATTGGTAAAGTACAAGAGCAATCGCGCCCCAACATTATTTTTATATTGGCCGATGATTACGGGATTATGGATAGTCAAGCGTATGCATCAAAATTTTCTGGAGCAACCCCCTCAGCAATGTTTTATGAAACCCCTAATATCGACAAATTGGTTAGCCAAGGAACATCTTTTTCGCAGGCTTATGCAAATCAATTGTGCTCACCTACACGGGCTAGTATCTTAACAGGCAAATATGCTGGAAAAATTGGGTTTACAACGGCTATGCCTCCCAGAAATACATACTACAACCAAAATTTAGAAGTTCCAGAAGGCTTTTATGTTCATGACGTTTTAGAACATAAAGACCCCATTAAAATAGAACAAGCGCTCGTTAACGGTATTTCCAATTCAGCCGTTCCTACAGGCAGTAAAATAGATGGCGGTAAAGACGAACTTTCAATTGCAGAAGCTTTAAAGGATTACCATTCGGCTTTCATTGGGAAATGGCACCTTGGAGGTTTCGGGGCCAAAGGTTACCAGCCAAAAGACCAAGGGTTTGAGCCCCTAGCCTGGTTTGACGCAGGAGGTTCTACTTACTTTAATTGGAGAGGTATTTGGAACAATAAAAGTAATGATATGTTTCCAGAAGTAGCCCCTAAAGATTTAGAAATAGGAGGAGCAGGGAGAATAACAGGAGAAAACTATTTAACCGATGATTTAACCGTGCAGGCACTACAGTTTATAGAGGAAAGAGCCAAGATAAAGGAAAAACCTTTCTTTCTATATTTTTCGCATTTTGCCATACATACACCTTACCAAGCAAAAGAAGATGAAACGGCCCATTTTAAAAAGAAGAAAACTAAAGGATGGAACGGGCACAAGGACCCGGTTTATGCAGCCATGGTAAAAAGCCTGGACCGTTCTGTTGGAGCTATTTTGAATAAACTAGAAGCCTTAAATATAGAAGAAAACACCCTTGTTGTTTTTATGTCTGATAACGGAGGTATAGATGCTGAAATCACCCCAAATGATAAAGGCACTAATAATGATCCTTTTTTAGGAGGTAAAGCCTGTTTAACTGAAGGTGGAATAAGGGTGCCTTTAATTTTTAAATGGAAAGGAAAGGTGCAAGAAGGGAAATGGGTAGATGTCCCTGTAGATTGTACAGATATTTATCCTTCCCTTTTGGATGCCGCTGGGTATAATTCAAAAAGAGTAGTTGAAAAACACCAATTGGATGGAGAAAGTATCATTCCGCTACTTTCAGATTTAAAGAATGACAAAGGAAATTATACAAAAACTACGCATTATTGGCACTATCCTTTCAATGTAATCTATAACTCCCCTTTTGAGCCTTATGCGCTAACGCCTCATTCTGCGATTCGTGAAGGCGATTATAAATTGATTTACGATTGGTACGGACGTTTGTATCTATACAACATAGAGGAAGACCCTTATGAAAAAAACAATCTTATACATTCAGAACCTAAACTTAAGGACAGTATGTTCTTAAAATTAATGGGTTGGTTAAATGAAAACATAGATGGACGTTATTGGCCATCAATAAACAAAAATTACAACCCTAAAAAAGAAGTTAGGGATACTCCGTTTGTCGATATGTTTTCATCATATAAACCCCAAACATAGATTATGAGAAATTACTTTTGTTTTGTTGTGCACCGAATAAAAAATACTAGATCAATAATTAGGCACGTACTAATGTGTGCAGGTGTTTTTGTTTCATTTACCAACTGTGTTTCCCAAAATAATTCAGAAAATACACAGCCTAATATAATTGTTATCATGGCTGATGATTTAGGCTATAGTGATTTAGGCTGTTACGGTGGTGAGATTCATACCCCCACATTAGATAAAATGGCGGAAGAAGGTATTCGCTTTCCTAATACGTACAATGCCGGTATGTGTGTTATATCCCGTAGTGCTTTAATTACTGGTACATGGTGGCCAAGAGCAGGTTATGGCGCCCAAAACGGAGAGAATATAGCCGAAAAGCTAAAAAAAGTGGGGTACAGAACAGGTTTAGTTGGAAAATGGCATTTAGATGGGAAACCAAACAACAAAGGCTTCGATTACTTTTTTGGGTTTTTAGGCGGTTTTTCCAGTTATACTAGAGGTGGAAAAGATTATAGGGTTAACGATAAAAAATTTGAAGATTTTGGTGATGACTATTATTCAACAGATGCCTTTTCGGAGCACGCCGTTCAATTTGTAAAATCGAGTAAAGAGCCTAACCAGCAGCCTTTTTTTCTTTATTTAAGCTACCAATCGCCACATAACCCTTTGCAAGCTTCCAAAGAAGACATTATAAAATATAGAGGCTCCTATATAAAAGGGTGGCAATCCATTAGAGAGCTTAGAATCAAAAAACAGAAACAAATTGGAATTATTAAGGGCAATGTACCTTTACCAGAATACCCAATGAATTTGCCTAAGTGGGACAGTTTAACAGCGGCTCAAAAAGATTTAGAAGATTTACGCATGTCTGTTTACGCTGCTATGGTAGAGCGCATGGATGTTGGTATTGGCAAGTTGATGGATGCCTTAAAAGCGACAGGCCAAGATGACAATACGCTCATAGTATTTTTAAGCGATAACGGCACAGACTCCTTTTCTGTAATGGATTCGGTATTGCTTAAAAGAGGGCTTTTGCCAGGTGATGAGGGGTCTAATTATCAGTTGGGTACGGGGTGGGCCTATGCTAGTGTGAGTCCTTTAAGACTTTATAAAATCAGCCAGCATGCTGGTGGTGTAAAAACAGGAGCTATCGTTAGGTGGCCCAATGGCATAGCAAAACCAAACAGTATAAAAACCGAACAATTAAACCTTGTGGATTTTATGCCTAGTTTTATGGAGTTGGCTCAGAATAGACCAGTATCTAGAAACCAAAATTTAGCAGGCCAATCCTTTATTCCTTTATTGAAAGAGCAGGCATGGCAACGACACGCGCCAATGTTTTTTCAATTTATGGATAACAGGGCGGTTAGAACGGACAAATGGACGTTGGTAGAAGTAGACGGAAATGGTTGGGAACTGTACAATATTGAAAAAGATCCTTTTGAAACCAATAATATAGCCGAAAAGCATAAAAATAAGGTCGCAGAATTGGAGGCCCTATGGCTAAATTGGTGGAAAATCGAAAGTGGGGAAGACGCTTATCAACCAGAAAGTACGAGCACAAGTCCGCATTATAAAGCGCAAGGCGACCGAGGTTCTGGCGAACAATATATACCTTCAGCCATGCCAGAACGGCTTAAAGGTAAATATGCAATTGATTAGTTTAACTTGATTTTTTCTGCTTTAAGCAAAAAGAGGCATTAGCTTTAAAGAGGTTTTCTGGGAGACCTTTGTTGAAAAATAGGAGAAACACCTCTGAAACAATATATGGATTTAAAGTAAAAAGAAAGAAGTTTTTTAAGTATAGTATAGAAGCTATTTTGTAAAATATACGAACACAAAAAAAGGTAGGGGGAAAACCTCTACCTTTTTTTGAGAACGAAAAGATTATCAATGATTATTCAATAGCTATTTTCTTGGTGCTTTTACCGTTATTATTGGTCATGACTACCATGTACAGTCCTTTGGGCAATTTCGAAATATTTAGTGATTTGTTGGGGCTGTCGTTGGTGCTAAATTGATTTTGCAGAACCATTTTGCCCACTAAATCATAAATTTGAACGGTAGTTTCGGTATTAAAATAGCGTCCTGAGAAATGCAGGCTATGTGATGCTGGATTTGGAAAAAGCCTTACGTCGCTAGTAGCAATAAAATCTTGAGTTCTGAGAATTTCACCATCATCGTCAAAGGGGTCGGTGCCATTTTCAATTTCCTGCCTATCGCTAACCAAGTCGTTGTCGGTATCTAAAATAGGGACTGTAAAATTTGTGTTCCATTTCATATTTATATTCTGGTTAAACTGCGTTGCCACATATTTAATGTACAGATCACCGTTGTTCTCTAGGTAGAAATTGGTTCCATTGTTGTTTTTTAAACTTGAAAGAGAAGCACTTTCTGTAATCGGGCTTCCCGCAAGTTTTAATGATAAACCACCGAGTTTACCAAAGTCTGTAAATTTAATAATATACGAATCTCCTTCAGCAGCGTTTTCCATGGCAACATTCATCTTTTTGTTGCTTGGCAGTGACTCAAATGTGTACGTGTATTGAAAATCTTCGTTGACAATAAACGGAAATTGAATGAACGTTTTAAAACCATAAATATGGTATGAAGACGCGGTTGGTGTACCTGTTTTGGTTCTCCTGCAAGTTACGTTTGGAATATTGCTTGTTGGTAACCCGGGGAAACGAAGTGCAGACAAGACAAAGTTGTGCGGACTTCTAAAAGCTCGCGTCCAGTTTGAATGTTGAAACTCATCGCCCACCAACATAAACGGGTGGTTACTTACAATAGAAGAATTAGCTCTACCTGTTAATGAACCGTCTTCATCTAATACAACCGTATTCCAGTTTCTAGGATGTGATGGGTTTTGTGGCCGGGTGTCATTGTTTTTTATTTTGATGTCGTAATTTGGTAAATTTATATGAGGTACGCCGTTGTTATCTGTAGTGATGCCAGAAAACCGGTGATTGGTGTTTTTTGTAGCGGCTCCACCACTGCTTAGAAAAGTGGCATTGATGTTATTCCAGCCTACAAAATGTGAATCCCTTATTTGCCCAGCGCCATCGTACATCCTGTATAGTTTTGCTTTGCCCTGAAAAATCCCCGTTCCTGAGTTTGCAACTACGGCAGATTCGACTACTTGGGAGTAACTAGCAAACTGAATTGCGGTAGGGTTATCTATCATGATATTGTTTTTAAATATAAGGTTGGAAGTAAATGCCAATCTTTGCCCTACGCTGTTGCCCAATCCCGTATATATACCAAGATTGTTGGAGTACCATGTGCAATTTTCAAACACGTGTTCTTCTGAGTTTTTCCAACCTCTATTGCTCAAAATAGCATGGTTGGGGGTTAATTGATCAAAAACATCAACGCCGCTAACGCTACTGTGAGTTTTATTGCCTTTAAAAAGCCCTAGGGGTTCTTTGTAAGGTTCTATACCATTAAACCTGGAGTCGTTTGCCGAGGCGCCCATAGGTTTCTGTGGAAATGCAAACCAATAACCAGTGCCTTCGGTTCCTGCAGCTACATTATTCTCAATGATGTTGTTGGGGTTTGTAATCCAGTAGGTTGCAGGTGTTCTATCCTGAACTTGGTTAAACTGGTTGTCTGAAGGGGTGAGTTCTTCTCCTTTTTTAGGTTTTTTTGTAAGTAGAGCTACGTTGTTTTTTATCATATTGTATCGTTCGCTTCCGTCTTCTAAAAACACGCCATGGCCAATGTGGTCGTACATAAAATTATTATCGACTGTGGTGTAGCTTGTACCATGAATGGTAACCGCTCTATTAAAAGATTTATGAATACTCGAATTTTTTAAATACTGCCCAGTACCAAAGGTGTGCAGTAAGTGCCAATGCCATGGATACCGTCCTAATTTGGCTTTTTGCCCCATTCTGTATAGTTCAATACCGCTTGCCTTGAGGGTACTGTTTGTCATGGCCATAATATGGCCGCCAAAGCCAGTACTTTCGCTAGCGGCATCACCTTGTATTTTTATATTGTGGGATAACAATCCAACTTCAGCTCTCAAATCGGCTGTCCAGGTTTTATTATCGATAGCCCTTGTATAGGTTTTTATGGCACTGAAATGTGGGTGGTTTAAAGCTTCGGTAAAGTAAATCGTTAACTTGTCGGTACTAATGGCACTAATTGTTCTTTTTTCGGCTTCGTTCCAATTGGTTCTACTGGAAACAATCAGTATGTCGTTGCCTACTTCCCAATCTACGGGTTCAGACAAGGTAATTTGATTACTGCCAACCGTAGCATTGGCTCCTAGATGGGTCCAGCTTATCTTTTCTTCACCGTGTAGTTCGATGGTAGCACCGTTCATGGCGGCTATGAATTTGTCGCCCATATTTCCAATGTTATCACCGTCATCACTGCCTATTAGGGTAATTTTACAGTTTCCACTAGCTACATAGGGTTGTAATTCGGTACCTATTTCGAGTTGGGCACCACTGCCACTTACCAGTAGCCATTCTGTTTCTAAATCTATTTCAGCGTTATTTACTTGTCCGCTAATACCTTTTAGAATACCGTTAACTGTAATGGTTTTGGCTTTGGCCACACCAACCAAGTTAACCGTTATTCCTGTGGGAATGAGTACATCATCGTTAATTGATGGTATAACTCCGGTAGACCATGTACTGGTTTCCTGCCAGCTGCCATTATTTATTGCTTCAATCGTAGCAGTTGTCATTATTTCTGCTGGAGAGCATTCATATTTATTGTAAACCAATTTTTTTTGGGGTGTGCTCGAAAATAAATTATAGAGCCTGTCGAGTAGATTGGGCTCAGTATTGGCAGGTAACTGTCCTAGCCCAAAAACCATCATTAATAAAAAGAGTGTCTTTTTGTTCATACTTTTGTGTTTTAACTTAATAATTAAATAGTTTAGTGGTTAATTACTGATAAAATTATATGATGCTAAGTGCAAAACTATCCTGTTCTTTCTGTTTATATGATGCGTGTTGTTTGTTAATTTAAAATTTGTTTTTGATGCTGAGTGTTTATAGGTTTTCTCGGTAATTTTTTATTGTTGGCTTTTTGAAAAACAGTGTTGCACCCCTAAACAACAGGATACAAAGTTTTCAATAATTACTTTTTTTTACATAACCTAAACATAACTTTCTTTAATGCACATCATTGGAATTTGATGGATGGCTTTTTAGGGTTAATTTATTTTTCAATTTAATTAGATGCAATACTAAAATGAATTTAACAAATACAACATTTAAAATCTTAACAATCTTATTGGGGCTTATTTGTGTTAACTGTAAGGAATCCGATAAATTGGAAATTTCTAATTTGGAAAACCTGAAAGTGGGTTTTATAACCCCTACAGAAGATAACAACCTTTGGTGCTATTGGTACTGGATAGGAGATGATATTTCAAAAGAAGGTATTACCAAAGATTTAGAGGCCATGAAAGAAGCTGGCATTGGCGGGGCTTTAATAGGCAATATAAATCCAGATGAAAAAGATGGAAAAGTCCCCATGTTGAGCGAATCTTGGTGGGAGCATATGGTGCATGCCGTAAATGAGGGTAAGCGTGTAGGGGTTGATATTGGCGTGTTTAATTGCCCTGGGTGGAGCCAATCTGGTGGGCCATGGATAAAAGCAGATATGGCCATGCGGTATATTACTTATTCAGAAACAAAAATTCAAGGAGGTAAAAAAATAGATTTAAAATTAGAACAGCCCGAAACCGAGTTTCAAGACACTTATGTTTTGGCTTTCCCTTCCATAAAATCAGAAGAAAAAACAAGTTCTGTTAGTGGAACTCAAGTTGTTGTAACTCCAAGTATTGCAAATTCGAAAAATTTAATTGACGGAAAAACTTCAGGGGTAGCAAGTTTTTCGAAAAGCATAAAAAGTTATGAGGTTGAAATTATATTAAAAGATCAATTGGCAGCCAAAAGCATCCAAATTCTCCCAGGTAAAAGTGAAATGCTTCTAGCTTGTGAGGTCTATGCAAATGTTGATGGCACGGATAAAAAAATAAAATCGTTTACTATTGATAGAAGAAAATTGACACCTAACGTAGGTGCCGATAAATATGCTCCTATTTTGAAAAGTATACCTGAAACTAGAGCAGATAAATTTAAGCTAAAGTTTAATGCAATAGGTTCAGTTGCTAATTTAAAAGGAACATGGGATTTAAGCGAAATTATAATTTCCGAAGCATCGGGGGTAGAAGATTATGCCAGAAAAACGTTGGCTAGAATGCACACAACACCTTTTCCTGCTTGGGATAGCTACAGGTGGGAGCAACAAAAGGATTTGGCAGATACATCATTAAAAATTAGCACAAGCCAAGTTTTGGATATCAGCGATAAAATGGATGCCTCTGGAAATCTTCGCTGGGATGTTCCCGCTGGAGATTGGACTATCCAACGCTATGGGATGACACCAACGGGTACAACAAATGCACCATCAGCCCCTCAAGGAAAAGGCTACGAGGTAGACAAAGCCAACAAAGAGATGGTTCAATTTCATTACAACCAGTTTATCGGCGAGTTGTTAAAACGCATTCCACAAGAGAGTAAAAGCGCATTTAAATATGTAATTGCCGATAGTTACGAAATGGGTGCTCAAAACTGGACTGACGGATATGCTGAAAAATTTGAACAAGAATTTGGTTACGACCCAAAAAAATATTTGCCTGTTTTTACTGGTAGAATTGTTGGAAGTGTAGAAGAGACCGAACGATTTTTATGGGATTTACGCCGCTCTATTGCAAATGCGGTGGCTTATGAGTACACTGGAGGTTTGCGAGAAGCCAGTAATAAGGACAATTTACAACTTTGGTTAGAAAATTATGGTCATTGGGGGTTTCCGTCAGAATTCTTAATGTACGGCGGACAATCAGATTTAGTAAGTGGTGAGTTTTGGAACGAAGGGACCTTAGGGGATATCGAGTGTAAATCAGCCTCGTCTGCAGCACATATTTATGGTAAAAAGAGGGTGTCTGCCGAAGCCTTTACAGCTGGTCAAAGATCCTATGTAAGGCATCCGGCTATGCTAAAAAAACGGGGAGATTGGTCGTTTACGGAAGGAATCAACCATTTAGTATTGCATTTGTATATCCACCAACCAGATGATAATAGAGTTCCGGGAGTAAATGCTTGGTTTAGTACCGAATTTAATCGGCACAATACATGGTTTAAGAAATCTAAATCTTATTTTGATTACCTACGGCGCTCACAACACATGCTGCAACAGGGGCAATACGCAGCCGATGTTTGTTACTTTATAGGAGAGGATGCGCCAATAATGACAGGGGTAAGAAATCCCGAATTACCAAAAGGCTATTCTTATGATTATATCAATGCCGAGGTGATTATGGACAGAATGACGGTTAAGGATGGTAAATTCGTCTTGCCCGATGGCATGACTTACAGTTTAATGGTTTTACCGCCTTTTGATACTATGCGACCAGAGCTTTTAGCTAAAATAGAAAGTTTAGTGAGCCAAGGCGGAAAAATATATGGAAAGGCACCATTAAAATCACCAAGCTTACAAAATTACCCTGAAAGTGATGAAAAGGTGAAAAAGATTGCTGATAAAATGTGGGGTAGTAGTCAAGAAGAAATTAAGAATTACGGTTTGGGCACCATTGTTGACGGTATAGAATTACAAGAAGCTTTAAGGCAATTAAACATTAATAAAGATGTGGATTTAAATGGTGAAAAATCCGTATTGTGGACACACCGTACCATGAACGGCATGGATATTTATTTTTTAACAAATCAAAGCAATGAAAAAGTTGAGTTTACACCCTCGTTTAGAGTTAAAGGCATGAAGCCTCAACTTTGGGATGCAGTAACAGGAAACATAAAACCACTAAACAACTTTAAAGAAGATAATAATCGTACTACCGTACCTCTAAAAATGGAACCGTTGCAGAGTTGGTTTGTGGTTTTTTATAATTCAAAAGACGAAGATAAACCTTTAACCACTAAAACTAATTTCCCAGAAACTAAAGTGGTAAAAACACTTAATGACCCATGGAAAGTTGAATTTAAGAACAAAGTTATCGGGCCTAAAGAAACTGTGGTGTTTAATTCGTTAACAGACTGGATTGAAAGCGAAAACGACAAGATTAAATATTACTCTGGCACGGCTACCTATACAACCACTTTTAACTATGCTGAGGATACAACAGAATCAGATCTTTTTATAGACTTGGGTGAGGTAGGAGTTATGGCAACAGTTAAAATTAACGGAAATGATGTTGGTGACACATGGATTGCCCCTTTTAAGTTAAAGATAAATGATGCTATAGTAAAAGGAGAAAACACACTAGAAATTGAGGTCGTAAATGTTTGGAGAAATCGATTAACAGGAGATAAAAATCTGCCGGAAACAGAAAGGTTTACTTGGGTAAATGTAGATCGGGTAGCACCAAATGAAGCATTGGTTTCCTCTGGTTTGTTGGGGCCTGTAACTATTCAGTCCTCAGGTTCATTTTAAAAAAAAATAGAAGGTTAAGACCAACCAGCCGATACTTTGGAGAAATTTATGCTGAAGAAGTGAAAAGAAACAAACACCATTAGCGGTTTGCTCTATTTCTTGTCATAAAATATGTATGTAGTTATTTTGTAGATGTGCTTTTACTGGAGTTGTTACCTTTACTCGGACATAAAATTTTAAGACTGTTTGTGTTACAAAACAAATATATTGGAAACATGAAAAAACGATATTACAGTCCCGAATTAAATGAACAGGCGGTTCGCTTAAGCTACCAGCGAGAGAACGTAATAATTTAGTGAAATTATACCCTGAAAAAGTCAATGAATCCATTAAAATAATGGAGGCTAAAATTGAAAAATCCAAAGCATTGGTGCCTAAGTCCAACCCTAATTTTTCTTCACAAAAATACGCTCCAGAATTAATCGGTGTGCAGTCAAAGGGGTTATAAAATGAAAAGTAGAATTGAAATTAATTAAGGTTAAAGTTTAAAAACACGGTTTCTGGATGCTTTTTGGTTAAAGTGTAACGTTTTGATGTATAGCATATTGCGTGGGTGCTGCAGTGTGTTTTAAACATATCTCCCTAAAAAAAAAACATTTTACCCTTCAAAGTAGTAGGTGTTAAAATAGTTTTGAAACATACCAATAACCAAACTAGACTACCACATTAAACACGTTCTTTAATTATTGCTTTGTAAAGCAAATTTTTAATGAATAATATTTCAACGTTTTTCTGTTTAAACAATAAAAGGTGTTTTCTCTTGGGGTGATTTAGATTATTAACTGGTATAACATAATTTTTCAAAAAAGGCCATGAAATATTGGGCTGTTAATTGTAGAAAAGTTTTTAAAATTAAGTTATATGGAAATATCAGAGTTTGTAAAAATTAACGAAAATTCAAGAGAAGCCAAATATCAACAGATTGTAAAATCTATAATTCATAACGTTGTTATTGGTAATTTAGTAATCGATCAAAAAATTCCTTCCATAAACAATTTTAGTGAGGAGCTCTATGTTTCCAGAGACACTGTCGAGAAAGCATACAACATTCTTAAGAAACGTCAGGTTATAGCTTCAATTCGAGGTAAGGGGTTTTACATTGCCAGAACAAAGCTTATTTCAAAGGTTAGAATCCTTTTTCTTATCAATAAATTAAGCTCCTATAAAATGAGGATTTATAATTCTTTTGTTGAAACAATTGGGGCTGATTCTATTGTTGATCTTCATATATACCATTGTGATGAGTCCTTGTTTTTAGGTTTGTTGGATAAACATAAATCAGACTATGACTATTATGTAATCATGCCACACTTTAAAACTGAAGCACAGGAACATACCAGTATGACCAATAGGGTATCAGAGGCCATTAATAAAATTCCAAAAAACAGATTGGTTTTAATGGATAATGCCTTAAAACAAGACCATAGTCAATCTATTACCGTTTATCAGGATTTTAAAAAGGACATCTATACAGCACTTAAAACCGGGATTAAGAAAATAAGTAAGTATAAAAAAGTCATGTTGGTTTACCCTGAAACTGGCGTTTACCCCTATCCTAAAAGAATTTTGCATGGGGTAAAGTTGTTTTGCCTAGAGCATCATTTTGATTTTGAGGTGGTTGATAGGGTTTGCGATGATATGTCTATAAACAAGGGCGAATTATTCATTATTATCGAGGAAGGAGACTTAGTAAATTTTATTAGGCGAACACGAGAGAACAGGTATAAATTAGGTGAAGACGTGGGTGTAATATCTTATAACGACACCGCCTTAAAGGAGGTTTTTGGTGTTTCCGTTGTTTCAACAGATTTTAAAGTGATGGGCGAACAAGGTGCAAAAATGATTTTAGATAAAGCAAAAGGTGAGTTTAAAGTGCCATTTAATTTTATAGATCGAGATTCTGCTTAATGGCGATAGGTGTCGGGATGGGCTTTTGTAATATGAAACTTTAAGCCATCACTTCAAAATGTTTTGCAGCAAATGGTCCTAAATAGGAAGACTTAAAAGCAGTTTGTATATATTTATCAAAATTAAACATGAATTTTGTGTTGAAATGATAAAAAGTCTTTTGAATTTTTTTTTTATTGGATTGCTTTTCTTTGCGTCCACAAGTATGTTTTCCCAATGGCGTTTAAACCATATAGGAGGAGATGAAGGGCTTTCCCATAACAGGGTGTCGAGTATAATTCAAGACAAACATGGTTACCTGTGGTTTGGAACGTTTAATGGCGTTAACAAGTATGACGGGTACGCAATGAAACAGTATAATTATGCTTTAAACTCAAAAGGTTTAAGTAGTAATATTGTGTTTCAATTGTTTGAAGACCAGAAGGGTTTTATTTGGGTGCCAACCTCGGCCGGACTCAATAGAATAAATACAGAAACAGAAGAGATTGATACCTACTTCAAGGGAGATAATAGAGAAAAATCATCTGGACTAAACAATATTCAACAATCGCAATCGGGCGTTTTTTTCATTAACGCTCCCAAAGGGATTAAGTGTTTTGAACTTAATAAGAAAGGGCAATTACAGAATGACACTTTTTTAGAAAAAGGCAAAGACCTTAATCTAGACATAAAAAAGATTGTGCCGGCATTAAATGGAAAATACTGGGTAGCCTCTCCATCTGGAAAAGTTCAATTATACCAACTAGATGTTGTTAAGAAGGATGGCCTGCCGAAGCTAAAAATTGATGCCGTTAATTATAATGGAGCACTTTTTGGACCAGGAATAGGCGTTCTTGATATCTTGGAATATCCAAAGAATACTGTTTGGATAATAAACAATAGGCTACAGTTGGTTAAGTTGAAATTGACTGACGATTTGAAGGTTATCGAGTCGAAAAAAATCGCTTTGAGTTCGGGTATAGCCCCAGATGTTCTAAAAATACAGCGCAGAATAGACATGATTGTCGACAAACAAAATAGGTTATGGATCGGCGGAAACAGATTATTACTTAATTATAATATTGAAACTGGGGCTAAAGCTAACTTAGCCCGAGATAGCCAGTTAAAAAAAGTAATAGGGCAAAAGGACATACAACAGGTGTTTATAGACGATTCTAATGTGTTCTGGTTGGGAACCTTTAACCACGGGGTCTATAAAATGGATTTAGATAACCACACTTTTTACAACTCTAACGAATATCTAAATTTTGAACAACCTTCAGAACTATTTGAGTCCCCTATTATGTCCATTTGTGAAGTTAATGATGGCAGTTATTGGTTTGGAACACAGGATGGGGATATTATTTCTTTAGATGCACATACATTTAACAACAACTCTAAAGCAGGTTCAAAACCAACACTAATATACAGCTACTCACAAACCTTAGATCAAGGACTTAAGCCCAAAATTACAGGTGAATTATCTCGATTAAAGAAAGCTAAGGACGGCGGGGTATGGGTTGGCGCTACAAGTGGACTCAGCAAGATTACATATAACGATATGTCCAAATCTTATCAAATCAAGGCCTTTAACAGCCTTCGAGATAGTGACGGCAACTCAATTGACAGTCGCGTTTTTGCCATAGAAGAAGATCAAAAGGGCAATCTTTGGTTTGGAGTATGGGGAAAAGGACTTGTGAAAATGACTTTTGATGAGCATTCAGAACCTCACCGTATTACTAGTTATAACGCCTCTGGAAACGAGCTTTCAAACATATCAAACAATAATATTCGAGATATATTAGAAGATAACCAAGGTACTATCTGGATAGGTACAAATAATGGACTGAACAGGTTAAAAAAAGCACATGGAAGCTCGGTAAAGTTCGATAAATATTATAGCACAATTGGAGATTCTACCACTTTAAGTAACGATTACATATTGGACTTGTACCAAACAAAAGATGGTACTTTGTATATAGGTACTTCAGGCGGCGGATTAAACCGATTAAACACAACCCAAGCCGATCAATTGGAGTTTGCCCATTACACAATTGAAAATGGCTTGCCAAGCAATGTGGTCTATCAAATAAGGGAAGATTTGCAAGGTAATATTTGGCTCATGCATGCTAGGAAAATTTCTAAGCTAAACCCTAAAACCGGTGAAATAATTTACTTTGAAAAAAGAGATGGTTTTAACGTTGATGAGTTTAGGGATAGCGCTATGGCTTTTACCTCCTCAGGAATGATGTTTTGCGGTGGCGTAAATGGGTTTACATTTTTTCAACCCAATAGCCTAACAGTTAATATGCTTCCCCCACAAGTGGCAATAACCGACTTTAAGCTTTTTAATGAGTCTGTGGATGTCGGTAAAGAGATAAACGGCCACGTAGTTCTAAAAAAAGATATTAATGAAACTAAAGAAATTAAATTGCCTTTTTATTTAAATTCTTTTGAGTTCGCTTTTTCAAGTATGCATTTTTCGAACCCAGAAAAGAACCGTTACAGGTTTTTTTTAGAAGGTTTTGAAGATAAACCCCAAACATCCAAAGGTGGTGATAGAAGGTTTGCGTCTTACACCAATGTGCCTCCTGGAACCTACGCTTTTAAAGTTTATGGCGCTAATAGCTCAGGAGTTTGGAACGAAATACCTAAAAAAATTGATATCATAATAACTCCGCCTTGGTATTTAACGCCCCCAGCAATTTTGTTTTTTGTGGTAGCGGGACTTACCGTAATATACATAATATTTAAAGTAAGATGGAATCAAATTAAGCTAAAAAATAAATTAAAATTAGAAAGTGCGCTTCATGAAAAATCATTAGAAATAAACCAGATGAAATTGCGCTTTTTCACAAATATTTCGCACGAATTACGAACCCCGCTAACACTAATTATAGGGCCCCTCCAGCAGATTATGGAGGGTAGTAATGATACCGAGTATTTGCAACGCCTAAATAACATAATGTACAAAAACTCTACACGTTTGTTGCGTTTAATAAATCAATTGCTTGATTTTAGAAAGGTAGAGTCGGGGGAGGTTAACCTAATTGTTGAAGAAGGTGACTTGGTGGAATTTGCAAAAGAAATTTATGATGCATTTCACGAAATAGCAGATGAAAGGCGAATTGATTTTATTTTTATACCCCACCAAAATAATATTCCAGCCTGGTTTGATAATGATAAAGTTGAAAAAATATTATACAACCTCTTGTCTAATGCATTTAAGTTCACTCCGCCCAATAGAAAAGTGAAACTAGTAATAAACAAAGAACGTCAGGGTGAAAAGGAATTTGCGATTATAAAAGTGATAGATGAAGGTGTTGGAATAGAAAATGAGGAATTGCCCAGTTTGTTTGAAAGGTTTTACCAAGCGAAAACAGAAAGTAATACAATACAAACGGGCTCTGGTTTAGGGCTAGCTTACACTAAGCGACTTGTTGAGATACATAAGGGAAGTATTGAAATATCAAGCGAGGTTAACAAAGGTACAATTTGTACCGTTTCAATACCGCTTTCAAAAATGGCCTATGAAGATACCGCCATCTTGGAAGAACGGCCCAAACAGCACCACTTTAATTTTGTTAAAAACGAAATAAAAGATTTAAGAGATGTTACCGCGGAGGGCAAGAAGAATAGTCAAGTAATACGGCATTCCTCAGAAACACCTACTATACTAATTGTTGAAGATAATAAGGATTTGCAGGAGTACTTGTCCAATTATTTTAGTAAGTTCTATCATGTGCTATGTGCAAATAACGGGCAAGAAGGACTAGATTCAGCTGCAAAAAATAATCCCGACCTGATTATTACCGATTTAATGATGAATAATATGAACGGTATTGAAATGTGTAAAATCCTTAAGAATGATATAAAAACAAGCCATATACCCGTTATCATCCTTACGGCCAAGTCAGGTTTAGAAAACGAAAAAGAAGGACTTGAAACAGGTGCAGATGAGTTTGTTTTAAAGCCTTTCAATATAGAAGTTTTAAGGCTCAGGGTTGGAAACATATTGAAGACTAAAAAACAATGGGCAGAAAAATTTAAAACCAAGCCAACGTCCTCCACTTGGAAAGAGTTGTCCAATAAGCTTGACAAAGAATTTTTAAAGAAATGTCTGAAAATAGTCAAAAAAAATATTGATAACACAGACTATTCTGTGGAACAATTTGCAATGGATATAGGAATGAGCCGCTCTGCATTACATTTAAAAATCAAGTCTATCACAGGTCAATCTACATCAGAGTTCATGAGAACAATTAGAATAAAACGTGCGTCAAACCTCATAAAATCAGGAAAGTATTCAATTACCGAGGTTGTTTTTATGGTAGGTTTTTCAGATCCAAAATACTTTAGGACTTGTTTTAAAAAGCAATTTGGACAAACACCTACCGAATATATAAATAGCTATAAACGGCAGGCGGGATAATGTTTTAAGCCTTCTGTAGTGTTTAGAAATTAGGTAACGACTTTAAACTCATAGCAAAAATTTATACTCCAAATTCAGAATTCCATGTTACGATTTTATTATTTCGCATGGCATCTATCCCCATTTGTACGCAGTAAGCAGCCCTTGCTCCGGTAATTACGTTTGAAACGGGTGTTGTATTATCTAAAATGCTGTTTCTAAAATCGAGTAGCGCTTGTTTGCTAGGGTTTTCGTGAGTTATGTTTATAGGTTCATAATAAGCAACCTCATCTTTTTGCATGGTAGCGCCCGATACGCCATCTACATCTTGGCTTATAACGGGAGCTTTTTTTGATTTTTCGTCCTCTGGATAAAACCTTGCAGAAGTGGTTGTTAGAATTAAGGTTCCCTTATTTCCTATTACTTTTATTTGGTACCTGTCTTTGGCGTTGCTCAAAATACACGAAAATTTAGCTTCAATGCCGTTGGGGTAACTATAGGTTAGGTGGATGTTGTCGTAAGTTTCACGTCCGTCTTTCCAAAAATCGATACCTCCTGTTCCCATAACTTGAATGGGGTTTGCATCTAAAACAGTGTTAACAAAGTCTATTTGGTGCGAACATAATTCTGCCACAAGGCCTCCAGAATATTCCCTGTACATACGCCAGTTGATGGCTCGCTCTAGGCTGGGTTCGGGTACAGGTTTTCGCCAAGAGTGGTTTCGATTCCATTGGCATTCAAAGGCCGCTATTTTACCTACCTTCCCTTCTTTTATTAGTTGAACAACATGAGTATATAACCTAGAGCTATGGTATTGATGGCCAGTTTGGAATATAACCTTTGAGGTTTTTACTTTGTTTATTAGTTTTTTGATGCCGTTGTATCCTTTTGCCATGGTTTTTTCGCAATACACATGTTTGCCCGCAGAAACCGCATCGATAGCTATTTGTGAATGTGTGCTGAATGGAGTGGCTACTATCACAGCATCAATAGCTTTGTCTTTTAATAGGTCTTTATAATTGGTGTAACTTTTTGTTTTATTTCCTGCTCTTTTTAGCCCTTGTTCTAATCGAAATGGAATAACATCGCAACAGGCGTAAACATTCAGGTTTTCTATTTCGTTTATAAAGGGTATTAAACCAGCGCCTCTAGCTCCTGTGCCAATAATACCTATATTTATTTTCTTGTTGGAAAAGCTTGCTACTTGAGCTAAAATGGTTGTGCTGGCCGCTAGTGTTATAGATGCTGCTGTTCCGTTTATTAAGAATTTTCTTCTATTCATGTTAAAATTGTATTTCCCATCCTTTTTCATAATTTCTACCCCACAACGCCATAGCTGCTCTGTTGTACATAAACCCTGTTTTATCGTCAATATCGAAAGCTTGGTTTATTCTGAATGCGATATTGGCATAATGCACCATTGCCATGCTAATACTGGTATCTTCTATGGGAGCCGTTAGTGGCGATTTGCCTCGAATGGCATCAAAAAGGTTTTGAACATGTTTGGTTGAAGTCTGCCCGCCTCCACCTAAAGCTGTTCCCGACTCGTTTGTTTCAGATTCGCTATCCTTCAAGATATTACCGCCACGATCGTAAAGAATGTATTTGCTTCTGTCAACAAAAACAGCCCCGTTAGTTCCATATATAATAGTACCTCTTCCAGGGCCATATGTGCCATAGGCATTTCTGGACTTGCCGTCCCATTTTATTATTTTATTGTCTCGAAATTTAAAGGTAGCTTCCATATCATCATACATTTCCCAGCCATCCTCTACAAAATGCCGTTTTTCGGCTTCTACGTATACATGATTTGGTAAATCGGTTTGTAAAGCCCAACGTGCAACATCCAACTCATGTGTGGCGTTATTTCCAGCTTCGGCCGTTCCATACTCCCAGCCATACCAGTGCCAATTATAGTTCCATGTTTCTGAGGTGTACTTCCTTCGTGGGGCGGGCCCTTGCCACAAGTCCCAATCTAAGCCTGCTGGTACTGGTGCGGGCTTTTGTAGTGGTACTTCGCCTCTGGTGTTATTGTAAAAAGCAACAGCCTTATATGGTTCTCCAATAACTCCGTTATGTATTTCTTTAATAATCTCAACGGTATGCCCAGAAGATCGTTGCTGATTTCCCATTTGTACAATTTTATTGTAGTGTTTTGATGCTTTTACGAGTAGTTCGTTTTCGTTCATATTATGGCTGCAGGGCTTTTCAACGTAAACATGTTTGTCCGCTTGCATGGCCATAATGGAACCAGGGGTGTGCCAATGATCTGGTGTGGCATTTATTATAACATCTACATTTTTGTCATCTAAAACTTTTCTTAAGTCGTTTTCTAGTGTAGGGGTGTAGTCAATAATTTTTTTGAAATCTTTATGGGCTTTTAGGCGTTGACTTTCCATGACGTCGCATAAATAAGATAGTTTAACGTTACTTTCTTTTAGAGCGATGGGTTCCTTAAAAGCTGGAAGTCTGCGACCCAAGCCTACAATGGCAATGTTTAAACGTTCGTTTGAACCTATAATCTTGTTATAACTTTTAGCAGACATCGCCATGGCCGAATTAGTGAGCGTTATAGCTGCCCCTGTTAATGCTGTCTTTTTAATAAAATCTCTTCGAGAGTTCATGTTTTAGTAAGTTTTAATTTTAATATTTCTGAAAGCTACACGGTCTCCATGGTCTTGTAGTAATATTTGGCCTTTGTCTAGCAGCCCAAAGTTTGGCCATTTTTCGTATTTGCTTTCTGAAACTAATTTTTTAAAGACATCGTTACCGCGCTCATATTCTAAAACCTTTGTACCGTTAAGCCAATGCTCTACATGGTTGTTTTTTGAGATGATATGAGCAGTATTCCATTGGCCTATCCGGTTAATTGGTTTAATAGAATCTGCCTGGATTAGGTCGTAAAGGGAAGCAACTGTTCTGCTGCCCTCATGGCTTCCTAATTTTGCATCTGGGTGCAGGGCGTCATCTAGAATTTGATACTCTAACCCTATTGAAGACCCAGGGCCTTTGTTTATTTCGGTATCGACATAATATTTTATACCGCTATTGGCTCCGGGTGTTAACTTAAAATCTACTTTTAACTCAAAGTCGCCGTATAGTTTTTCGGTAACAATGTCTCCGCCTGCAGCAGATTCGGCACCGCCCGAGGCAAGAACAATAAGTTCACCATCCTTAATTTGCCAGCCTTGTTCTGGAAATGAGTCTAATTTGGCACCTCGCCAACCTTTGGTAGTTTTTCCGTCCCAAAGCAGTTTCCAACCGGTGCGTTTTTCCTCCATGGTTATTTGGTTTTTGGTTACAACAGGTTGTAAAGGGGTGTTTTTGGTGTATTTCTCTAAATCTTCAGTTAGAATTTTAATGTTTCTCCAAGAGATATTTTTTCCAGCTTGATTTTCTTCGAAAATACGGTGTACTTGGAGGCCAATAAACCCAGAAGCCGTTTTGTCATCAATTAAAAAGGATGCTGGTACATTGTTTATCCATGTTTTTATGGTGTCGCCAATAGCTTCTATTCGAAAATGGTTCCATTCGTTTTGCGAAAACGCTTGTTGTGCTTTTGTATTCTCTTTTAATGGGTTTAGCCATTTTCTTCTGCCTTCATCGTAAATACCTCCAGTCCAAGCCCGTTTTGAGGGATCTATTTCAACTTGATAACCATGTACGCGTCCATTTTGGTAATATGGAAAACTATTGCTCCTTATTTGTACGCCCGAGTTCATGCCTTGGGGAACCAAGAATTCTAATTCTAGTATAAAATCGCTGTAAAATTCATTGGTTGATAAAAACGTATTTGGGGTATTTGCTACAGTAGTTCCTGTTATAACGCCATCTTTAACTTTGTATGTGGCTGTACCTCCTTTAATATGCCATCCATTGGTTGTATTGCCATCAATCAATAATTTCCAAGGTACATGGTGTTTTTTGGAGTTAGAACAATTGAAAGTGCACATTATGGCCATTACAGCTAAAGTAATTTTAAAGGCGTTAATTTTAATCAGTTTCATAATTATTTACTTTACTTTTATTTAGTAATAAACTAATGTGCAATATAAAATGGTTTATAAAATAAAGTATCCTGTGGAATAGGGTTGCTGTTCTAACCTGTAAGGGACAGGATGGATAACGTGTTTTGTTTTTGTTTTTTTGGAGTACGGTTTAATATTAAAAGATAAATTAAGAATAATGAAAAAAGTGTATTTAAAAGCATTGGTTGCCTTTGGGGTATTGGCCATAACGTCCTGCAAATTAATTTCGCAGAGTGCAAGCATAGAAGATAAAATGGTAAAGGCTTTAGAATGGCAGGAACAACATCCTATTTTTGCCATTTCTCCAACAGATTGGACCAATGGTGCCTATTATACAGGGGTGGTGCGTGCCCATCAAGCCACTAAAAATCAAATATTTCTTGCAGCTCTAAAAACCATGGGATATAATAACCAGTGGGAAACGCTTAAACGCTACCATCATGCAGACGATATTGCCATTGTCTATCCATATTTATACATAGACGGCACGAGAAAGGATTTGGTGAACTTAGAGCCATCCACCACTTTTATTGATAAACACTTATTTGAACCCAACCCATGGAGACAAGGCCCTAAAGACAGTTTAACCCATATTTTATGGTGGTGGTGCGATGCCCTGTTTATGGCACCTCCTGTTTTGGCGAGTTACTCCAAGTATAAAAACGATTCTTCTTTTTTAGATGAAATGCATAAATATTATATGGAAACGTATAATTTACTTTATGATCAGGAGGAGCACCTTTTTGCAAGAGACCTCCGCTTTGTCTGGAAGGGAGATAAAAATGATAAAAAAGCCGAGAATGGAAGAAAAATATTTTGGTCTCGAGGGAACGGATGGGTTTTAGGGGGGTTAGCCTTAGTCTTGGATGATATGCCCAAAGATTATAAACACAGAGCTTTTTATGAAAATTTGTTTAAAGAAATGGCTTTTAAATTAAAATCGATCCAGTCTGAAGATGGTTTATGGAGAACGAGTCTTTTAGATCCAGATTCTTATACTCATGGAGAGACGAGTGGTAGCGGATTTTTTACATTTGCTTTAGCGTGGGGAGTTAACAACAAGTTGCTTTCTAAACAAGAATTCATGCCAACGATACAAAAGGCATGGGAGGCACTTGAAGATTGTCAGCAAGAAAACGGTATGGTAGGTTGGGTACAAAATATTGGAGATGCACCAACTGGGGCTGGCGCAAAGAGTTGGCAAAACTATGGTACAGGAGCCTTTTTGTTAGCAGGAAGTGAAGTAATGAAATTAGAGTGAATTTACCTGAAACGTTAATTCAATTAAATTTTTGACTTAATGATATAGTTTTGATATAATTTTTATAGATAGACTAAAATGGGAAGCCCCTAGATTAATTTTTAATCTAGGGGCTTTTTATAGGATTGTTGACACGCTTAAAGTTGGTGTTATCTCGATAAGATATTAAATAACGTGAGATCTATTTTTAAAAATTCAGTGTTTGCGCCAGTATTTTGAATAAAATAGGCTATTGTAGCCTTGATTGGTTGAAAAGAAAAATGTTTTTTAAAGTACCTTGTAAAGCACAAGTTGAAAGGAGAGAAAAACGAGAATTCAATTCGGTTTCAATCCGCTCAACTTGATACAGTCCATTAATTTGCTAATGATGTGGTTTAAGGATAAATGGTTATGTCGAACTTGTGCTAAATAGAATGTTATTAGCGCCTCGGTTAATTGATGACAAAAATTTAAATGTACTTGGCTGCGCTTTTGCAGGTTGTTAGTTCTTTTTTTGTGTCATTTCAATAATATAATGTCCATCTTCAAAAGTTCCTATTGATGAGAACATGCTTTTTGAAACATTCAAATTTACGCTCTCTCCATTTATAAGTAAGGAAACGTTCTTGCCATAAGTAGGAAGAAATACTTCTGCAGAGCTGTTTTTAGGGATTTGGATTTCCCATATAAAAGTATCGTTCTCGTTTTTCCATTTACTTTCTATAGTCCCGTATTTTGTGTTGTAAGAGGCTTCAGCATACTGCAATTGTTTTGTTAAATAGGGTTTGAGTATAATTTTTTCGAATCCAGGTTGTTCTTCAGAAGGGTTGATGCCTGCAATACCAGAATAAAACCAAGCATCAAACCCGCCCTGCATGGGATGGTTGTGCGAACGAAGCATTAAAACATCGTAAAGCTCATCATCAGTGCTGGTTGGAAGTATTTCCCATAAAGTGGTGGCATCGTAGTGTTGCCACATGGTTTCGAAACTGTGGTTCCCCTTTTTCGAAAGGAGTCTATAGGCTTCGTCTTCAAAACCATTTTCGCACAATACTTTAAAAATTCTAGAGATACCAAAAATGCCAGTATTTAAAAATCCGTTAAATTTGTTGTGGCTTTCATCAACAATGGCCTTGGCTACGCCAGTTTGGTATTGCTCTGGTACAATTCCTATGTCTAAAGCCAAACTATTAGCGGTTTGGCTGCCGTAAGTTACTGACTCTTTGTTTAAAAAAGTTTGATTGAAACTTAAAATAAGATTTTTTTCCATTTCTGAATAATGCTTTTCATCATCTATTAAACCTAATGCGGCAGCTGTTTTTTTCATTATAGACACATCAAGAATATGGAAGGCAGACGAGCTAATAGGAACAGGGCAATCAATGTTCACATTGCCGCCTGGAGGGCACCAGTCGCCTAAGCCGTGGGGTATTATGCCATTTTCGTTTTTGGCATGAACATACTCAACCCAAGTTTTCATGTCTGGGTAGAATGCTTTAAGGGCGGCTTTATCTGCATAATGCAAATACAAATACCATGGTAGTTGAACAATGGCTGTTCCCCAATCGGGAGAGGCTACACCGCTTGTCCTTCTGCCTGGAGCAATCATGGTGGTAATGCCCTTTGGTTTTGTAATAATGCTACGGTCATGAAAATTTCTTCCAAAATAAAGCTCTCTTTGGGCCTTACGCCCAGAAGACCTCATATCGAATATATATTTTGTTAGGAATTTTTGGGCATCGAAATTATAGATCAATGTTTTTGCTAAGGCATGGGCATCACCGGTCCATCCGCATTTTTCTCGGTGCGGACAATCTGTGGGTATGCCTTGTAAGTTACTTTTTAATGTCCAATTGGTTAATTCGTGCAGTTTATTAATGTTTGGTTCAGACGAGTGGAATTGCCCCGTTTCATTCATTGAAGAGTAAACCACCATACCTGTTAAGAGGTCTTTAGATGGCTGTTTGTTTAATCCAGAAACCTCTACATATCTAAAACCATGATAGGTAAATCGAGGTTCCCAAGTTTCCATTTCAGTGCCCTTTGCCGTGTATTTTTCAGTTTGGATATTTTTTGTGGCCTTTACACCAGTAGATCTAAAGTCCATTTGCCCTTTTTTATCTAGCTCTTCAGAAAAGCGCATAGTTATTTCTTGGCCTTTGTTAGCTGTTACTTGCAATTTTACCCATCCGGTAAAGTTTTGCCCAAAATCAAAAATATAAGAGCCATTCTCTGAAGACTTAATTTTTTTGGGAACAATACTGTCCATAACCTTTATGGGTTGGGCAAATTGTTTTATGATTTTTGTGGGGTGATTTTTTGATGGTTTGGCATTAATCCACCCAGTGGCATCTAAGTTGGGGCTTAGCCAATTTTCTACTTCTGCTCTGGCATCATAGTGTTCGCCGGCGTATATGTTTGTGAAAGTTATTGGCCCCTCGTGCCATTTCCAGGAACTATTGGTTTCAATAATTTCTTTTTGGCCATTGGTATAATGTACTTCTAATTGGGCAATGAAAACTGGCTGGCCGTAAGCCATGGCTTTTGACCAAACTAAGTTTTGATTGTACCAACCGTTTCCAAGCATTACACCCATAACGTTTGAGGGGGTGAACTGTTCTACAGGAATATCATAAGTCGAATAAAAAACATAATCGTCATAATTAGTTTGTGCCGGATCTAAAACATTCTTTCCTATTTTTTTGCCATTAATGTAGGCTTCATAAAACCCAGGTGCGGCAATGTGTAATCGTGCAAAATCAATGGGTGTGCTCGGGTTTATTTCAAATGACTTTCTAAATATGGGTAAAGCAGCCTCGGGCACATAATCATAAGTAATCCAATTGGCTTTCCAGTCTTCAGGGTATTTTAAAGGCGCTATGAATGGCTGTGGTTCGCTTTTGGAAACGGTATTGCTTTCGTCCCAAATTAAGACTTCAGATAAATAAGTTGATCCACCTTTTAAACGTGGCCCGGAGTAAGGTATGCTTGCCTGTTGTTTGCTTTCTGTTTTGCCAGAATCCCAAATGACATTGGCGGTGTTCTTTGTGTTTGGGTTTTGGGCATACACAATAATTTGGTAAGCACTTTGCTTATTTTTTTTTAGTCCTTCTATTTGCCAATCAAAGTTTAAATACGATGTGTAAAGCTGATTTATGTTAACACTATGGTGAACTTTATGGATGTTATTCTGGGCACAATTTGTAAAAAAAAGAAGTATAAGGATTGGTGGTATGAACTTCATGAGTATTAAACTAAACTTTAATCCGTAATCATTTGTTTTTATCATGGCAAATAGTAGTTGTTATATTAATTCTTGTCTATAAAGTTGTTGTATTTAGCATAATCATTCAGAGACTTCTTGGGGAGGTAAGTAAGTTATAACCTCATCCATAAAAGAGTGTCGCTTTTACAAACACTAAAATTAATCTATATAGAAAATACTAGCATCCTGTTTAATCCTGTCTATACTATTGGGGGCTGGCTCATTCACTTTTATCTTGTTGATAATTCACCTGAAGAAAACCGAATGTTTTAGTGCTTCAATTTTGAGGGACTAAAAGCTTTGTTCCTGAATTTTCAAAAAAAAATATTTTAAGCATTAATTTCAGGTGTTAACTATTTGTTTTTTAGTTGTTTAATGTTTTTTGTGAAGCCCGGTAAAGCTTATGGTTTTTCATTTATACCCAAAAGGGCAGGATGCCTCAAGGTTTTAGAAATTATAATTTAACCAAAAATTAACCAAAAATATCAATTAACTGCAGGGTTGTTTGTAGATCCACACTTCTAAGCTCTATGTTAAGATGATGTTTTACCAACTATTGTAAATATAAAAAACAGACTAATGCGAAAAAAACTAACAAAATTTTATTTAATGCTTCTATTGAGCACGGTTTGGTGCGGCTCAATATATGGACAGGAGCTCCTTGAAGTTAAAGGAGTTATTCTTGACGAGAAAAGTAATTTGCCTTTGCCGGGGGCCACGGTTATGGTGAAAGGCACAACTAAGGGAACAGTAACCGATTTTGATGGAAATTATAACCTAAAAGCCGCAGCAGATGCTGTATTGCGCGTTTCTTATATAGGTTATCAATCGGTTGAGGAAGCAGTTGGAGGACGAGTGGAAATTGATTTTAAGTTGCAAGAAGACAGTGAACAACTTTCCGAAGTTGTTGTTGTGGGCTTTGGTGAACAGAAAAAAGCAACCGTAACAGGCGCTATTTCTTCAATTAGCACACAAGAACTTAAGCAAAGTCCAGCGGCAAACCTGGCAGTTACGCTAGCTGGACGATTACCTGGGCTTACGTCCATTCAGACTTCTGGTGAACCGGGGAGAGACGTTACCCAGCTTTTTATTAGGGGGCAAGGTACCATCAATGCTAGATCTCCAATTATTTTGGTAGATGGGGTAGAGCGTGATTTAACCTATATGGATCCAAACGAAGTAGAGTCGGTAACCATTTTAAAAGATGCGTCATCTACCGCTATTTTTGGTGTAAGAGGTGCAAATGGTGTGATTCTGGTAACCACTAAGCGCGGAAGTTCTGAAATTCCAGAGGTTAATTTGTCGGTAGAGTCGGGTGTTCAGAGTTTTACTCGAGTAGCAAAACCAGTAAACGCTTTTGAATTTGCCACGTTGCGAAATTTGGCTCAAAACAATGACGGCTTAGGAGATGCTTATTCAGCCGAAGCGTTGGAGGCATACCGAACACATTCTGATCCAGAACGATATCCCGATACCGATTGGGCAGGTCTTTTAATGGAAGATTTTGCTCAGCAACAGAGGGTAAATCTTAATATCTCTGGTGCAGGTAAGGCTGTTAAGTACTATGTTAATGCAGGGTATTTAAATCAAGGAGGGTTATTTAGAACTGAAAAGAATCTAGATTACGATCCTAGTTTTAAGTTAGATCGTTATAATTTTAGGTCTAATATTGATATGCAGGTAAACCCAGGTCTAAAAGCATTTTTAAACTTGGCTGGTTACGTTGAAAAACAGAATTCGCCATTTTCTGTGAGTACAGCATCTACAGGACAAGGAGGTACCTCCCCATCTGTTAATATATTGGCGGGCATTTTAGATATACCATCAAATGTGCCTGGGCCAACATCTCCAAGTGGTGCTGTAGTAACAACTCCTGAACTTCCTAACCCAGCATACGGTCTGCTTAACAGAACGGGGTATAGACAGCAAACACGAAACAATATAACCTCTACTTTTGGAATAGAGCAAAAATTGGACTTTATCACTAAAGGATTGTCGGCCAAGGCAGTAATGTCTTTTGATACTAGAGCTACCAATAATTTAAATGCCAATAAAAATTATGTGCGTGAAGTTCAAGTTATAGAACAAACAACGACGGGAAAAGATACGATTTACTATAGAAATTTTTCTGACGATGTAGAAACCCCTCTTAACATTACCGGAAGCCGGTCGTTTCAAAGTTTTTCCAATTTCCAGGCATATTTAAATTATAAGAGGTCTTTTAAAAAGCACGATGTTAGTGCTCTTGTGCTTTATCAGCACCAGAAAAGAATAATCAATGAACAGCTGCCTTATAACCTTATTGGGGTGTCCTCAAGGTTTACGTATGGGTACAATGGTAAGTATTTCTTTGAATTTAATGCTGGTTATAACGGGTCGGAACAGTTTGCACCTGGAAGACGTTTTGGCTTTTTTCCAGCTGTTTCTGCCGGTTGGTTAATTTCAAAAGAAAAGTTTTGGAATGTAAAAGGTATAGATCGATTAAAAATTAGAGGATCTTACGGTGAGGTAGGTAATGACCGTATTGGAAACGACAGGTTCCTTTACCTGGATGATATTTCAGTAAACGGAGGAGGATATTCTTCAAGTTTGAACGAAGGACGAAGAATAGCGATCAACCAGCTGAAAAATGGAGAGTTACAATGGGAAGTAGCCAAAAAAGTAAATATTGGTTTTGAAATGGGCTTTTTAAATGCATTTGATTTAATAGTGGATGTGTTTACTGAAAATCGAGACAATATTTTAAGGAATAGAGGAACCATTCCAATTCTAAACGGATTGCCCAACGGAACCTTGCCTCCTGTTAACATTGGTGTTGTAGAGAACAAAGGATTTGAGGTAGAACTTAATTACAAAAAAGCATTTTCGCCAGACTTTTTTGTTAGAGGAAGGGCATTTGTTGGTTACGCTACAAACAAGCAAAAATTTGCAGATGAACCCTTGCTCCCAGAAGATTATGCATACAGGTACAGGCAAACAGGTTACAGAATTGGGCAGAATTTTGGGTATGTAGTTGAAAAATATTTCGAAACCCAAGAAGAAATCGATAACTCGCCAGAACAAATTGTTGGAGGGCATGAGTCCAGACCGGGAGATTTTAAATATAAAGATCTTAACGGCGATGGTGTTGTTGATCAAAGAGATATTGCTCCTATAGGTGCTTCCACCGTACCCGAAACCTCATTCGGTTTGGGGTTAAGTACTACTTATAAAAACTTCGATTTGAGTGTGTTGGTTCAAGGTGTTGCTAATGTAGACAAGTTTTATAGAGGTAGAGGTACTTACGCCAGCGGGCAAAACAACTTTTTTAGCCAACATTTGTCTAGTTGGACGCCCGAGCGTGCTGCAAATGGAGAACACATCGGTTTTCCTAGATTAAGTACAGAGCCTTCTCCCAGTGAAAAAGAAAACTCCTTTTTTATTAGGGACGCCAGTTATGTGAGGTTAAAAAACCTAGAAATAGGATACCGAGTACCTTTAAAAGGTGTGGCAAACATGAGGCTGTACGTAAATGGTTTAAACTTGATAACTTGGGATAAATTACCAAACAAAAATTACGATCCTGAAGCTGCTAACGGACTTACATATCCACTTATTAAAGTTTACAGTTTAGGGGTTAATGTAAAATTTTAAAAATAAAATAGAAAAATGAAAAATAAATTTTTATACATACTAGTTAGTGCTGCACTCATACTGGGTTGCGACAAAGCATTGGATATAACACCTGATGGCAGGTTAACCTTAGATGATGTGTTTCAAGACGAAAACCATACTGAAGCATATTTAAATACTGTTTATTCCAGCATTCCGTCTTATTCTTATTATTATCACTTTTTTACATTTTTGGCAGGAGTTACCGATGAATGCCAAGATGCCGATGTAGGGAATACACCCGGTAATATTGCGAATATTTGGATAACTGGGTCCATGACGCCCAGCTTCAACCCTTTGGAAAATGGCCCTGCTGGTCACGGAAAAAATCATTACAATACATTCTGGACAGGAATAAGAAATGCTAATGTATTTTTGGCAAATATTGAAACTGCCAATATTAGCGCCGAAAAAGATAGAGAAAGGTACAAAGCAGAAGCACAATTACTAAGAGCATTTTATTATTTAGAGTTGATAAAACAATATGGACCAATGCCAATAGTCGATGAACCGTTTTCGCCGGCTTTCGATTATACATCATTAACTAGGCCTACATTCCAGGAGTGTATCGATTTTATAGTAAATGATTGTGATGAAGCTATAGCCAATCCAAATTTACCAATTAGGATAACACTAGAGCCAGAACGAGGACGGTTTAGCAAGGCTGTGGCTCATGCAGTAAAATCGCAAGCTCTGCTTTACAATGCTAGCCCACTATGGAATCCTGAAAACAATACCGCTAAATGGCAAGCTGCTGCAACTGCTTCAAAAGAGGCTTTGGATGCATTAACACAAGGAGGTGAGTATCAGCTTTTCCCTGATTATGAAGAGTATTTTTTCTCAAGATCCGACGTGAACCCATCTCCAAGAGATAGAGAAACCATATTTGAACGAATGACCAATGGGCACCCTAGCTTTAGAAACACAAACGCATTACCTAGCATGCCAGGTCAGTTTAAGGTAGGGGTGACTCCTACCCAAGAATTGGTGGATAGCTATGATATGGTAGCAACTGGAGAACCAGCTATTTTAGGTTACAACGATGAAGATCACCTAGAACCCATAATTAACACAGAATCAGGATACGATCCAGATAATCCTTATGAAGGGAGAGATCCTAGGTTTTACGCAACTGTTTGGTATAACGGTGCGCTTTACGACAATATCGCAGGAAGGATTCATGTGGTGGAAACTTTTGCAGGAGGAGCAGATGCGCTTAAAAAAACACCTCCAAATAAAAAGAATACCCACACAGGATACTACTTAAGAAAGTTTCATGACCCTAAGCTTCAAAATAGGCAAAAAGCTCAATCAAGATGGAAAAAATATCATTTAGCAGAAATCTATCTTAATTATGCAGAAGCAGAGAATGAAGCCAATGGGCCTACAACAGAGGCTTACAATGCCATTAATGCCATTAGGCAAAGAGCCGGTATGCCAAATTTACGAACTGGTTTGTCGCAAGACGAATTCAGACAGCGAATCAGGAACGAACGAAGAGTAGAGCTAGTTATCGAAGAACATCGCTTTTGGGATGTAAGAAGATGGAAAATACTTGATCAAACTGACAAGTTGGTAACAGGTATGGAGGTTATTAAAAACGGAAATGATTTTGATTACAAGCGTTTTGTAACAGAAAGACGTAATGCATGGCAAGACAAGTTTCTTATTTTCCCTATTCCAATTAAAGACACTTCAATTATTCCAGATTTTAACCTTAACCAAAACCCAGGATGGTAATCATAATTAACATTGCCAAATAGTACAAGGTTTATTTACAGCCTAATGATTATTCATCAGGTTGAGATATAAACTGTAGTTTGTTGAATTTTAAAAACCTGTAGGCGAAATACTTATTTGGCTTGCAGGTTTTTTGTTTTTAAGCATTTTATTTAATGAATGAAAACATATAAATGAACGCAGGTAAAGGTTGTTTGAATCGATAAAACTTTCTCTCCAAGATGGACTGTCAAATCAGTAAATTAAATTTATCTTTATAAACTGGTTGGCTTTATCTCGGAATTAATAAGGGATATACCATGGAAAATCAAAAAAATACGCTTTTAAAGGCTCAAAATGTTAAATTGAACAAAGGGAGAAGATGGCTACATAAAAAACAGTCTATAATCATTAAAATATTAGAAATATGTACGGAACGGTTAAACAACAACTTGAAAACGAACTGAACGACATAAAAGCATCTGGACTTTATAAAAAGGAACGCATAATTACTACGCCACAAGGCGCCGAAATCAAGACCACGGCTGGTGGTGAAGTACTTAACTTTTGTGCCAATAATTATTTGGGGCTATCATCACATCCAGATGTGGTTGAAGCTGGTATTGAAGCCATGAAAACGCATGGTTTTGGCCTGTCGTCGGTACGGTTTATTTGTGGTACGCAAGATATCCACAAAGCATTGGAACAAAAAACCGCAGAGTTTTTAGGCATGGAAGATTGTATTCTCTACGCTGCTGCTTTTGATGCCAATGGTGGGGTTTTTGAGCCCATTCTTTCAAAAGAAGACGCCATAATTTCAGATGAATTAAACCATGCGTCTATCATTGATGGGATCCGGTTGTGCAAAGCGGCAAGGTATCGCTATTCGCACAATAACATGGAAGCTTTGGAAGAACAGTTGAAAGCTGCTTCGGGAGCGAGAAGAAAATTGATTGTTACCGATGGCGTGTTTTCTATGGACGGCACCATTGCCCAGCTTGATAAAATATGCGATTTGGCCGAAAAATACGAAGCCATGGTGATGGTTGATGAGTGCCACGCTACAGGATTTATTGGGAAAACAGGTCGCGGCACCCATGAGTTTAGGGAGGTTATGGGCAGGATAGACATCATCACCGGAACCTACGGAAAGGCCCTTGGAGGTGCTTCCGGCGGATTTACGGCGG
Organism: Tamlana crocina; assembly: GCF_012037625.1. NCBI lineage: Bacteria > Pseudomonadati > Bacteroidota > Flavobacteriia > Flavobacteriales > Flavobacteriaceae > Tamlana > Tamlana crocina. Next base: position 156,815 of record NZ_JAAVJS010000003.1, read on the forward strand.
CTAAAAAGGAAATAGTGGAGATGCTAAGACAAAAATCCCGACCATATTTATTTTCCAACACTTTGGCGCCTGCCATTGCAGGAGCTTCAATTGCTGTACTTGATAAGTTGAAAACTTCAACCGATTTAATTGAAAAAGTACAGAACAATACCAAGCGTTTCAGAAGTAAAATGACCGAAGCGGGATTCGATATCATTTCTGGTGAACATCCCATTGTTCCGGTGATGTTGTACGATGCTAAATTGGCACAGGAATTTGCTGCACAATTGTTGGACGAAGGTATTTATGTGATAGCTTTTTTCTACCCGGTTGTGCCCAAAGATAAGGCTAGAATCCGAGTGCAGCTCTCCGCTTCGCACGATACAAATCACATCGATAAAGCCGTTGAAGCTTTCACCAAAGTAGGTCGAGCTTTAAATGTTATTTAATATAATGGTTTAAAAGCGATTTTATTCTGTTTTGTAATTACAATAGGGTAGATAAAAGTTTTAGCCACTCATTGAAAAAATCAAAAAGCCCCAACAATTGTCGGGGCTTTTCTTCGCTATTAACTAATCCTTTTTTATCTAAGAAAAAGGATCTCTTTAAAGCAACTAAAAGCTGTTGCTTTAAACTGTGACTAGATGTTACTCTAGCCTTTTATCCATATTAAAAACTTCTTCATTAAGAGGTTCTTCCTGTTTGGCAACACGATTTTTAAATAACCACATTTTCAATTTCATTGAAAGGAAAAACAAAACGGGTACAATTATTAGTGTTAAGAAAGTAGCAATTAATAATCCGTAAATTACTGTCCATGCTAACGGACCCCAAAATACTACATTATCTCCACCCATGTAAATGTTGGGGTTAAAATCTTTAAACAGCGAAAAGAAGTTGATGTTCAAACCAATAGCCAATGGAATTAACCCTAGTATGGTGGTAATGGCTGTAAGTAACACCGGACGCAAACGTGCTTTTCCTGCTTTTACAATGCTTTCAAACAGATCTTCGTTGGTTAAATATTGGTCGTCGTCCAAATCTCTAAGAGCTTTCTTTCTGTCAATCAGCAGTTGTGCGTAATCGAGCAGCACCACCCCGTTATTTACCACGATTCCGGCAAGTGAAATAATCCCCACCATGGTCATCATAATAACAAAGGCTTTTCCGGTGATAACCAATCCGCCAAACACACCAATAAAACTCAGGAAAATAGCCAACATAATGATGGCAGGTTTTGAAACGGAGTTAAATTGGAAAATCAAAATAAAGAAAATCAACCCAAGACCAGTAAAAAACGCTCCCATTAAAAAGGCCATTTGTTTGTTCTGTTCCTCAATCTGTCCGGTGTAATCAATTTTGATGCCTTCTGGAAGACCTTCGTAACTTTTCATTTCGTTTTGAATCTGGTTTACAATGGCCCCGGCATCGGTATAGCCCGGTGCCAATGCCGAATACACCGTTACCACACGCTTGGTATCTTTGTGCTTGATGGCACTGAACCCAGAAGTGTTTTCGTACTTTGAAACTGTTGAAAGTGGAATTTCTTTTAACTGCCCAGTATTGTCCCTAAAAGTGATGTTCTGGTTGAACAGTGCACTGGTATTGTATCGGTTGTCTTTGTTGAAACGCACGTAAATGTCGTAATCATCGCCACCTTCTTTGTAAATTCCGGCTTTAGCTCCAAAAATGGAGTTTCGCAATTGCTGGCCTACTTGGGCTGAGCTTACTCCTAATTCACCTGCTTTTTCTCTGTCTACCGAAACTTGCATCGATGGTTTGTCTTTATTCACATCAATTTTAAGCTCATCAATTCCCGGGATATTTTTGGTGTTGATAAACTCGCGCATGTTTTCGGCCACGGCAATCAATTCGTTGTAATCGTTACCTTCAATTTCAATATTGATGGGCGAACCTGCTGGCGGACCGTTGGCATCTTTTTCAACCGAAATTAAAACACCTGGATAAATGCCCACCAAGGCTTCCTGTACTTTTTGACGCAACAGCTCACTATCTTCCCCGCGACGGTATTTGTACTCGCGCATGGAAGCCGTAATTTTGGCTTTATGTGGCATTTCGGCAGCAGAACCGCCGTCGGTTTGAGGGTTTCCGGCGCCTTCACCAACTTGAGAAACGGCACTCTCTACCAAAAAGTTGTAGCCGTTGTCTTGGTATTGATCTTGACTGATAACATTATAAACCCGTTTTTCAATTTCCTTGGTAATGGCATTGGTTTTTTCGATGGCCGTACCTTGCGGGTATTCAATGTAAACAATAATCTGGTTAGGCTTATTGTCCGGAAAAAACTCCACTTTGGTTCGTTGCGTTGCCAGTGAAATTCCGAAAGTGATAAATGAAACAATGAGCAACAGGAATATGCCGACGCTTAAAAAATACGGTTTTCTACCTGAAAGCGCCCATCGTAACTGACTTTCGTACCATCTTTCCAACTTTACCAAAGTTTTGGTCTGGAAATTGTTTGCCCATTTTCTTAAAAACAATCGATACACCCAAAGCATGATGGCGGTAAATACCATAAGTGTTCCCAATGCACGGTACTCGCCACCTGTAATGAATACCAGTATACCGATAGCGGCCATGATAACCGTAGTTCTGATTATTTTGTTCAGAGGCATGTCTTTGTCTTCGGTATTCATAAATTGTGAAACCAATACCGAGTTGAAAAATATAGCCACGAATAATGATGACCCTAAAACAATGGATAAGGTGATGGGTAAAATCATCATAAATTCACCCATAATTCCCGGCCACAGCCCCAGAGGAATAAAAGCAGCTACCGTAGTTGCCGTAGAAATAATAATAGGAAAGGCGATTTCGCCAATTCCTTTTTTGGCGGCTTCAATGCGGCTCATGCCTTCTTCATCCATCAGTCGGTACACGTTTTCAACCACCACAATACCGTTGTCCACAAGCATGCCTAAGCCCATAATTAAGCCAAAAAGTACCATGGTATTCAAACTATAGCCAAAAATGTTCAGAATCATGAGCGACATGAACATAGACATGGGGATGGCAAAACCAACGAAAATGGCGTTTTTAAATCCTAAAAAGAACATTAAAACGGTTACTACCAATAGTACCCCGAAAATGATGTTGTTTACCAAATCGTCCACCTGACCAATGGTTACGGAAGACTGGTCGTTGGTGATGCTTACTTTTAAGTCTTGCGGAAATACGTTTTCAATGGCATCTTCAACAATAACTTGAATTTGTTCGGCCGCAGCCACCATGTTTTTTCCGGCACGTTTTTTTACGTCGAGCATCACAACGGGTTCACCGTATTCGCGTGCATAAGTAGTTTTGTCTTCTTCTTTAAACGATACTTGCGCCACATCTTTTAGGTAAATGGCGTTTCCGTTTTCTGATTTTACAACAAAATTTTCTAAATCGGAAGGCTTATCTATTTCGCCTAAAATGCGGATGGTGCGTCGTTGCCCACTGGCTTTTAAGTTTCCGGCAGACATGGTAACGTTGCCATTATTTATGGCGCCAATAATATCGCTGAAGGTTACTTTGGCAGCCATCATTTTGTAAATATCAACCGCTACTTCAACTTCTTTTTCCTGTGCACCACGGATATCGGCCTTTTTAATTTCCAATAAATCTTCAATTTCGTCTTGAAGGTATTCGGCGTATTCCTTTAGTTTTTCAATAGGATAATCGCCAGAAATATTAATGTTTAAAATGGGCATTTCTTCCGAAAGGCTCAACTCAAACACATCGGGCTCTACTTTTGCGCCGTTAAAGGTTGGCCAATCTTCACCAGAGGTTTCTGTGTCAATTTCGTCTTTAACCTTTTGTTTGGCTTGTTCAACGGTAATGTTTTCATCGAACTCGACCATAATCATCCCATAATCTTCTTGCGAAGTTGAGGTGATTTCTACCACATTACTCACCGTTTTTAACTTGTCTTCAAGCGGGTCTGTAATTAGTTTTTCAATGTCTTCCGCCGTATTTCCGGGAAATACCGAACTCACGTAGATTTTAGTCTCGTTTACTTCGGGGAAATTTTCTCGGGGCATATCGAAAAATGCCGAAGCGCCAATGTAGAAGAATACAGCAATAAGTACATACATCGTGGTTTTGTTGTTGATGGCCCACGACGACAAACCAAATTCTTTATCGACTTGTTTTTTGTTCTTTTTGTTAGTCATTAGTCTTCTGGTTAGTAGTTAATCACTTTAACGGTTTGTCCGTCTTTTACGCTTCGAGCGCCTTCTTTGATAATTTCGGTGCCATTGCTAACGCCTTCTAAAATTTCAATGACATCGCCTTGGGTTTTGCCCGTTTTTACAATCACTCTATTGGCAACACCTTCGTCGTTTCCGTTTTTATCTTTAATGGTGTAAACGTACTGCTCGCCGTTGGCGTTTTCTGAAATGATACTCTGCGGTACCAAAATAGCCTCGTTATTGGTGTAATCGTTAATCTTCAGTTTTGCTGTTAAGTTGGGCTTGATGTTTTCGTTTTTATTGGGGATGCCCACTTCAATTTTAAACGTTCTGTTGTCCGGATTGATGTAGTCGCTGGCTTGGCGCACTTCGGTTTCAACGCTTTTGCCCAAAATAGGAAACTCGACCACAACGTGTTTTCCTTTGGTGACATCGGGGATGTAGCTTTCCGGTACGCTGGTTTCAATGTACATATCGTTAAGGTTTACCAAGCGCATTAAAGGGGTTTGCCCAGCTGCAACTACGCTACCTTGTTCGGTGATAACATCGTCGATAGTACCAGAAAATGGAGCGGTTACACTAGTTTTTGCCACTTGTTTTTTAAGTTGGTTGACTGTTTCCTGTTGCGCTTCGTAATTCGATTTAGCCTGTAAATATTGAATTTCACTACCAATGTTCTGTTCCCATAAACGCTTTTGGCGCTCGAAGGTAGTTTTTGCCAAATCGGCCTGAATTTGCAATTGAGCCAGCTGTTGGCTAAGTCCGCCATCATCTATTTTTGCAAGGAGTTGTCCTTTGTTAACGCGTTGTCCTTCTTTTACGTAAACCTGTGTTAAAATACCGTTGTACTCTGGGGTGATTACTAAAAGGTTTTTTGTGGTAACGTTACCTTGAATTTCCAGAACGTGTTTAAAAACTTCCTGCTTTGCCAAAAATGTTGTGATTAACGGTACGTGTCTTACCGTATCTAATTTTGATATGGCGTCGTCCAACTGCTTTATTTTGCTGTTGGTCATTTCTTGTTCATTAACCAATTCCGCGCGTTTTTGGCGAATGGTTTCTAAATTATTGCTTTCTAAAACGTTTTCAACAGAGTTTTTTTTGGCTTCGCCTCCACAGGATACTAAAAGCAGCGCGATTATGATTAAAGAAAATGTATGTTTCATTTTTAGTGTTTTTTTTTGATTGGTGATTAGTTAATGGTATTAAGCACGGTTTCTAAAGCAGCCTTTTTGTTGATAACATCGAGCATGGCCTGAAGAAATTCCTGTTGCGCCGAATAGAGTTGTGTTTGTGCTTGCCTAAGCTCGAAACTGGAGCCCACACCCTCAAAAAATTTGGTTTGGTTTTTGGCTTCAATACGTTCGGCAAGGTTTAGGTTTTGTTTTTTGTTGTCGTAATCTTCAACGGCATATTGGTAATCGCTTTTCGCGGAAGCAATTTGCAACCTGATTTTTTGCTCAGTTTCGGTAAGGTCGTCTTTAGCTTTTTCCAAATTGATTTTGGCACGTTGTGTAGCGGCACTTCTGCCCAATGAACTGAAAATGGGAATGTTTAAACTTACACCTAGTAAAGAAAAACCAAACCAATCTTGGTCGCTGTTGGCAAAATTAAACTCATTGCCAAAACCCGAATACCCTCCATTTATAAATGAATTTAAAGTAGGCAGCGCTTTGCTTTTTTCGAGTTTTAAAAGCAACTCTTTCGATTTTGTGTCGTTTTCTGCAATACGGTAATCGATGGTGTTTTCAATGCTTTCATCAGTTGCGAGCAAATCCAAGGTAATGTTTTGTGCTGTTAATTGTTCCAATTTATCGGTCAACACCGTGGGGTTATTAATATCGAGACCCAAGTTGATATTCAGCATTTGATATGCTAAATCTTTTAAGCGGCTTACATTTTTTAGGTTGCTCTGCACGCCCGAAAGGGTGATTTGAAGCTGTTCCACGCTTTCCTGTTCTTCCAATCCGTTTTCGTAAATTTTTTGGGTTTCGAACAGGTTTTTTTCCAAAGTTTCAATATTCCGTTGTAAAATATTTACACTTTCTTCGGCCATAAGCACATTGCCATAGGCTTCAATAACCGCTTTTCTAACTTCAAGATCGGTTTTTTCCTTGGCATTTTTTGAAATCTGTAGATATACTTTTGCCGATTGCAGCCCAACAATGTAAGAACCATCAAAAATCTTTTGGGTTAAGGTGGCTGTAGCGGTCATGTTTTGTTTCGGACTGAAAATAACGTCCTGAAACTCGCCGGGGTTTCCTCCAAAAAACTCTGCAGGAATTAGCGATACCTGTTGTTTTAAAAAGTTTTGGTAGTCAATTTTTGCATCAATTTGGGGCAAACCCGTTGCTGTGGTTTCCCATTTTTGCTTTTCGGCGGCTTCAATGTCGCGGGCGGCATTTTTGGCCGTTCGATTATGTTCCAAGGCATAATCTATGGCTTCCTGTAGTGAGAATCGGGTTGGGGTTTCTTGCGAAAATCCTTTTACTACCAATAGAAAACCAAAGATTAAAATGAGTTTGTGCTTCATGTTTTATGATTGATTTGTTGTTAAATGATGATCCAATTGTTTAAGGCCCTCTGGGGTGCAAATACCGCGCAAATGGTACTCTAAATAATTGTTGTTGAGTGTTAGCATTGAGTAATTATTTAAAGGGAAAAGTTCTTTGTCTTTTAGGGCCATCATACAGGTAAAATAGATTTTGGAGATAAAATCGATGTTAATATTTTTTCGGTATAGGCCAAGTTTTACGCCACGCTCTAGGTTACAGGCTACGCAATCTTCCATAACGCAAAATTGTTTTTCTTTAATGTCCTTAAATATCTTTGGGTAGTATTTCTCCAACTGATATTGGGGCGACGATTTTTCATCTTTTAGATGTTGCATCAAGAATTCTTTGATTTCCAAAATTTCCTCAATGGGGTTTTTCTCTAGGTCGCGAATGTCTTCTATGCCGCTGGAAATGGTTTGGAACAAATACATGACGGCCTCTTCAACGAGAACCGTTTTGTTTTCAAAATATTGATAAATGGTTTTTTTTGAAATGCCTTGGGCACTGGCTATGTCGTCCATGGTAACGCTTTTAAACCCATAGTTTAAAAATAAATCAACAGCACTTTTTAAAATATCTTCCTTCATAATTTCGAGGCAAAAGTACAACAGGAAACTTTAAAAACAAAAAAAGTTTCCTGAGTTTTAACGATAATTTAATATTGTTGTTTTTTACTTTGTATAATGACGACAAAAACCGATTTTTGTTACATGCTTTCAATAGAAGATTACCAACAACATTTTGTTGCTTATTTAAAAGAATACGCCACAACAAAAGAACCCGAAAACCTTTACCGCCCTATTGGTTATATTTTAAATTTAGGGGGGAAACGTTTGCGACCAGTGTTAACATTAATGGCTGCCGAGATTTTTAACGGAGATTATAAAGAAGCCCTCAATGCCGCATTAAGTATTGAAGTGTTCCATAATTTTTCGTTGGTGCACGACGATATTATGGACGGAGCTCCACTGCGTCGAGGCCAAAAAACCGTGCACGAAAAATGGGATGTAAATACGGGGATTCTTTCGGGCGATGCCATGCTGATTATGGCTTACCAATTGTTTGAAAATTATGAGCCAAATACGTTCCTGGAACTGGCCAAGTTGTTCAGCAAAACGGCATTGCAGGTTTGCGAAGGCCAACAGTACGATATGGATTTCGAAACCCGAAACGATGTATCAGTCCCTGGGTATTTAAAAATGATTGGGTACAAAACGGCCGTTTTAATTGGGGCTGCGCTGCAAATGGGAGCGATTGTGGCTAAAGCTTCAGATGAAGACCAGCAAGCCATTTATGAGTTTGGAAGAAATTTGGGAATTGCATTTCAGCTGCAGGACGACTACTTAGATGCTTTTGGAGACCCCAAAACTTTTGGGAAGCAAGTGGGCGGCGATATTATTGAAAACAAAAAAACGTATTTGTATTTGAAGGCGTTGGAGTTTTCAAATGAAAATGAAAGGGAAGAATTAATGGCTTTGTTTTCGGAAACCCCAAAAGATACCAATGTTAAAATAGAGGTTGCGAAAAAGGCTTTTGTATCGTCGGGTTCTGCTGAAGTTACAAAAAAAGCGATTGATGAATACACACAAAAAGCATTCAAAACCTTGGAAATCCTGAATGTTTCAGAAGAGAAAAAAGAACTTTTAAAACGTTTTGGTTTAAGTTTAATGAACCGCACTGTATAATGCAATTACCTGCAACTTTTGATGATTTGATTGAGGAAGCCAATCAGTGCAACCTCTACCAAAAACTAATTTTTCAGCTCAATAAAGATTTTCTTTTGGCTAATATCGATTTAGATTTCCATGAGGATATTTTGCCATCCAGTTTAAAATTGATGCTTCACGAAACGGTTTATAAACTCATTCAGGAAAAATTTACCGAATACCTCAATTTACTTTATATTATCGATGTTTCGGAGCATGCCGTTAAAGCTTTGGATGGGGAAGATGTACTAAAACTTTCAGAAGACGTTTCGTTTTTAATCCTAAGGCGAGAATGGCAAAAAGTGTGGTTTAAAAATAAATATTGAATTTTAATAAAGATAAATTTGTCCTGTTTAAAATTTCTTTCTAAATTTGTTTCGAAATAAATAATCAATATGTTTTCAAAAGCTTGTGAATATGGTATAAAGGCGGCCATATTTATTGCAACCAAATCTTATGAGGGGCAACGTGTAAGCCCCAAAGAAATTGCAAGCGAAATTAATTCGCCCCAAGCTTTTACTGCCAAAATTTTACAGGCACTGGTTAGAAACAACGTAATAAATTCCATAAAAGGGGCTTACGGCGGTTTTGAAATAGAAAAGCATAGAATAGCCAAGGTTAAATTGGCCGAAATAGTAAATGCCATTGACGGCGATAGTATTTATAGTGGTTGCGGATTGGGGCTGGAAAAATGTGATGAAAACCACCCGTGCCCGGTACACGATAAATTTAAAGGGGTTAGGGAAGAGTTGAAAATGATGTTAGAAAATACCACTTTAGAAGAATTAGCACTTAACATAAAATCTGGGACCTCATTTTTAAGGGTTTAAAAAAATTTGAATATAAATAGGATAAAAACATCCGAAATAAATAATATTATGGAAATATTAAGCAATAACACCCAAAAACAAATCGGTCAATTTGTGGCCGATGATTATAGAACAGCTGCTATTTTTAGCAAATACGGTATCGATTTTTGCTGTAAAGGGCACAGAACTATCGAAGAGGTTTGTAATAAAAAAGGGATTGATGCCAATCAATTATTGGATGAACTTGAAGCTTTGCTAAACTCGAAAACCGACCAATCTATCGATTATAAATCTTGGCCCGTGGATTTGTTGGTAGATTATATTGAAAAGAAACATCACAGGTACGTGGAAGAAAAAGTACCGGTGTTGCGTCAATTTTTAGATAAGTTATGCCGAGTGCATGGAGAAAGGCATCCTGAACTGTTTCAAATTAATGAACTTTTTACGGCTTCGGCAGGAGAGTTGGCCGCCCACATGAAAAAGGAGGAATTGATTCTGTTTCCTTTTGTAAAGAAAATGGTTTCGGCAGTAATCAATCAAGGTGGAGTGGAAGCACCACATTTTGGAACGGTTGAAAATCCCATTGCCATGATGATGGAAGAACACGATAACGAAGGCGAACGTTTTAGAAAAATAGCAGAGCTTACCAATAATTACAATCCGCCCGCCGACGCGTGTAACACTTATCGTGTAACCTTCGCGATGTTGGACGAGTTTGAAAAAGATTTGCATCTTCACATTCATTTAGAAAACAATATTTTATTCCCTAAGGCAATAAAACTAGAACAGCAGTTTACAAAAGAATAACTGTTGCATAGCAACCTTTAAATCTAGTTTTATATTTTTAAATTCCAGAGAGGCCAACTTTTCTGGAATTTTTTTATCGAGTAAATTTGCTTGTTTGAAAACAAATAAAATCAATTTATAAAAACTGAAATGCCTAAAAACCTTGTTGTAACCTGTTTAATCAATTTTTTAGTGGCCGCTTTAACGGGGGTGGTGTTGCGTTACGCATTTGTTGGCGAGGTAGGTTTCAATTTTCGGTTTTTAACACATGCGCATTCGCATGTAGCCATGTTGGGCTGGGTGTATTTAATGCTTTACGTATTGTTTGCGCATTTTTTTGTGCCTGAGAAAAAGGCTGTTTTCAATAGACTGTTTTGGCTCACCCAATTGGCTGTAGTTGGAATGATGTTTAGTTTTCCGGTTCAAGGGTATGCGGCAGTTTCCATTGCGTTTTCCACATTGCACATTTTTTGTAGTTATTATTTTGTGTATTTAATTTGGAAACACCAAAAAACTGAACAGCCCGTTGCCGAAAAACTACTAAAAACGTCATTGGTTTTTATGCTGATTTCAACAATTGGTGTGTGGTGTTTGGGGCCTGCGGTTTCTATGCAGGGGCAAGCTTCGGCCTTTTACCAAATTGCTATTCAGTTCTTTTTGCATTTTCAGTTTAACGGCTGGTTTCTTATTGCCGTTTTGGCCGTGTTTTTTTATAAATTGAAATTGGAACCATCCCCAACTTTCAAGCGCTTTTTTCAACTTTTATTGGCTTCTACTATGCTAACCATGGCGTTGCCCGTTTATTGGTTTGTGCCTTTGAAAATATTCTTATGGATTAATGGTTTAGGCGTTTTATTGCAGTTGTTGACCTTGGTGCTTTTAATTAAATTGATAAAACCATATCGAAAGTCATTCATAAAAAACAACACGAAACTTACCATTGCTGTTTTTTGTTTTGCTTTGGTTAGTTTGGTGCTTAAAATGGTACTGCAATCGCTATCTCTGGTGCCCGAAATTGCCGCTGCGGCTTATCAACAGCGCAATTTGGTTATCGGGTTTATCCATTTGCTGATGCTTGGAGCCATTACCGGGTTTTTGTTCGGTTTTATTTTGCAAAGCAGGTTGACTAATTTCAATTTTATTCTTAAACTTAGTCTGCTCCTTTTTATTTTGGGATTTGTGCTAACCGAATTGCTGTTAATGTTGCAAGGGGTAATGCTGTATTTTGGAGTGGGCATTTTGTCAAATTATTTCATACTGCTGTTTACATCGAGCACACTTTTGCCTTTGGGTATTTTAGGGATTACAGTTAACATTTTAAAAAGAAAGATATATGGAACGGAAACCTCTTAAACGACATAAAGCCTTGCAACCTCTAAGCCGCGAACATCATCACGGTTTGCTTTTGTCTTGGAAAATAAGAATGGGATTAAACAAAAACGTAGAAGCGCACCGCATCGGGAGTTATGCTCTTTGGTTTTACAAAACCCATTTAATTCCCCATTTTGAAATGGAAGAACAACACATTTTCCCCATTTTGGAAAGCGACCATAAATTGTTGAAACGCGCTTTGGCCGACCACAGAAGATTGGGGCGATTGTTTGCAGCAGAAATTGAGCATGTTGAAACACTCAGTAAAATAGAAGAAGAACTGGATAATCATATTAGATTTGAAGAACGCGTATTGTTTCCGGAGATTCAAAACGTAGCGACTGAAGCACAATTATTGCAAATTGAAAAAATCCATCGGCCCGATGAAAAATTTGAGGATAATCTGAATGATGAATTTTGGAAATAATTTTCCGAAGTTATGGGGTGACTTTTAAAATACTCTCAATAGTCGCTTGGTTGTCAACGCCCAAACCTTCCTGTTGATGCACCAGTTCGCCTTTTGCATCAAACACCGAAATGATGTTGGAATGCGAAAAATCTATCGGAGAAATTTCTTTGTACTTAACCGAAAGTACGTTGGCAAATTCACGAACACCGCTTTCGGTGCCCTGTAAAAATGTCCATTGTGCGCCGTCCATTAGGTTTTCTATGGCAAAGGCTTTTAGTTTTTCAGGCGTGTCGGTTTCTGGGTCGATGCTCACCATAATAAATTGGATATTTTCAATTTTATCGTCCGGAATTTTAGCTTCAATATTCCGCATATCGGCCACCAATCTGGGGCAAGCGGCTTTGCACGAGGTGTAAATCATCACCATTACCAAAGTTTTTCCTTTTAGGTTTTCCAATTGAATGGATTCGTTTTCCTCGGTATGCCAAGTGGAGGTGAGGTTAAAAATGGAAGCTTCGGAAATGGGGCCATCATCAATTGCTTTTTCAGAAGAGTTTTCAATAGGCTGTAAATCCATTTTACAAGTGGGGCAGCTTCCGGTTTCATTATAGGTTTTTGAGCCTTTACATTGTATGGGGCATTGGTAAACCTGTGCCGTTTGGTCTTTTTTGCCTGAATTGCAATTTTGGAGCATAAATAGTGCAAATAATATAAAGGTGATATGTTTTAGTGATTTCATAATGGGTTATTTTAAAATGTCTTTTACGCAACGGAATCCCAAGTTTTTCATCGAATATTTTGCTTTTAAACTGCCACGGATAGCGTAGCGCATAAAGGCAGCATAGTTCATCAAATCGGTGGCGTTAACAGCGGCACTTCCGCAGAACAAATTTGAGTCTTTGTCTACATCCTTTCTCGATTCGCCCGTAATCAAAACCGAGTTGAAGTCCAGCGTCCATTCCCAAACCAAACCGTGCATATCGTAAACACCCCAAACATTTTTTTGTGTTTTTCCAATAGCGTTTTGGTTGGTTCGTGGCGTTTCGTACCACGTCAAAATCTGTTGGTTGTATGATGGTTTGTTTCGCGCATCTTTGGTGGTTTCGTCGGCCATGGCTACATATTCCCATTCATCAACGGTGGGCAATCGCTTGCCTTGGCATTCGCAATAGGCTTTGGCTGCAAACCACGATACGTAGGTGACCGGGCTGTTGGGATTTTCAATCGCTTTCAATTCTGAATGGCTTTTCCAGTTGGACAGATAGCTTTTGTCTGCAAATAGTGAAATGACGTTGTTTTTCTGCCATTTGGGGTATTTTTGAACAAAGGCCATGTAATCGGCGTTGGAAACGGGGTAAACATCCATTTGAAAATCGTTCACTTCAACTACTGTGGAATCGCGACCGTACAACGGAATGTAACGACTGCCTTTAATGAAAACCATACCTTCAGGCTGGGCATAAAACTCCATTTGAAACACTAATAAAACAAACATTAATCTGAAGGATGGAGCTTTCATAATTCTCTATTTATCGATTTTTTACTTTATCTACCATGGCTTTGGTAACTACCGTTTTATTGTTGTCCCAACTGTTGTAAACATAAGTGAGTACGTTGGCGATTTCTTCAGAAGACAACATTTGGCGGGTCATAACACTGTTGTATTTTTGGCCGTTTACGGTAATTTCGCCAGTTAATCCATTAACAACGGCGTTTATCGCTCTATTCACATCGGCATTCAAATAATCTGATTTTGCCAATGGCGGAAACGCATTGGGAACACCTTGGCCCTCGGCTTGGTGGCAAGCAAAACAGGTTTGCATGTAAATTTGTTTTCCGAATTTCATTTGTTCGTCCAAATTTTTTGCGGGTATTTCGGCTTCCACAATCTCATCGGTGGTTGGCATTTCTTGAATTCCGCCGCCTTCCGGAAGGTAAATATCGTCCCGTAACTCACCCGAATATATTTTTATATCCTCTTCGCCTTCCACTTTCAGCATGCCCAGCGCCCCTTTGTTAAAAGCCCTGAAGATGGAGTGGTCTACCAAAATAAAGGTTCCGGGTACATCAACCGTAAATTCTACGATGGCGGCACCGCCTGCGGGAATCAAAGTGGTCTGTACATTTTCGTTTATTTTGTCGCCACCTTCAATGTGTACTTTGTCAAATATTTCACCAATAACATGGAACGAAGACACCAAACCGGGGCCACCGTTGCCTACAAAAAGCCTCACCGTTTCGCCTACTTTAGCCGTAATGGCATTATCTCCTGTTAGCGAACCAACACTTCCATTGAATACGACGTAATCGGCCTTTTCGTCAACGGCTTTTTGCATATCGAAGGGTTGCAGGCCACGTTCGCCGTTTTTTCCTTTGGTATAAAAATCGCCCTGCATGATGTAGTATTCTTTATCGACAATAGGCAAACCGCCTTCGGGTTCAACCAAAATCAACCCGTACATGCCATTGGCAATGTGCATGCCCACGGGCGCTGTGGCACAGTGGTAAACGTAAAGTCCGGGATTTAAGGTTTTGAACGAAAATGTTTTTTCATGGCCGGGTGCCACAAACGACGATTCGGCACCGCCACCAGGGCCAGTTACAGCATGCAAATCGATGTTGTGGGGCAATTTGTTGTCGGGGTGATTTTGCAGATGGAATTCCACTTCATCACCCACGCGGGTTCTGATAAAACTTCCGGGCACGGTGCCTCCAAAGGTCCAATATACATAAGTAACCCCATCGGTCATTTCGCCCTCCTTTTCAAGGATTTCCATTTTAACGATTAGTTTCTTTGCTTGTCGTCTTCCAACGGGAGTGGGTACATGGGGTGGCGATGTGAGTTCGGCAACCATTTCCCTGCTTACAGGAATGTCGGCCGAATTTTCATAGTGTTTTTCTTTGTTGTTAAAGCATGAAATAAGCAAAAAAGTGCTGCAAAATGTCAGGGTAATGTGAAAGAGCGAACGTTTCATGTTATCAATCTTTTAGTGATTCTTGAATTAGGATAAAATTGTCTTATTTGAGTTCCCTCAAATTTACTAAAGATGAAGAATGCTAAATATGATAAAAGTCAGTTTTGGGAGGAGAGGTGAAAATTAATTTTTTTATGAATTAAAAATAAAACCTAACAAAAGGCATCCAGGGGTCTGTGTAAATGCTTCTGTTGCTGTCGTGCAGTACGTTGTATCTCACGCCAAAGGTTACGTTGCCACTTCTGTAACCAACTCCAAAAAATAAGGCGGGCGACCAATAGCTGTCATCTTCAATATTCAGGTTTACATTGTACCTTCGGTTTACATGGAGCTGTTCGAATTCTGCCGAAAGTTGAAATGCATTAAAAATATTACTGAGTGCAATTAAACTGCCACCCAAAATTGTGGACTTGTAAGTGTTTTTCTGGCTATTGAATGTGGCGTTTAGTCCTAATCCGGCTGCAAAACTTCTGTTAAACTGGTAAATGGCGCTAGGTGTAACGGTTCCACTAAAAAAGTTGTCGCTAAAGTTTAAGCCAAGGCCACCACCAAACCGAACGTTTTCCCAGAACGGGCTATCATTGTTTTGTGCTACTGATGAAAAAGCAAAAAACGAGAAGATGCTAAAAAGCAATGTATATTTTTTGTTAATTGAGAAAAATGTATTCATAAAAATGAGGAATTGGTAATAAATTAACAAATAATTAAAACATGTTTATTTAGCAGGTTTTCGTGCTATAAATATAGTTAAACCAACTTCTAATTTTATCAAATGTTGTATTTTTGAAAAATATTTTGACTAAACCTACACGGGATTAAAACAAACAATGGATAGATTTTCATTTTTAAACGCAGCACATACCGCATTTTTTGCAGATTTATACGAGCAATACCTTGAAAACCCTGATGCCGTAGAGCCTAGTTGGAGAGCCTTTTTCCAAGGTTACGATTTTGGCAGTGAAAACTACGGATTGGATGGTGAAATTGTAGAAGGTGTTTCTGCCCAAATGCCAGAATATCTTCAAAAGGAATTTCAAGTTATCAAACTTATTGATGGCTACAGGATGAGAGGGCACTTGTTTACCAAAACAAACCCAGTTCGAGACAGAAGAACCTACTCCCCAACTTTAGATATTGAAAATTTCGGACTAACAGAAGCCGATTTGGATACCGTTTTCAATGCTGGTGAAATCTTGGGCATCGGTGCACAAACCCTGCGTGAAATTTTAGTGCATTTAGAGCGCATTTATTGTAGCTCAATTGGCGTGGAATACATGTATTTGCGTAACCCAGAAGTAATTGCGTGGTGGCAGGAAAAATTAAATTTGAATGATAATCAGCCTAATTTTTCGGCTGATAAAAAGAAATACATCCTCTCAAAATTAAACCAAGCAGTAACCTTCGAAAACTTTTTGCAGACCAAATATGTTGGGCAAAAGCGTTTTTCACTTGAAGGAGGCGAGTCGCTTATTCCCGCAATAAGCAACGTGCTGTTTTATGCTTCAGAAAAATACGATGTAAAAGAGTGCGTTTTAGGAATGGCACACCGTGGCCGATTGAGTACTTTGGTAAATATTTTTAGAAAGCCATTAAATGAGTTGTTTAACGAATTTGACGGCTTGGATTTTGAAGATGAAAATATTGATGGAGACGTAAAGTACCACTTAGGCTTAACACTTGATAAAACTTACCAAAACGGTAAAAATATCAAAATGAATTTGGTGCCCAACCCGTCCCACTTAGAAACCGTCGCTCCAGTGGCCGAGGGCATTACCCGTGCCAAAATCGATAACGATTACAATGGCGACGACTCTAAAATCATTCCTATTATCGTACATGGCGATGCCGCTATTGCAGGGCAAGGCGTGGTTTATGAAGTGGCACAAATGAGCCAGTTAAACGGGTATAAAACTGGTGGTACGGTTCATATTGTGGTGAATAACCAAATTGGATTTACTACTAATTACCTCGATGCGCGTTCCAGTACCTACTGTACCGATGTGGCCAAAGTAACCCTTTCGCCCGTAATGCATGTTAATGCTGATGATGCCGAAGCTGTGGTTCACGCCGTTGAATTGGCTTTGGAATACAGAATGCGTTACAAAAAAGACGTTTATATCGATTTATTGGGCTATAGAAAATATGGGCATAACGAAGGTGACGAACCTCGATTTACCCAACCTAAATTATATAAAGAAATTTCAAAACACCCGAACCCATTTAAACTTTATTCCGATAAGCTAATTGCTGAAAATACAGTAGATAAAGATTATGTAGATGGTATTGTAAGTGAATTTAAAGACACTTTAGAGTCTGAATACGAAAAATCGAAAGAGGCTGAGTCGTCCAAAGTAAGGGAGTTTATGCAAGAGCGCTGGAAAGGTTTCGAGCGTAGAGGTATTGAGGCGATGTTGGAATCGGATGAGACCGGTTACGACGAGTCTAAATTGAAGAATATTTCAAAAGTAGTTTCTACTGTTCCCGATGGCGTTAAGTTTTTAAGAAAGGCCGAGCGTATATTGGAGGGTCGTTCTAAAATGGTGTTCGAAACCGATACTTTGGATTGGGGTATGGCCGAGACTTTAGCTTACGGAAGTTTGTTGGAAGAAGGCTATAACGTGCGTATTTCGGGGCAGGATGTAGAGCGTGGTACATTTAGCCACCGTCATGCTATTTTAAGGGACGAAAAGTCTGAAGAGCGTATCAACCTACTAAATACCAACCCAGAGAATAAAGGCGAAATGTACATTTACAACTCGTTTTTATCAGAGTACGGCGTGTTAGGTTTCGATTACGGTTATGCATTGGCCAACCCAAATACATTAACTATTTGGGAGGCTCAGTTTGGTGACTTTAGTAACGGTGCACAAATTATTTTCGACCAATATTTATCGGCCGCCGAAGATAAATGGAAATCACAAAACGGTATTGTAGTATTGCTGCCTCATGGTTACGAAGGACAAGGTTCTGAGCACTCATCGGCCAGAATTGAGCGTTACCTTCAGTTGTGCGGAAACGACAATATGATTGTTGCCGATTGTACTACTCCGGGCAACTTCTTCCACTTGTTACGTCGTCAAATGAAACGTAACTTCCGTAAGCCTTTAATTGTGTTCACGCCTAAAAGTTTACTGCGCCACCCAAAAGCGGTATCGTCCATGAGTGAGTTAACCTCAGGACAATTCCAGGAAATTATTGATGATACAGTAAACCCAGAAAACGTAAAGAAATTGGTATTCTGTACCGGTAAATTCTATTACGATTTGTTGGAAGAAAGAGAATCGTTGGGCAGGGAAGATGTGGCATTGGTAAGAATAGAGCAGTTGTTCCCATTGCATTTAGATAAAATACAAGGCGTGATTAATCGTTATAGCAACGTTGAAAAATACGTTTGGGCACAAGAAGAACCCAAAAATATGGGAGCTTGGACGCACATGGCGCAACGCATGGATTTAGTGAAACTGGAAGTGTGCTCAAGACCATACAGTTCGGTTCCAGCACCAGGATCTAGCACTCGAGATAAAAGAAGACAAAGACAAGTGATAAACGCTGTTTTTGATATAGAATAAAATTAGATTTAGATACCATTAAAATTATAAAGAATGATTTTAGAAATGAAAGTTCCCTCGCCGGGGGAATCCATCACAGAAGTTGAAATAGCAACATGGTTGGTTGAAGAAGGAGATTATGTTGAAAAAGACCAAGCTATTGCAGAGGTAGATAGCGATAAGGCTACTTTAGAATTACCTGCCGAAGCCAGCGGAACCATTACCTTTAAAGCAGAAGAAGGCGATGCCGTTGCCGTTGGTGCAGTGGTTTGCTTGATTGATACCGCTGCAGAAAAACCGGAAGGTGGCGACGCTCCAAAGGCTGAGAAAAAGGAAGAAGCACCAAAAGCTGAAGCGCCTAAAGCACCTGCTGCAGAAACCAAAACCTATGCTACAGGTAGCGCAAGCCCAGCGGCTAAAAAGATTTTGGCCGAAAAAGGTATGGATGCCGCTTCTGTTACCGGAACAGGTAAAGATGGTAGGGTAACTAAAGATGATGCCGTTAAAGCGGTACCATCTATGGGAACACCAACTGGTGGAAACCGAGGAACTTCACGTACTAAAATGTCAATGCTGCGTCGTAAGGTTGCCGAGCGTTTGGTGGAAGCCAAAAACACTACGGCTATGTTAACGACCTTTAACGAGGTGGACATGTCGCCTATTTTTGCATTGCGTTCAGAATATAAAGAAACTTTCAAATCGAAGCACGGCGTTGGTTTAGGCTTTATGAGTTTCTTCACTTTGGCCGTGGTTAGGGCATTAAAAATGTACCCTGCGGTGAATTCCATGATTGATGGGAAAGAAATGCTGACTTACGATTTTTGTGATATCAGTATCGCCGTTTCCGGACCAAAAGGTTTAATGGTACCTGTAATCAGAAATGCCGAAAACTTAAGCTTTAGAGGTGTGGAATCTGAGGTGAAGCGTTTGGCTTTGCGTGCCAGAGATGGACAAATCACTGTTGATGAAATGACTGGTGGTACTTTTACCATCACCAATGGAGGTGTATTCGGTAGTATGTTGTCCACGCCAATCATTAACCCGCCGCAAAGTGGTATTTTGGGTATGCACAACATTGTTGAGCGTCCAGTAGCGGTTGACGGTAAGGTTGAAATTCGCCCAATCATGTATGTGGCGCTTTCTTACGACCATAGAATCATCGACGGTAAGGAAAGTGTTGGGTTCTTGGTAGCGGTTAAAGAAGCTTTGGAAAACCCAACCGAGTTATTGATGGATAACGACGTTAAAAAGGCGTTAGAATTATAAAACAAAAAAGGAACCATACCTTTTTAAAATTCAAATTATAGAACAAAGAGCATTCCGGTTTATTCGGAATGCTTTTTTATTTTTGCAACCAAAATGAATGATTATGTGGTCATTTTTAAAAGACTTATTTGCAAAGAAAACAAAGGTTGAAGAACAGGATGTTATGAAGAAATTTTTAATAGTTGGTTTAGGGAATATTGGTGAAAAATACGAAAACACCCGTCATAATATCGGTTTTAAGGTGTTGGATTATTTTGCCGATAAAGAAGGCTTTTCGTTTGAAACCCAAAAACTGGGTGATGTAGCTACTTATAAGTTAAAAGGGCGAACGTTTATATTTATGAAACCCAATACTTATATGAATTTAAGTGGAAAGGCGGTGCAGTACTGGCTAACCAAAGAAAATATCCCGATGGAAAACCTTTTGGTTATTACCGACGATTTAAACTTGCCTTTTGGGAGCATCCGATTAAAAACCAAAGGTAGCGACGGCGGCCACAACGGTTTGAAAGATATCCAGGATAAACTCAATACCACAAAATACAACCGTTTTAGGTTTGGCATTAGCGATGCGTTTAGTAAAGGTCGACAAGTGGACTACGTGTTGGGCGAATGGACTGATGAGGAAAGCAGCAAGCTTAAAGAGCGCTTGGAAAAATCAACAGAGTTGATAAAATCATTTGTGTTGGCCGGGGTCAATAATACCATGAATACTTTTAATGGGAAGTAACCCTTAAACAGTAAAAAAAACTTTCTATTTGAAATTTTTGGTTTCAAGTTTTGATAGTTATATTCACTAAAGTAGCGTTTGAATAATATCTCTTTATCTTTTATTTTCCCAAATGTGCATTTTAATAAAATTCGTCAATTCGAGTGGATTTTTCGATTGCAATGAGGGAAATTTTTATCGAGAATTAGGATTTTAATACCCTAAAAGTTTTCTCCCGATAGCTATCGGGAACAATTTTTCGTTCTGCTTCGGCTACGCTCAGCAACCACTCAAAATCACTCGAACTGATTATGCTAAGCTAAACTTGATCAATCAACAACAATCTTTTTAGTAGCCCGTCTTAAACCATCACTCACTCGTAAAAGGTAAATGCCCGATTGCACATGTTTTAATGAAACGGTTTCATTAAAATCGCCTCCGTTTTCATAAAGGTTTTGATAAATCATGCGTCCGCTAACGTCGTAAACTTCCACATTTATTTTGCTGGTTGAAGCACTATTCAACTTGATTTTGAATTCACCTTGATTCGGATTGGGGAAAACGTTAAAATTGGCAAACCCAAATTCTTGAATGCTCAATTCGGCTTCAACGTTTATGGTATAATCTTCCACTTCACCGTCAAAATCATTTTCACACGAAGTTGGCGCCCCGTCCTGTTTATATTTGGTGGCTACACGCATGATGGTGTTTCCAAGAATGGCATTATTAGGAATGGTGATTGAAACCGGTGAATTGCCCGTTGGGCCATCAGAAACATCGGTAGCATCACCTAAATTGTATTCTTCACCGGGGTCTCCAAAACTACAGTTTTGGTTCCAGTCTATCCATACTTTCGTATTGGTGGTAAAATTGCCGTCTGTGTTGGCGTTTACGGTTAGATCGTAACTGCTGTTTCGGTTAACATCGGTTGAAATGTTCGTAAAGTCTGAATAGGCAGATTTTGCCGAGGTGTTATCTATGGTATTAAATTGGACGCGCGTTGTACTGGTTTGAAATTCCAAACTACCAGAAGCTAAGCAAATGGAATTGAAAAAAGGAAAGTCCACATTTTTGTTTTTGGTTTGTGTAGTGGCCGTTCCTGTGATAATAATCGTATAATCACCTTGAGACACGCCATCTAGGTTACCGATGGTTAATGTTACAGAACCCGAACTGCTTAAGTTGCTTGGTGAAAACGTAGCGGTGGCGCCGCCCGGAATGTTGGACGCACTAAACGTAGTATTTTCAGAAAACCCGTTGGCTATTACGTAATCAAAAGTAAATACCGCACTATCGTCACCACAATTTACAGGTGTTAGTTCTTCTTCAACTATAAAGAAATCAGGGTTGGCGGAAATACTGAAATCAAAATCAGAAATATCATAAAAAATATTGTCGGCAGCCTCAATAAGCAATCTTGCAGAACTGGTATCTGAAATAGACGGAACAGTAAAAGTATGTTCGCCGTCGTTTGGTGTGTTTGACGCTATAATGGTTGGGAAGGTCAGCCCACCGTCGGTAGACAGCTTGATATTTACAAACTGGCAATTAATAGTGCCAACATCAACGGTTTGCCCCACATTCCAATTAATGGTTTCTGTGGTGGTTTGAGCCCAATTTACGGGGTTGCTAACTGTGAAAGGTTCGGTGCTGTTTACGGTAACGTTCATAAAATCAACAGCGGTTTGTCCGCCGCCGTTAGCGCCAACAACGTCATTGTCTCTTACCGTTAAAGCAAAACGCATGGTTCTGTTAAATGCAGGCAGTTTTTCCCAATCGGTTGAACCGTTTGTGTTGAGGTAATCTTCAAAATCTGGAAAATATCTTACGGGGTCGGTAGTGCCTTCAAAAGAACGAAACAACGGGCCCGTAACGTTGGTTTCGTCCGGAGCGCCTGCTGCGCCTAAGTCGTATTGCTCCCAAGTGTAAGTGTGGGTACTGGTGCCGTCTGGATCGGTTGAATTTCCTGTTAGCTTGAACGGCGTTGAAATAGGTATGGTGTAGTCACTGCCCGCATTGGCAATAGGTGCGCTATTTCCGGTTGCGGTTGGTGTGCCGCAGGTACTGTTGCCAGTGGTAATGTTATCCCACATCATTTGAATACTTTTTTGATGGAAATATGCGTCGCTGTTTGATTGAACATTTTGTGAAGAACATAGCCCGGCATAGCCCATAATAGTACTGCCGCTTCCAGGTTCGTAAGCATTGCTAGCTGTTCGGTTGCCACTTCCACAACCTCCGGCGTTGCCATTAAAAGTATGTGGCGCCCCAAATTGATGTCCCATTTCGTGGGCTACGTAGTCAATGTCATAAGCATCGCCCACGGGAATTTGAGAGCCTGTATAACCCATCGCTTTTACATCGTTTACACAGACTGAGCCTAACATTTGTACAATACCGCCATTACCGGTCATAAAAGTATGGCCTATATCGTAATTTGCAGGCTGTATTAGGTCGTCTGTTAAAGTTTGTATTTGACTGAATACAGTTTGTACTTCATTATCATCAGGGTTGTTGGTAATGTTATCCGTATTAATAAAGATAATATCGGTATTGTCCACTAAAACCATTTTTACGGACAGGTCGCGCTGAAAAATGCCATTTACTCGTGTCATCGTCACGACCATGGCATTGAGCACAGCATTTTTTTTGTCGGCTTCGCTGTCGCCGGCATTAAGTCCGGCCGCTACCCAATGGTATTGGGAATATTCAACGGTTGAAGCCAGTGCCAATCGAAACGTTCTCAACATGCCGTCGTTGGCATTTGCTAAAGCTTTAGAGTGGTTTTCCGATTTGCTGGCAACGGTAGTATTTTCGGATAAATAACATTCAAATCCTTTTTTCAAAGTAGGCAGGTCGCCTTTATTGTAAACAATATATTGATTGGTGCTTTTTGAATACGGATCAATAAACTGTACGCCATTATCTGTGGCAAATGTCATGGCGTGCAGTCCCTGCGACGTTAAACTAAAAGTTATGGTTGAGGCTGGATGGTTAACGTTTTGCCCGATATAGGTTCTAATTTCGGGATGTTTCGCTTGGAAATCGGCTTCCAAAATAGAAGATTCGGTGATGCGGAATGTTTCTAACTTCCCATTGCTATTGGGGAAATTTACCAGAATATTTTCCGCCGCTTTTGTTTTGTTTTTATTGGCTTTACTCAAAACCGTTTTTAAACTTTCAATATCCAATTGATAAAACTGTGCTTTTTTTGGCTCTGTTTTTCTAGCCAGTTTCTTTGCGTTTGATGCTTTTTCAGAAGATATTGCTGTCCAAATTGGATTTTGGTTTTGTGCTACAAGATTAAAAACAAGGCAGAAAAAAAACAGAGACTGTAGGGCGGTTTTTGAGTAAAAACGTTTCATTCGGTTAAATTTTTGTGGCAATTTACTTTTTAAATTGTTGACAATCCTTGCCAAAAGGCCGTTGCGGGCTATCATGGCAATTGCGATTTGGGCGTTACAATTGGCTAAAAATACTCAGTATAAATATCAATTGCAAAAAATAATCCGTCATTTTAAAATACATATATTTGTTTATGAAGCATTTGTGCCTAGTTATTTTACTTGTTTTTACACTTTCCTGTAAAAGTGAAAACACAGCGGTAACCCAAAAGAATAGTGAGTTAAATTCAATTGTTTGTCCTGAAAACGGCGTTTGTTCATTTAAAGTTTTACAGAACAAATCATTAGCGATTAAAACCGATGGATTGGGAGATTTGTTTTTGGAAACCGTTGAAGGTAAAAAACTAGTTTTAAAATTTGAGTACAGTAAAAATCACGATAAAAAACTCGAAGACGGCAGTTACAGAGAGGAAGTGTTTTTAGAGCTGAACCCAAACGATTTAAAAATAGAAACTAAAGACTTGGTAAATCAGAAACTCTATTTTGCACGATGGTGTTATTGTAAGGGGGAAACGGGGTACTATAAAATCAAGGAAGGCCTGTTGAAAGTTGAGAAATTGAATGATGGGAGCTTTCAGCTTTATTTAAGTTTTAAAATAGGCGAAGTGCCGCAGGTAGTTACCCAAATAAATGAAACCTTCAGTTTACAATAAACGCTTTCAGTTTGTTTTAATAGGGATTATACCTAGTTTTGTAGAAAATTCACAGCTTGAAAACGAAGAGTAATTTAAATGCCCTTGGCAAAGAAGGCACCGTAGTAACCATCGGTACTTTTGATGGTGTGCATATTGGGCATCAAAAAATAATAAAGCGCTTAATAAAAACGGGCGAGCAGTTTGGTTTAAAATCGGTGATTCTTACGTTTTTTCCGCACCCGCGGATGGTTTTACAGAAAGATTCCAACATCAAACTGATCAATACGATTGAAGAGCGCCACCAAATTTTAAACGATTTGGGCTTGGATTATCTGCTTATAAAAGAGTTTACCCACGAGTTTTCAAGACTTTCGGCCGAAGATTTTGTGAAGCAAATTTTGGTAGATAAACTTCATGCCCGAAAGGTGATTATTGGTTACGACCACCGTTTTGGAAGAAATAGAAATGCCGATATCAACGACCTGAAACAATACGGTGAAACTTACGGTTTTGAAGTTGAAGAAATTTCAGCACAGGATATTGATGATGTTTCGGTGAGTTCCACAAAAATTAGAACGGCTCTTCAAGCGGGCGATATTGCCAAAGCGAATGCTTATTTGGGCTATCCTTTTATGCTTACCGGGGTGGTTGCCAAAGGAAAAGGCTTGGGCAGACAACTTAATTACCCAACGGCAAATATTAAAATTCCAGAAGATTATAAGCTTATCCCCAAACAGGGGGCGTACATCGTCAGTTCAAAAATCAACAATAAAACGGTTTTTGGAATGATGAATATTGGTACCAATCCCACGGTAAATGGTAGCCAACAAACCATAGAGGTGCACTTTTTTGATTTTGATGCCGATATTTACGGCGAAACCATTCAAGTGGATTTATTGCAGCGCATTCGTGATGAATATCGATTCGAATCGGTGGAGGCTTTAAAAACCCAGTTGTCGCTCGATAAACAAACCGCATTGCATTTTATTTCAAACCAAAATGGGTAATAATGGACTGTTCAAGCGAATTGATAATTCGGCATTAATTGTATTCCGAATTATTTTTGGACTGCTTTGTTTTTTAGAATCTGTGGGAGCTATTTTTACCGGCTGGGTAAAAACCACACTTATTGAGCCTCAATTCACATTTTCTTTTATTGGTTTTGAATGGTTGCAACCATTGCCGGGCAACGGCATGTACATTTATTATGTATTGATGGGCGTTTTCGGTTTGTTCATTATGCTGGGGTATAAATACCGATTTAGTATGTTGGCGTTTACGTTGATGTGGTCGGCCACGTATTTAATGCAGAAGTCGTCGTACAACAACCACTATTATTTATTGATGTTGGTCAGTGCCATTATGGTATGTCTTCCGGCCAACCGTTATGCTTCACTCGATGCTAAACACCATCCAGAAATTAAAAGTATTTCCATGCCACAATGGTGCCGATGGGTGATTATTTTACAGCTTTTCATTGTTTACACTTATGCTTCGGTGGCCAAGTTTTATCCCGATTGGTTGGATACCATGGTTATTGAAGTGTTTATGAAAAACAAGCAAAACTATTTTTTGGTGGGCGATTTGCTCCAACAAAAATGGATGCACTATATTATGGCTTACGGTGGTATTTTTTTCGATGGATTGATAGTTCCACTGCTATTGTACAAACCCACAAGAAAATATGCATTTGCCGTGGCGGTGTTTTTTCATCTGTTCAATTCGGTGGTGTTTCAAATTGGTATCTTTCCGTATTTGGCCTTGGCGTTTACGCTTTTCTTTTTCGAACCGAAAACCATTCAAAAGTTATTTTTAAAAAGGAAACCGTTTTATGAAGGAAATGAAATAGTGCTTCCGAAGTATAAAAACGCATGGATAGCGGTTTTTTCAATCTATTTTATTGTGCAAATTGGTTTACCGTTAAGGCATCATTTTTTTGAGGACGATGTGTTGTGGACGGAAGAAGGTCACCGGCTGGCTTGGCGTATGATGCTGCGTACAAAAGGCGCCCAGGTAGCCTATTGGGTGGAAGATAAACAAACGGGCAAGCGTGAATACGTTAATTTAAACGAGTACCTCACCCCAAAACAAAAACGGGCGGCTAGTACCAAACCTGATGTAATTTGGCAATTTGCACAACATCTGAAAAACAAGTACAAGTCTGAAGGAAAGGAGGTTGCGGTTTATGTAAATAGCAAAGTTAGCGTTAACGGAAAACCTTTTAAAACCCTAGTAAATCCCGATGTGGATTTGGCCAATGTAGAATGGCAGCACTTTAAACACAGCGACTGGATTTTAACTTCAAAAACACGGGCAATTAAATAACTATTTCCTTAAATTTGTCGCTTAAATTTTCATTGCATGTTACAAGTTCCCTTTATTAGAGAAAACAAAGATTTAGTGATAGAGCGGTTGGCAAAACGAAACATTGATGCCACGCAAATGATAAACGATGTCATTACTTTTGATGAGGACAGAAGACGTCTTCAAACGGAGTTGGACAATACTTTGGCCGAATCGAACACCCTTTCAAAAGAAATTGGAAACTTGTACAAATCCGGCGAAGTTCAAAAAGCCAATGTGCTCAAGGAAAAAACGAGCCAGTTGAAAGAGGCCTCGAAAGAATTGACCGAAGCTTTAAACCAAAAAGCCGAAGCGCTCAACGAATTGCTTTATAAAATACCCAATGTGCCCAACGAAATTGTGCCGCAAGGGGGCACCGATGCCGATAACGAAGAGGTGTTTCGTGCTGGCGATATTCCAAAATTGAACCAAGGGGCATTACCACACTGGGAGTTGGCCAAGAAATATGATATTATCGATTTTGAACTGGGCAATAAAATTACCGGTGCTGGATTTCCCGTTTACAAAGGAAAAGGAGCACGCTTACAACGCGCCTTGATTGCCTATTTTCTGGATAAAAACACTGCTGCAGGCTATACCGAATATCAACTGCCGCATTTAGTGAACGAAGCTTCTGGCTTTGGCACAGGGCAATTACCCGATAAAGAAGGGCAGATGTACCATGTAACGGCCGATAATTTATATTTGATACCAACAGCCGAGGTACCTGGAACCAATATTTTTAGGGATGTGGTTTTGAATGAAAGCGATTTGCCTATTGGTATTACGGGCTATACGCCATGTTTCCGACGTGAGGCTGGAAGTTACGGAGCGCACGTTCGCGGACTCAACCGTTTGCACCAATTTGATAAGGTGGAGATTTTACGTGTAGAACACCCAAGTAAATCCTATGAAGCTTTAGACGGTATGGTAGCTCATGTAAAAACCATTTTGGAAGAATTAAAATTACCTTACAGAATTTTAAGGTTGTGCGGTGGTGATTTAGGTTTTACGTCGGCACTGACTTATGATTTTGAGGTGTTTTCAACGGCGCAAGACCGATGGTTAGAAATTTCATCGGTGTCTAACTTCGAAACTTTTCAAGCCAATCGTTTAAAACTACGATTTAAAAATAGTGATGGTAAAAACGAATTGGCCCATACGTTAAACGGAAGTTCTTTAGCTTTGCCACGCGTATTGGCCGGAATTTTGGAAAATTGCCAAACCGAATCGGGTATCGTTATTCCTGAGGTTTTACAACCGTACACCGGTTTCAAAATTATTGATTAAAATGTAGGTTAAAACGTTCTTTTTAAGAATGTTTAATTTGAAATAATCGACAAAACACACAAAACACATGTTGTTCGGTGTGTTTTTTGTCGATTTTCTTGTTTTTTTAAATTTTATTTCCCAAGTTCGTCTTCCTAAATCTAATTAACCTGCTGATTATGAAAAATGTTAAACGCATTGTTTTATTAATTGCTCTCATATTTTTCGCGACAAAAGTTTTGTCTTCAGATTTTAAGCTATTTAAATCTGAAGGAGAAACAAGAGCGATTGTTAGCAAATAAATATTTCCTGTTTATTTACTTGATAAGAAAAATAGCCTGTCTTGCAGAGCAGGAGTATAATGGCTGTCCCCAATCGAGTAGTTAATTAACAAGTAGTTAATAGAGCATTATTTTTGGTTGGTTAGTGCCCGGATTGTTGTCCGGGCATTTTTTGTTAATCAGATTTCCAAAAACTGCCAAAAATATCCCGTCTTATCTAAAACTGAAATTCACATTTGTTATATTTACCGCATGAGGCCTCTATTTATCATATTGTTTTTCATAACTACAAGCGTTTTCTCCCAAAATGAGCTAATTGCAAATGAATATTTTAAGAACGGTGAATTCGAAAAAGCCTTGTTGGAGTATAAAAAAATCTATGCCCAGTCGCCGTCCAATATTAACGTTATCAATCAAATTATAAGTGCACACCAGCAGTTAGAACAGTACGATGAAGCCGAAAGCTTTTTGGTACAGCTTATGGATCGGGTAAAATATCCAGCGTTTTTTGTAGAGCTGGGTTATAATTACCAGCTTAAAAGCGATTTGGAAAATGCTAAGGTAAATTACAATATGGCATTACAATCGATTGACGAGCGACCGTCGAATGTATTTTCGGTTGCCCGAGGATTTCAAAACCATACGCTTTTAGAAGAAGCAGCAACAGCTTATGAAAAAGCCATGGCCCTAAATCCTGATTATAATTTCAACGTACAATTGGCGCAGGTTTATGGCGAACAGGGGAAAATAGAAAAAATGTTCGGTAGTTATCTTGATTTTGCCATGTCGAACCCCATTGTTTTAAGCGATGTAAAACGGAATATAAACGAGTTTATAACCGAAGATGCCAACAACGAAAACAACATCCTGTTCCGAAAAATGCTGCTAAAAAAAATGCAGGAACAGCCCGATGTGTTGTGGAATGAGCTGCTCAGTTGGTTGTTTATTCAGCAAAAAGATTATAAAAAAGCCTTTACGCAAGAAAAAGCCATTTATAACAGAGAGCAGGCCGGCTTGCTGCGTATTGAAGAGTTGGCAGGAATTTGCGTAAATGAAGAGGAGCCCGAAACCGCCAAAGAAATTTATAATTACCTAATTGAAACAGCACAAAACCCCGATACCAAACTCAATGCCTATTATCATTTGCTTCAGCTTCAAATAAAGGAAAGTTCAGCTAAAGAGTATCCGAAAATAAAAGAACAGTATTTAGAATTATTGAATGATTTTGGAGATGAAGCCAATCTGCTGAGTTTGCAAATTTCGTATGCGCACTTTTTAGCCTTTTATATGGACGACCCTAAAACCGCCAGTGCATTTTTAGAAAACCTTTTGGAAGAACCTTTGTCGCAAATGGAGCAGGCACAAGTAAAATTGAAGTTGGGCGATATTTTGGTGCTTCAGGAAAAATTCAACCAGGCCTTGATTTACTATACTCAAATTCAGCGTAATTTAAAAAACAGTACCATTTCGCAAGAAGCACGTTTTAAGGTCGCCAAAGCCAGCTACTACAAAGGCGATTTTAAATGGGCCGAGTCGCAATTGAAAATATTAAAATCGTCCACCTCGCAATTAATTGCCAACGATGCACTCGATTTAAAGTTGCTAATAACAGATAACAAATACGAAGATTCGCTTCAAACGGCCTTAAAAAAATACGCAAAGGCCGATTTGCTGGCTTTTCAAAACAAAAATGATGCGGCCATTACATTGCTCGACGGCATTTTAAATGAACATAAAACCGAACCGATTATTGGCCAAGCCTTGTACAAACAAGCCCAATTGTTCGAGTTGAAAAAAGAATTTGAAAAAGCTAAGGCGAATTACGAAGTGCTTATTGAAAATTATCGCAATGGAATTTTGGTCGACGATGCCTTATTTCATTTGGCTAAAATTTTTGAGAACAAATTAAGCCAACCCGAAAAGGCCAAACAGCTTTACGAAAGCATCATTTTTAACCACGCCGATAGCATTTATTTTGTCGATGCCAGAAAACGTTTTAGGGCACTTCGGGGTGATGCGGTAAACTGATTTTAAATTTCATTAGGTGAAATCCCTTTAAAATAGAGGTTTCGACACGGTTGACGTAAACATGACGCAATAAAGACGCTATCAAATAATAAGGTGTTGTTGTAGTTTTACTCAAAATTAAAACCTAAAAAATGAATAACTTCAATTTAGCAGAGCGAGTAAAAGAATTAAGAAAACAAAAAGGATTGTCGCAAGAAGTTTTGGCTACGGAATCGGGTTTAAGTTTGCGAACCATCCAACGTATTGAAAATAGTGAAACGGTACCCAGAGGCGATACCCTAAAAAAGTTGGCACAAGCTTTAAACTGTACACCTTCTGATATTGTAGAATGGCAAGTTCGGGAAGATAATTCGTATTTAGTTATTATGAGTCTGTCGGCTTTAGGTTTTGTGTTTTTTCCGATTTTAGGTATCATAATTCCGCTAACACTTTGGATTTTGAAGCGCGAAAAAACTAAAGGGGTCGATAGATTGGGAAAATCCATTTTAAACTTTCAGATAACGTGGGTGATATTGCTATTTTCCTTTTACATCATTTTTGTAACAGGGATGATGGGAGGTTTTTTAAGTGGGGTTTTAAAATCCATTTCGCCAAGCCCGTTTTTGAGTGTGATTTTATTAATTGGGGCACTATACGGATATAACATTGTGGTTACAATAATAAATACCGTTAGGGTGTATCAACAAAAATCGGTAAAGTATGTGCCAGCGATACCAATTTTAAGGTGATTTGTTTTGATTCTGCGATAGAACTGCGGTAATTTGCAAAAACGCTAATTATGTATATTTACAACGTAACCGTAAACATTGACGAAAGCATCCACGGCGAATGGCTAAAATGGATAAAAGAGCACATTCCACAAGTATTGGGTACGGGAAAATTTGAAAAAGCGACCTTAACCCGAGTACTGGTTGAAGAAGACATGGGTGGTATTACCTATTCCATTCAATACCGCACATATTCCCGCGAAGCTTTAGATGCTTACTACCGAGAAGATGCAAACAGACTACGCACGGAAGGTGCAAAAAAGTTTGCCGATAAAATGTTGGCCTTCCGTACCGAGCTTCAAATTATTGATGAATATACGGTAGATTTTAATTGATTTTTCGGCTGTAAAAAATACAATCATGAATTTTAGAAAAGCAATCGAACAGGATTTACCAGAAATTGTGGCCATGTATGCCGACGATGAACTCGGTAAAACCCGGGAAAACTATCAATTGCCATTGCCCAAAACATATTTCGATGCTTTTAAAAACATCGTGGCCGACCCCAACCAAGAACTGGTGGTGGCCGAAAATGACGAGGGGGAAATTTTAGGCACGCTACAACTTACCTTTATTCAATATTTAAACCGCTTGGGTGCATTAAGAGCCCAAATTGAATCAGTGCATGTAAAATCAAACCAAAGAGGAAAAGGCCTGGGGAAAGAAATGTTTAAGTGGGCAATACACCGAGCCAAGGAAAAAAATGCGGTGATTGTGCAATTAACCTCCGATAAAAAAAGACCCAAAGCCATAAAGTTTTACGAACAACTAGGTTTTGTAGCTTCGCACGAAGGGCTCAAATTACATTTTTAAGTATAAAGCTAATAGAAGTAAGGGCTTTTGTATCTTTGCTAACTTAAATTGTTATATCCCGTGGCGCAACATTCCAACCAACATCAAGTAAAGGCAAAGAAACATTTAGGTCAGCATTTCTTAAATGATGAAGCGGTGGCCCAAAAAATAGCCGATACCTTAAGCTTAAACGGCTACAACAACGTTTTGGAAATTGGTCCGGGTATGGGCGTGCTCACTAAGTATCTCTTAAAAAAAGATATCACCACTTATGTGATTGAAATCGATACCGAGTCGGTCGAGTACTTAAAAGCCAATTACTTGAATTTGGCACCTCGAATCATTGAAAAAGACTTTTTAAAATACGATTTAAATCAAGTGTTTAAAGGAGAACCTTTAGCCATAATTGGAAATTTTCCTTACAATATTTCGAGCCAGATTGTTTTTAAGGCTTTGGAAATGCGCCATCAAATCCCTGAGTTTTCAGGTATGTTCCAAAAGGAAGTGGCACAGCGCATTTGTTCAAAAGAAGGCAGCAAAGTGTACGGCATTCTTTCGGTACTTACCCAAGCGTTTTACAATGCCGAATACCTGTTTACCGTGCCGCCCAATGTGTTCAATCCACCACCAAAAGTAGATTCGGGTGTGTTACGACTCAGCAGAAAAGAAAATTACACTTTGCCATGCGACGAAAAACTGTTTTTTAGAGTGGTGAAAATGGCTTTTCAGCAGCGCCGAAAAACCATTCGTAACAGTTTAAAAACATTGAATTTGTCCGATAATTTAAAAGCAAATAGTATATTTGGCAAACGCCCCGAACAATTGAGTGTTCCAGAGTTTTTAGAGCTCACCCAATTAATCGAAGCAGATCTTTAATCCTTAAAACTTTTCCATTTGTCAGAAGAAAAAGAAAACATACAATTTCAACTCACAGATGAACTCTTAGAGCAGGTTGAGCAACTTATCGAATCGCAAAGTGATAAGCAGCTCAAAAAGCTTATGGACGATTTCCATTATGCCGATATCGCCGAAATCCTGGATGAGCTCGATTTGGAAGGCGCGATGTATGTAATCAAACTTCTGGATTCTGAAACCACTTCCGATATTTTAATGGAATTGGATGAAGACAACCGTGAAAAAGTTTTAAAAAACCTTTCGGCACAAGAAATAGCCGAAGAAGTTGAAGAGCTCGATACTGATGATGCTGCCGACATCATTGCCGAACTTCCCGAAGAACGCCGGCAAGAAGTTATTTCCAGAATTGAAGACGAAGCGCACCAAGCAGAAATTAGGGAGCTTTTGGCTTACGATGAAGACACCGCTGGTGGACTCATGGCTAAAGAGTTGGTTAAGGTTTACGATACTTGGACGGTGGCCGGTTGCTTGCGCCGCATTCGTGGGCAGGCCAAAGAAGTGACGCGGGTACATTCAGTCTATGTGGTCGATAAGCAGGAAAAACTCATTGGCCGTTTGTCATTAAAGGATTTGATTGTGGCCAAAAGCGACCAGAAAATCGCCGATATTTATATTTCCAGTGTCGATTACGTTAATGTGAACGAAGATGTGGAAGAGGTCGCCAGAATCATGGCCAAGTACGATTTGGAAGCTATTCCGGTAGTTGAAAGCGACGAGAATAAAGTCTTGTTAGGGCGCATTACCATCGACGATATTGTGGATGTTATGAAAGAGGAAGCCGATAAAGATTACCAAATGGCTGCTGGTATTACGGGCGATGTCGATTCAGACGATAGTATTCTTCAGCTTACCAAAGCACGTTTGCCATGGTTGTTTTTAGGACTTGTTGGTGGCGTGGGCGCCTTTTTGATTATGGAAGGGTTTCACGAAGCGTTCAGTAAATATGCCGTGTTGTTTTTCTTCACTCCACTCATTGCAGCGATGGCGGGTAACGTTGGGGTGCAATCTTCAGCGATTATCGTACAAGGTTTGGCCAACGACGATGTAAAAGGAAGTATTAACAGTCGTCTCTTAAAGGAAATGCTATTGGCAGCCTTAAACGGCGTGGTTTTGGCGCTGTTCTTATTTTTGTTTGTTTGGGCCATTGGCAATAGCGTCAACACGGCCTTTGCGGTGTCAATTTCGTTGGTTGTCGTTATTGTGGTCGCTGGGCTAATCGGTACTTTTGTACCGTTATTTTTAGATAAACGTGGCATTGATCCTGCCATAGCCACTGGTCCGTTTATAACCACCAGTAACGATATTTTTGGTATTCTTATTTACTTTTCAATCGCTAAACTTATTTTAGGGATTTAAGGTAGATCTGCTGAGTTTATTTTCAGTATCATATTTGGGCGTTACCCTTCGACAAGCTCCGGGTCGGGCTTTCCGTTTTATCTTTTTAAAAAGGTCAGGGCGAGTAGGAAACGCCAAAGCCATCCATTAAATTTCAGTTAGGCATATTGCGTATCGCCTTTTTAGTCTTTTAAAAAGGATGCCATTGCAATCCCTAACGCAAACTTCAGCAGTTCTAAAATTTGTTCGGTGCTACATTATTTTTAATTTTGGGTGATATAAATATTCAAAATGAAAATTCTTCACTTAGATACCAATCACGAACTAATTATTAATCAATTAAACGAATTAGGCTTTCAAAACGACGAAGATTATTATTCCTCAAAAGAAGCCATCGAAAAAAAAATAGATCAATACGACGGCATTATTATAAGAAGCCGTTTTACCATCGATAAACCATTTCTCGATGCTGCTACCAATCTAAAATTTATAGGAAGGGTAGGTGCCGGACTCGAAAATATTGACTGCGAGTACGCCGAAAAAAAAGGCGTGTATTTAATAGCGGCACCCGAAGGAAACCGCAATGCCGTAGGTGAGCACGCTTTGGGCATGCTACTCTCGTTGTTCAATAAACTCAATAAGGCCGATGCCGAAGTGCGTTTGGGGCAATGGTTGCGCGAAGATAACCGTGGCATAGAACTCGATGGCCGAACCGTGGGCATTATTGGCTACGGAAACATGGGCAAGGCCTTTGCCAAAAAACTACGCGGATTTGATGTTGAGGTGCTGTGTTACGATATTAAAGATAATGTGGGCGATGCCAATGCCAAACAAGTGTCGCTAAAAGAATTTCAGGAAAAGGTAGATGTGGTGAGCTTAAACACGCCGCAAACCCCATTAACTTTAAAAATGGTGAACACCGAGTTTATCAACCAGTTTAAAAAGCCGTTTTGGTTTATAAATACGGCCCGCGGAAAAAGTGTGGTGACCCAAGATTTAGTGGAAGCCCTGCAATCGGGTAAAATTCTGGGTGCCGGGCTGGATGTTTTAGAATACGAAAAAGACTCTTTTGAGAATTTATTCAAAACACCCGATACCTCTGGAAATGTAGAAAAAGGCTTGCTTAGCGAAGTAGAAGCCACTAAAGCCTTTCAGTATTTAATCCGTTCTAAAAAAGTATTGTTAACGCCTCATGTTGCGGGTTGGACTGTTGAAAGTAAAGAAAAACTAGCCCAAACTATTGTTGATAAGATTAAGGCGAAATTTTGTTAACTTTAGGTTCGTAAAAAAGAACCGATGCAATACAACGCTACATCGCCCGAAGATTACATTAATCAAGTGCCCGAAGAACGTCAGCAAGCCTTAAAAGCACTTCGTAAAGTTATAAACGAAAATTTGCCCAAAGGTTTTGAAGAGGGCATCCAATACGGTATGATTGGCTATTATGTGCCGCATTCGGTTTACCCCGATGGCTATCATTGCAACCCCAAAGAACCCTTGCCGTTTATGAGTTTTGCGTCGCAGAAAAATTCGGTGAATCTTTACCATAGTGGTATTTATGCCGTGCCCGAAATCCACGATTGGTTTGTGGCCGAATACCCGAAGCACAGCAAACGCAAACTGGATATGGGCAAAAGTTGCATTCGGTTTAAAAAAATGGATGATATTCCATTGGAATTAATTGCCGAACTGTGCCAAAAGCTAACGGTTAACAAGTGGATAAACATTTACGAAACCGCCATTAAAAAGTAACCAACAAAACCATTATTATGAAATTAGGAGCATTTTCGGTAAGTCTTAATGTGAAGGATATTAAGGCTTCAAAGCAATTTTACGAAACCTTGGGGTTTTCGCAATTTGCAGGCGATATCGAGCAGAATTACCTCATCATGAAAAATGGTAATGCCATCATAGGGTTATTTCAAGGCATGTTCGAACAAAATATTTTGACCTTTAACCCTGGTTGGGACGAAAATGCGCAAAAGGTGGAGCCTTTTGATGATGTCCGTGCCATTCAAAAGCATTTGAAAAACAATAACATCAAACTGGAAAGCGAGGCCGATGAGACTACTTCTGGCCCAGGAAGCACCGTGCTTTTTGACCCCGACGGAAATACAATTTTAATCGATCAACATGTTTAATCTATAAAACTGGAGCTATCTGTAAAGTAGTTTTTTGTCATTTCGAGTCTTTCGTCTTCGCTCAAGATAAACTAAAGTCGAGAAATCTCATTTTGTTAAAACTGAATTTTTGAGATTCTTTTTCTTTTCCAATCACTATAAAAATTCAGAATAAATATACTTTTTAGCTTCTTAAGCAGAGCAATGAAAAAACGAGTAACAGGCATAGGCGGATTATTTTTTAAAACCAAAGACCCCAAAGCCACAAAAGCGTGGTACAAAAAACATCTGGGATTTAATACCGACGATTACGGTTGTACTTTTTGGTGGAAAGATAAAAATGGCAACGATTGCTCTACACAATGGAGTCCGTTTCCGGAAGACACCAAATATTACGAGCCCTCAAAAAAAGATTTCATGTTTAATTATCGGGTGGAGAACTTGGAGGAATTATTGAAGACTTTAAAAGCAGAAGGCGTTACCATTGTAGGTGAAATTGAAGAATACGAATACGGAAAGTTCGGTTGGATTTTAGATAATGATGGCAATAAAATAGAGCTTTGGGAGCCTGTTGATGATGCTTTTTTGTAATTTCGCTGCTTCAAAAAAGAATCATTGTCTTATTTAGAAATTTTACAATCATTTCAACTGTCGGTATGGCAATGGTTAGCCATTGGTTTTGCTGTTTTCCTGTTGGGTTTATCCAAATCGGGCATTAAAGGCATCGGTATTATTATAGTGGTAATTCTAGCTTTTGTGTTTGGTGAAAAAGCATCTACCGGTGTGCTGCTGCCCATGCTTATCGCTGCCGATATTTTTGCCGTTATCTATTATTTCAAACATGTAAAATGGGATATCATCAAAAAACTCATTCCTTGGATGATTGTTGGTGTACTCGTTGGCGTGTGGGTAGGTAACGATATTTCGGAGTTGGTTTTTAAACGCATGATGGCCATTATCATTATGGTTTCGGTACTTATTATGTTTTATACCGAAAGGCGCGCATCGCCAAAAGTGCCCACCAGTAAATGGTTTGGAATTATTATGGGGTTTTTGGCAGGGTTTACTACCATGATAGGCAATTTAGCCGGACCCATTTCCAACATTTATTTTTTGGCCATGCGATTTCCGAAGAACCAATTTATTGGCACGGCGGCTTGGTTGTTTTTTATAATCAATGTGTTTAAACTGCCCTTTCATATTTTAGTTTGGAAAACTGTTACCACCGAAACTTTGGTGCTCAATTCGGTACTTATTCCCATGGTAATTGTTGGCTTTTTCGTAGGTGCGCGTATTGTAAGGCTAATTTCAAACACCCACTACAGGCGTTTTGTGTTTTTGGTAACGGCTTTGGGCGGACTTATTATGCTGTTTAGATAACTACCGTTTTTTCAGTCGGAAATTACTTTATTGTAGTTGGGTTATAAAGCAAACAGATTTTTTACTACATTTATAATCCATTTACTAACCATTAAAAATGTTTTTATGTCTGAAGAAAAACAAACAAACGATACATTCAATGAAGCCAAAAAAACGGCTTCTGAGTTTGCGAGCAATGCCAAACAAACCTTCGATTCCACAGAAAACAAGAAAATTTTAGCTGGGGTTTTAGGAATCCTTTTTGGAGGATTGGGCATACACAAATTTGTGCTAGGTTATAATAAAGAAGGTGTGATTTTATTGATAGCTACTATTTTAACTTGTGGTATTGCCAGTATAGTAGGCTTTATTGAAGGAATCATTTATTTAACAAAATCGGATGCGGAGTTTTATCAAACTTATCAAGTGGGTAAAAAACCTTGGTTTTAATTTTTGAAAATCCATTACTGATAATATATTTAAAAGCCGAAAATTTAAGTTTTCGGCTTTTTTATTTTACAAGAATCAAATGAATTCAGTAAGAAGGGATGACGTATATCCATAAAAAAAACCAGTGAAAATATTCACTGGTTAATTTTAAAGTTTACAAAAAAATAGAATTACTCTTCTAATTCTTCGGCTTTATTTTCAACGGCGTCGCCAGCTTCTTTCATAGCTTCGCCGGTTTCTTTAATGGCATTATCTGTTGCGTCAACAGCTTCATCCATAGCTTTTCCTGCTTCTTCTAAAGCGCCTTCGGTGGCATCGGCAGCATCATCGGCAGCTTCTTCCATGGCGTCACCGGCATTTTCGATAGCGTCTTCAACAGAGTCGGCTTTTTTGGTGTCTCTACAAGAGGTAAAACTTAAGGCAAGTGCCACTAACATAACGGTGCTTAAAAGTAATTTTTTCATTGGTTTTTTCATTTTAGTGTTAATTATTAAAGTTGATATTTAATTTAATAATTTTTTTGTTTTAAATGTTGAAATTTCAACAAATATTTCATCAACTTCATTTGTATATACGAAGGTAATCGAGTATTTGGATCACGGCGCCTTTATTTTTCATAATGAAAGTAGCGTTGGCCGTTCCAGTGTCGAGACGTTTTACTTCGTTATTAATTAGCTCATCTAAAATGTGTTTAAGTTCTGTTTGGTTAGCGATAGAAAACATGCCGCCATTATTAATTAAGTCTTTAGCTTCAGGGAATTTGTCGTAGTTTTTTCCAATAACTACGGGAACACCAAATACAGCTGGTTCTAAAGTGTTGTGCAGTCCAGTGTTGCCCATGGCGCCACCAACATAGGCGATATCAGCATAATTATAAATTTTTGTTAGTAGGCCTATGGTGTCAATTATAAAGACGCTTGCACTTTGAAGGTGTGTGTTGTCTTTTTTTGAAAAAAGCACGTATGGAACTTTTAGCAGGGCTTCGATATTTTTAATATGGCTAGACTTAATGTCGTGCGGTGCAATAATGAATTTTACATTTTTCGGGGCTTGGTTATTAATGTATTCCGTTAAAAGGACTTCGTCCTCTGGCCACGAACTGCCAATAACCACGCATAGCTGATTGCTTTTGAATTCCTCAACAAAAGGCAAGGTGTTGTCTTGTTTCAATTGATTTGAAACCCTATCGAACCGTGTGTCGCCACTTACCGTAACATGGTTGAAGTTTATCGATTCCAATAACGTTTTGGAAACTTCGTTTTGGGTGAAAATATGTTCGAATGCAAAAAGGGCATCACGTAGGGGTTTGCCAAATGGTTTAAAATACAATTGGTTTTCCCTAAAGGCCGCTGAAATTAAGATGGCCCGGAGTTGATGTTTTTTAATTTTATTTAAATAGTTGGGCCAAATATCATATTTTACAAAAACAGTGAGTTCGGGTTGCAACAAGTTTATAAAACGTTCAGCATTTTTTGGGGTATCCATGGGCAGATAAACTACCACATCGGCAATGGGTGTGTTTTTCCGTACTTCGTAACCCGAAGGCGAAAAAAAAGTCAGCACAATTTTATGTGTTGTATATTGTTTTCTTAGAGCTTCAAAAATAGGAAGTCCCTGTTCGTATTCGCCCAACGAGGCACAATGAAACCACAGGGTTTTATCGTTTGGTGTTAAGCTCGATTGTAAGGTTTTAAAGCTCTGTTTTCTGCCATCAATTCCGCTTTTAATTTTAGTATTAAATCCTGAAGAACAGTGTAGTACAAAATTCGCTAAATAAATGCCTATGTTGTAAATGAAGTTCAAAATACGTTTTATTTGCCGCTAAAATACATCACTTTAAATAAACAGGCCGTATATTCCGTAGAAATCAAAAGTTTCAAATAAAATGTAATCGATGACTTAAAATAATCGCAAATGTTTGATTGGTTGTAGCCAATGATTTTTGTAGTTTTGAAAACTATTATTCTGAAAGATTTTCGGTTGAAAAACATTTCAAATAAAGGGAAAGGCTATAACGCTTTTAAATGTCATGGCATTTGAAAGTTATAAATTTTTGAGCGCGTGAGAAAAATTCAAATGGTAGACCTAAAAGGTCAGTACAACGACATAAAAGATGTTGTTAATCCCTCAATCCACGAGGTTATTGAAACCACTGCATTTATAAACGGACCAAAGGTTCACGAATTTCAAAAAAATTTAGAGGAATATTTGGGCGTAAAGCATGTTATTCCATGTGCCAACGGTACCGATGCTTTACAAATAGCCATGATGGGCTTGGGGTTGAAGCCGGGCGATGAGGTAATTACGGCCGATTTTACCTTTGCGGCAACCGTTGAGGTGATTGCATTACTACAATTAACGCCCGTTTTGGTTGATGTTAACCCAGACGATTTCAACATTAACATCGAAGCTATTAAAAAGGCTATTACACCAAAAACTAAGGCTATTGTTCCTGTGCATTTGTTTGGGCAATGTGCCGATATGGAGGCTATAATGAATATTGCTGAAGAGCATAATTTATTTGTTATTGAAGATAACGCCCAAGCTATTGGTGCAACTTACACTTATAAAAATGGAAAAAAAGTAAAAGTCGGCACTATTGGCGATGTAGGGGCGACGTCATTCTTTCCATCGAAAAACCTCGGTTGTTATGGAGATGGCGGAGCTATTTTTACCAATAACGACGATTTGGCGCATACCATTCGCGGTATTGTAAACCACGGGATGTATGAGCGTTACCACCATGATGTTGTGGGGGTAAATTCTAGATTGGACAGTATCCAAGCTGCGGTTTTAAATGCTAAATTGCCGCATTTGGATAGATATAACGAAAGAAGAAATCTGGCAGCCACAAAATACGACAAAGCTTTAAAAAATATAGATGGCATTATAACACCGTTTAGGTCGGGTGAAGCTGATAATCACGTATTTCACCAATATACCTTACAGATAAAGGGGATTGACCGAGATGCGTTGGTGAAGCATTTAAACGAAAACGACATTCCGTGTGGAGTGTATTATCCCATTCCGTTGCACAGGCAAAAGGCTTATTTAGACGAGAGATACAACGAAGCCGATTTTGAGGTGACTAACCAATTGGTAAAGGAAGTCATTTCATTGCCCATGCACACCGAATTGGACGACGAACAAATTGAACATATAACTTCAACCATAATCAACTTTATAAATGGATAAAATTTTAGTTACCGGCGGGCTGGGTTTCATTGGTTCGCACACCGTTGTAGAATTACAGAACGAAGGCTACGAAGTAGTGATTATCGACGATTTGTCTAACTCTTCTGAAAACGTATTGCAAGGCATCACCGCCATAACCGGAAAAACGCCCATTTTTGAAAAACTCGATTTAAAAGATAAAGCTGGGGTAGAGGCCTTTTTTGCAAAATACAGCGATTTAAAAGGCGTT
The DNA here is from genome assembly GCF_012037625.1 of Tamlana crocina. Classification (NCBI taxonomy): domain Bacteria; kingdom Pseudomonadati; phylum Bacteroidota; class Flavobacteriia; order Flavobacteriales; family Flavobacteriaceae; genus Tamlana; species Tamlana crocina. The sequence goes on from NZ_JAAVJS010000003.1 coordinate 198,243, forward strand.
ATCCATTTTGCGGCTAGCAAAGCTGTGGGCGAAAGCGTACAGGAACCGTTGTTGTATTATGAAAACAACATTGGTACGTTAGTTTATATTTTAAAGGAATTGAAAAAACTGCCCGAGGCGAGTTTTATTTTCAGTTCGTCGTGTACGGTTTACGGTCAGGCGGATGAATTGCCAATCACCGAAAATGCACCAGTAAAGCAAGCCGAGTCTCCTTACGGGAACACCAAACAAATTGGAGAGGAAATCATTCGAGATACCTGTAAAGTAACACCTAGTCTTAAAGCCATTGCATTGCGATATTTCAACCCGGTTGGAGCGCACGAATCGGCTAATATTGGGGAGTTGCCAATCGGAGTGCCTCAAAACCTAGTGCCGTTTATCACGCAAACAGCCATAGGATTACGTGAGAAGCTGTCTGTTTTTGGAGATGATTACCCTACACCAGATGGTACTTGCATCCGGGATTATATCCATGTGGTGGATTTGGCGAAGGCGCACGTTGTAGCTCTTCAGCGTTTGTTGGGTAATAAAAACAAGTCTAACTACGAAACGTTTAATTTAGGAACAGGTAAAGGTAGTTCTGTTTTAGAAGTAGTGAAAGCTTTTGAAAAAGTATCTGGCGAAAAACTGAATTACCAAATTGTTGGCCGTCGTGAGGGCGATATTATTTCAGCTTACGCTGATACCCAAAAAGCCAATAATGAATTGGGCTGGAAAACTAAATTGAGCTTGGATGACGCTATGCGTTCGGCATGGAAATGGGAACAGAAAGTTAGAGGATAGATTATCAAAAAAAGAATATAAAAAAGGTTGCTCAATATTTGAGCAACCTTTTTTGTTTATGCTGTTTGTGTTTTCTTTTTACTAAAACTCACAAAAACTAAAATTATCATTCCTGTGGTTACCGAAAGATCAGCCAGATTGAAAATGCCCGTTCTAAAAACGCCGCCCAAATCAATAAACAGAAAATCGGTTACTTTTCCATAAACGATGCGGTCGTAAACGTTGGCGATACCTCCTCCTATAATGCTGGAAAAAGCAAATAACGACCACTTATCCAGGCTTTTGTCTTTGATAATATAGCGTAGTACAAACCCCAAAACCAAAATTGGAAGTACGAGCAATAAAAGAACACGCAGAGTTTCGTTCAGTTCGCTACCCATACCCAAAAAGGCACCGGTATTTTCAACGTGCATTAAAACAAAGGCATCGCCAATTAATGGAATGCGTTCGCCGGGACTAATTTCATTTCTTAACCCGACGTTGGCTCGAACCAATACTTTTGAAATTTGATCGGCTGCTATGGTTAAAACAATAACCACAATAATAAAGATGGAGCGTTTGCTGAGCTTCATTTAGTTGTTGGTTTCAAAAGTTGCAGAAACGGTTTCAGATTCGCGGTTTATTTTCTTTACTAAACCTTGCAATACTTTTCCAGGTCCCACTTCTGTGAAAAGAGTAGCACCATCGGCAATCATTTGTTGTACGGATTGTGTCCAACGCACCGGAGCGGTAAGTTGAGAAATTAAATTTGTTTTTATCGCTGCCTCATCAATCACGGCATTGGCCGTTACGTTTTGATAAATCGGGCAGTTGGGTTTATTGAAAGTCGTGTTTTCAATGGCTGCCGCCAATTCTTCGCGAGCAGGCTCCATTAATGGCGAGTGAAATGCACCACCAACGGGCAATACCAAAGCGCGTTTGGCGCCTTCGGCTTTTAAAGCTTCGCAAGCTTTATTGATGGCTTCAACCTCACCTGAAATCACTAATTGACCTGGGCAGTTGTAGTTTGCAGCAACCACCACACCTTCAGTGGTTGCGCATACTTTTTCAACAATATCGTCGTCCAAACCTAAAACGGCAGCCATAGTGCTTGGTTGTAATTCGCATGCTTTTTGCATAGCTAAAGCACGTTGAGAAACCAATTTTAGCCCGTCTTCGAAATTTAAGGAACCGTTGGCCACTAACGCTGAGAATTCACCTAACGAATGCCCAGCAACCATATCTGGTTTAAAGCTTTCTCCCAAAGTTTTAGCTAAAATTACGGAGTGTAAAAATATAGCCGGTTGGGTCACCTTGGTTTGTTTTAGGTCTTCGGCAGAACCTTCAAACATGGTGTCGGTAATGGAAAAACCTAATATTTCGTTGGCTTGTTCAAACAATTCTTGAGCCAGTGGCGAGTTTTCATAAAGGTCTAAACCCATTCCTGTAAATTGTGCCCCTTGGCCTGGAAAAATATATGCGTTCATAATGTTGTCTTTTTTTGTGCAGCAAAAATAATAATAATTAACTATTATCGATGCTTTTAATGATTTTAGCTGGATTTCCGGCAATCACTACATCGTTGGGAAAACTTTTTGTAACCACCGAGCCAGCGCCAACTACTACGTTATTTCCTAAGGTAACACCGGGACAAATGGTGCTGTTGCCGCCAATAGTTACTTCGGCAACATCTAAGATACAGCAATTAAAGTTCATAAATACGTTTTTGCCAGCTTTGATGTTTGAGCCATAGTCGCAAAAAAAAACGGCGGTTCTATAAAGAGGTTTTCGCCAACTTCACCAAAAATTTCATAAAGTACTTTGGTGCGTTCCTCCAAGTGTTCTTCACTTAAATGGTTGAATTTATGAAATAACAAACGCATTTTGTGGCGTTCGGCCATTAATGAGGGATCCGACGGACTGTACATCAACCCGGCGAGCATTTTTTCTTTTTCAGTCATTAGTGTTTTGGGGTTTTCTATTTGGATTCGGCGTAAGCCTTAAAGTTATTGAGAATGGCCTGCCATCCGTCGCGTTGCATATCAATGGGATTCATGTTTTCGGCTTCAAATACAACGCTTACCTTGGTTTTTCCGTTGTCGTCTGTAAAATCAATATCGACCGTCCTCCCGTCTTCAATGGTATACACGATTTTTTTGAATTCTGAAATAAGGTTGTAAGTCGCGACAAAATCAAATCCAAAACTACCATCTTTGGCTTCCATTCGGGACGTCATTTTCCCGTTTACTTTTAAATCTACTTCAGCTTTTGGGCAATGCCAATCTACTGAAGCGAAATTCCAATTTACAATGTGCTCGGGCTGGTTGTAATATGCCCAAACAGATTCAACCGGTCTGTCGATTGTAGCTTCGATGGTGATTTTTTCGTGTTCCATTTTCTTTTGGTTTAGTGTGAATTATAAACGGATATGCGATTTCCCTATTAAAAATAAATTAAAGTCACTTCGAACAGAGTCGAGAAGACTTAAAGGCCAAAAGGTTTCGACTTTAGTTTATCTTGAGCGAAGCCGAAAGGCTCCTGACAAAATATTATTTAACTTTTAGTCAGCGGCTAAGTTTAAATAGTTGTTCGGTTCTAGTTAAAGTTGATTTTTAATTGAATCATAAGATATAAAAAAATCACATACTCCCAACAGCCGCTTCGGCACAACGTTCGCCATCCATAGCTGCGGAAATTATGCCCCCGGCATAGCCAGCACCTTCGCCACAGGGATAAAGATTGGTAATTTGTAAGTGCGCTAATTTTTCATTTCTAGGAATGGAAACCGGCGATGAGGTACGTGATTCCACACCAACAATATTGGCTTCGTGAGTGTAGTAACCTTTCATTTTTTTTCCGAAGGCATCAAAACCTTTTCGCAATCGGCTGCCAATCAATTTGGGTAATAATGAATGTAAAGGTGAGGAATTTAATCCCGGTTGGTACGATGAATCGTTTAAGCTATTCGACAGTTTGCCTTCTACAAAATCGGTGAGTCGTTGGGCAGGTGCGGTTTGGCTTCTTCCGCCAGCGGTAAAGGCCAATTTTTCTAAATCCTTTTGGTATTCCAAACCTTTTAAAACGCCGAATTTTTCATATTTGGGAAGGTCTTTATCCACATTAATTTCAACCACGATGCCCGAATTGGCGTAAAGGTTATTCCGTTTGGATGGCGACATCCCATTAACCACTACTTCGCCGTTGGCGGTTGCTGCCGGAACGATAAATCCGCCAGGACACATGCAAAAAGAGTACACGCCACGGTTGTTAACTTGTTGTACCAAACTATAGGATGCCGCTGGTAAAAGTTCGTGACGCTCGCCTGAACAATGATACTGAATACCATCAATAATATGCTGTGGATGCTCCACCCTAACGCCCATAGCAAACGATTTGGCTTCCAAAGCTACTTCCTTTTGGTGGAGCATATAAAAGATGTCGCGCGCCGAATGTCCGGTAGCTAAAATGACTTTATTCACATTCAATTCATCACCATTTTTTAATAGAATGGATTGTATTTTGTTTTCCCTGATTTTAAAGTCGGTAACACGGGTTTCAAAATGAATTTCGCCACCATAATTTAAAATAGTTTCCCTGATGTTTTTAACTACTTTTGGGAGTTTGTTGGTGCCAATATGCGGGTGGGCATCGACTAAAATTTGGTCGGTGGCGCCATGATAAACCAAGTTTTCGAAAATACGGCGTACATCACCACGTTTCAGGCTTCGGGTGTACAGTTTGCCGTCGCTATATGTGCCGGCACCGCCTTCGCCAAAACAGTAATTCGAGTCTTCGTTTACGAAATGGTTCTGGTTAATGGCCCGTAAATCGCGACGACGGTCTTGTACGTTTTTGCCGCGCTCCAAAACGATGGGCTTAAATCCCAGTTCGATGCAGCGCAGTGCAGCGTACATGCCAGCAGGGCCAAATCCAATGATATGAATGGGCTTGGCGTTTGAAACGTCTTTGTAATCGAATTGGTATTCGGAAGTTTGGGGAACCGTTTCGTTGATAAAAACCGCGACTTTATAGTTGAAAACGATATTTGGTTTTCGTGCGTCAATCGACTTTCGAAGTACTTTAATACCTGAAATATCAGCTTGATTTATCGCTAATTTTTCTGCAGATTTTAACAAGAGAATATTGCTGATTTCTTCCTCTTTTAAACTAACGCGAAGCTGAATGTCTTTTATCATACTGCAAAAGTACTTGAATTTTTTATTCCGAAATTCACAAAAACTGAATAAAAATTCATGGATAAATGGAGTGATTAATGATATAAGATTTTATCGCAAAAAAAAAACTTAGTTTTACGGAATTATTAAGAGAAAAAGTTTTTGGTTATCCGAAAAAATACTTAGCAATAATAAAAAGTTGAGTCTTTAAGGTTATATGTTCTTTTCTAAACCTATTGATAGCTTGTTAAAATCCACGGTGTTCTATAAACTACTGCCAATTTTAAAAATTAACGATTGAAAGAGTTAGTGGGAAAACGTTATAGAGCAATTTAGTTAATCTAAAAACCGAATTCTGCTTTTTCCACATAATCCCATCAAATCCTGTAAATCATAATACTTTAAAAGTAACAGTAAATCAAACTTAGTAGTAACCTACTTCCTTTCATATGTGAGGAAAGAAAAATCGAATTCGTTATCGCTGTCTTTTTTATGAAAAACATTGTTGGTTTCTTTCCAAACGTTAAAGTCTATTTCAGGAAAAAAAGCATCGGCCTCAAAAGTGCTGTGTACTCGAGTAAGCTCAATTTTATCGGCAATGCCCATGGCTTGTTTATAAATTTGTCCGCCGCCAATAATAAAAGGTTGTTTGTCACTTTTAGAAGCGTCAAGAGCATCTTCCAAGCTGTTTACAATAATAACACCGTCGGGCGCTTGGTAATTGGCTTGTCGGGTAATCACCACGTGTGTTCGGTTTGGTAATGGTTTGGGGAAACTCTCAAAGGTTTTGCGCCCCATGATAATGTGGTGTCCGCTGGTTAAGGCTTTAAAGCGTTTTAAATCGTCACTTAAGTGCCAAATGAGTTGGTTGTCTTTTCCAATGGCATTATTTTCGGCAGCGGCAGCAATAATGGTCAATGTCGATTGCTTTTTGTTGATGTTTTTTGTTTTGTTATACACCTCACTTTTGGCCAAAACGGTTTCTTCTTTTACAAGGTCTTGTTTTATCTTTTCAATGCGGTCTTTTTGTTTGGCCACAAGCTTTTCAAGTTGTTGCTTTTCCCATGCTTTTCCTATGAATTTGTGCGTCACAAAAACATTAAAAAGATGATACAAAAAGAAAAATAACCATAACAGGATAGCGAACAAAAACCATTCTTTTCCAAAAAGGGTAACATCTTTACCAATACCTATAACGGTGTTGGCTACAATTAAAAATATGGCACCGATTAAAAACAATACAAAATGAACATAAAGGCGTTTTTTTTGCTTGATGCGTTTTTGGGCGTTTTCAATAAGCTCTAATTGCTCTTTATCTATCTGTGGGCTGGATTTTTTCTTTCCGAACATATCTAAATCTATATCGGTTGTAAAGTTAAAGTTTTTTTGGTCACTGCATAATCATTAATAGAATACTGTAAAATATGTCCATATAAAAACATTGAGGTTTAAAAGTGTTGAAAATCAGTGCAAAACATGGGTTGTAAGGTTGCCAATAATATAAATTAGCCGTTGTTTTTTTTCTTTGCCACAAATTAAATGGATGCCATGTTAACAAAATGATAATTCTTTGAGCTAAAGCAGCTCAAAATTAAGGCTGTAGTAAATTGTTTTATAAATTTGTACCATATTACAACATACAACACAATTAAAATTTGAATTATGGCTATTAAAAAACAATTCTTGAAAAGCAAACCGGTTTGTAAGGTTACTTTTTCTTTACCAGCTGAAGATGCAAAAAAAGTTTCTGTAGTAGGAACATTTAACGATTGGAATGAAAAGAAAGCGGTGCTTAAAAAATTAAAAAACGGAACCTTTAAGGGGACTGTAGATTTGGAAACAGGAAACTCTTATGAGTTTAAATATATTGTTGACGGTGTTTACGTAAACGATGCTGAAGCTGATGCTTATGTATGGAACGATTTCGCCGGTGCGGAAAACAGTGTTTTAAATTTGTAGTTTTCAAGCACATATAAAACAAAAAATGCTTCCAAACTGGAAGCATTTTTTGTTTTATAAAAATCGTTAATTTAAACTGCCACAGCTCCTTTTATATGAGGGTGCGGGTTGTAGCCCTCTAAGGTAAAGTCATCGAAAGTAAAGTCGAAAATATCTTTTACTTCGGGGTTTAAAATCATTTTTGGTAACGGTCTAGGCTCTCTGGAAAGTTGTAGTTCCAATTGCTCGAAATGATTGCTGTAAATGTGGGCATCGCCAAAGGTGTGTATAAAATCACCAGCTTCGTAACCACAAACTTGGGCCATCATCATAGTGAACAACGCATACGACGCAATGTTGAACGGTACACCCAAAAAGATGTCGGCGCTGCGTTGGTACAATTGGCATGATAATTTTCCGTTGGCTACATAAAACTGAAAAAACGCGTGGCAGGGCGGAAGTGCTGCTTTTCCATTGGCCACGTTCTCGCTAAAGCTTTTTGAAGTATCGGGCAGCACCGAAGGGTTCCAGGCAGAGACCAGCATCCTACGGCTATTGGGGTTGTTTTTTAGGGTGTCTACCACCTCCTTAATTTGGTCGATTTCGTCATTGTTCCAATTGCGCCACTGGTGACCGTAAACAGGACCCAAATCGCCGTTTTCGTCGGCCCATTCGTTCCAAATTCTAACGCCGTTTTCTGTAAGGTATTTTATGTTGGTATCGCCTTTTAAAAACCATAATAATTCGTGAATAATCGATTTTAAGTGCAGTTTTTTGGTGGTTACCATAGGGAACCCCTCACTTAAATCGAATCGCATTTGGTAGCCAAAAACACTTTTGGTGCCCGTGCCCGTACGGTCGCCTTTTTCGTTGCCGTTCTCTAAAACATGCTTTACTAAGTCGTGGTATTGTTTCATGAGCCCATCTTCCGTCTTCCCAAAGGGAAGAAACTATTTAAGTTGATAAATAAATTTTGGACTAAATTAAAAATATGTGCAGAATTTTGATGGATTCTAAACAGCATAATATCAAAAGTTATTAACTTAAAAATAGATGCTTATCTCTCTAATATTTTTTCATTCCCCTTTGGGGAATTGAAGGGGCTGTTTACCCTATAATCATCCCGGCGATTGTGGCCGAAATCAAAGAGGCGATGGTTCCGCCAATTAAGGCTTTCATGCCAAATTTAGATAGTGTTTTGCGTTGCCCGGGGGCCAATGAACCAATGCCTCCAATTTGAATGCCAATGGAAGCAAAATTGGCAAATCCGCAGAGCATGTAAGTGGCCATTATAATCGATTTTTCGTAAGTTAAATGGATGCTGCTTGTTGCATTTTTTAAGTCGGCCAATTGAATGTAGCCAATAAATTCGCTAGCAGCCAATTTAATACCCAGCAACTGCCCCATAAGTGCCATATCTTCTTGGGCTACGCCAATAAGCCACATTAAAGGCGCAAAAATATAGCCGAGTATAAATTCCAATGAAAAACTATCGTATGAGGTGTTTGTTGCAATCCATATGTTTAAAGACGACCAATCGCCAACCCAACCCAAAATACCATTAAACATGGCTATAAAAGCCACAAAAACCAAAAGCATAGCACCTACGTTAACTGCCAATTTTAAGCCTTCGGTAGTACCATTGGCAATGGCATCCAAAAAATTGGAGCCTATTACTTCTTCCGAAACGGTTACGTCGGTATTCACGTTTTCGGTTTGTGGATATAGAATTTTGGAAATAACTATGGCGCCCGGTGCAGCCATAACCGAAGCAGCCAATAAGTGTTTAGCGTAAAACAATCGCAAGGCAATATCGTCTCCTCCTAAAAAGCCAATGTAAGCCGCCAAAACGGCGCCGGCAACCGTAGCCATACCACCAATCATCACCAAAAGGATCTCACTTTTGTTCATTTTTTCCAAGTATGCTTTGATTAAAAGTGGGGCTTCGGTTTGTCCTAAAAAGATGTTTCCGGCAACGCTTAAACTTTCGGCTCCAGAAATTTTCAATGCTTTTGAGAGTAGCCAAGCCATGGCTTTTACCACTTTTTGAATGATACCTAAATAAAACAGAACCGAGGTTAACGCCGAAAAGAAAATAATGGTAGGCAACACTTGGAATGCGAAAATAAATCCGAAGGTATCCATGTCGACCACCAAACCTTCAAAGAGGAATTTGCTTCCCGCTTTGGTGAATTCCAAAATCTGAACGAAGAGTCCGCCAATAAATTCAAAAGCCGATTTTATAAAGTCAATCTTTAAAACTCCAATGGCAATAAGTAGTTGAAACGCCAAACCAATCCCAATAATTTTCCAGTTTATAGCCCTGCGGTTACTACTAAAAAGAAATGCCAAAAATACTAAGGCCACCATACCCAAAATACCGCGGAATAGGCTGTTTAAGGAAAAACCTGCGCTGGGGATAATTTCTGATTGACTAAGGTTTTCAGGCGTAGTTTCGGCTACTTTGGTGGGTTGGCTATTTATTGCAGCTTGGGTTAGCGAATCGTGCGGGGTGTTAACCACCGTAACAGATTGTACAGCACCGTTTAGAGTGTCGTTGTTATTATTTTGAGCTGAAATGTGCGCATTGAGCAAAAAACAGACAGCAAAAAATAAAAACAATTTTTTCATAAAAAGATTTTAGGGTTATTCCCGTTTAGAGATTTCATCACGAATATGGGCAGCCTTTTCGTAGTCTTCCTGTGCAACGGCTTCATCCAACATTTTTTGAAGCTCGTCTAAAGTTTTACTTCTTAGGCTTTCCTTGGGAGACTCGGGTTCCAATTCCTTGGCTACCATTTCATCCATTAAAATGCTGTCTTCCGTACTTTCCTCTTCTTCCTTCTTAGGATTCACTTTTAAGTAGATACCGGCTTTGTCGAGAATGTTTTTGTATGTAAAAATAGGCGCCTGAAAACGTAGTGCCAAAGCAATAGCATCGCTAGTTCTGGCATCAATAATTTCTTCTATTTTGTCGCGCTCGCAAATAAGGCTAGAGTAAAAAACACCATCAACCAATTTGTGAATGATCACTTGCTTTACTACAATTTCAAAACGGTCGGCAAAATTTTTAAAAAGGTCGTGCGTTAATGGGCGTGGCGGACTAATTTCCTTTTCTAAAGCTATAGCTATAGATTGGGCTTCAAAAGCACCAATAACTATAGGGAGTTTACGGTCGCCATCCACTTCATTTAAAATTAAGGCATAAGCACCATTTTGGGTTTGGCTATATGAAATGCCTTTTATATTTAATCGTACTAAACTCATAATTTTTTTCAAAACGCAAAGAACTGTTTAAATTAGAACTTTACCAAGTGCCAAAGCACAATTATGTACAAAATGCTAATTTAAGCAGTTAAAAAGGACTTTACAATTTATGAAAAAAATAAATGACTCAATCAATGAGGTTTACTTTTCTGGTTTAGTCGCTACTAAAAGTTAGTTTTTATACCTAATTGTGCTGGCAATATATGGGTTTATTGTTGCGCTTTAAAGGCTTTTAATTTTTCGGTGAGTTCTGGAACCACTTGAAAGGCATCGCCAACTACGCCGTAATCGGCTGCTTTAAAGAATGGTGCTTCTGGATCGGAATTGATCACTACTTTTACTTTTGAAGCGTTTACCCCAGCCAGATGCTGAATTGCGCCCGAAATACCAACGGCAATGTAAAGGTTGGCGGCTACGGGTTTCCCGGTTTGGCCTACGTGCTCGCCGTGCGGTCTCCAGCCTAAATCGGACACGGGTTTGGAACAGGCCGTTGCAGCACCCAATACATCGGCTAAGTCTTCAATCATTCCCCAGTTTTCGGGGCCTTTTAAGCCTCTTCCGCCAGAAACCACAATCTCGGCATCGGCAATGGTTACTTTGTCGGTGGCTTTATCAACCGACTCTACATTTACAGAAAGCTCTGGAATGGATGGAGAAAAGTCTTCCGCGGAAGCGCTGCCACTATTTTCAACCAATCCGAAAGCATTGTTTGAAACGCCAACAATTTTTACATCGGTGTTAATCTGTGTGTTTTCGAAGGCTTTGTTGGTAAACGCTGAGCGTTTAACGGTAAACGGGCTCGTGCTTGAAGGTGCAGCCACCACATTAGAGGCATAACCGGCATTTAAGCCAACGGCCAATAGCGGTGCTAAATATTTACTATCGGCACTAGAGCTTACTACAACAACCTTAGCGCCTTCTTGCTCGGCAGCTTGTTGGATTGCTGCCGCATAAGCTTTGGCGTTGAATTTATTTAATTGCTCGTTACTTACGTTTAAAACTTTATCGACACCGTAGTTGGCTAAAGCCGAAGTGTCGTTGTTATTTATGGCAATGGCGGTAACAGACGTTCCTAATTGGTCTGCCACGGCTTTGGCGTACGAAGCCACTTCGAAAGCGGCTTTTTTAAATGTACCTTGTTCTGATTCTGTATATACTAAAACTGACATAATATTAGCCCCATCTAACTTCCCCAAAGGGGAAGAATTTATCCTGTGAGAGGGCAACAGGTTTTATTTTAACATTTTTATTCTACGCAATCCCAATTACTCCTCCCCCTTCGGGGAGGCCGGGAGGGGCCTTAAATCACTTTAGCTTCGTTGTGAAGTAAGTTTACCAATTCGTCTAAATTATCAGGTTCTACCAATTTAACAGCACCTTTTGGAGCTGGTTTTTCAAAGGAAACCGAATTGGTTTCGGCTTCGGCATCAACAGGACCTACTACGTTCAACGGTTTTTTTCTGGCCATCATAATACCGCGCATGTTGGGAATGCGAAGATCACTTTCTTCAACCAATCCTTTTTGTCCACCAATAACCAGTGGAAGTGCTGTGGAAACCGTTTCCTTTCCACCGTCAATTTCCCGTGTGGCTTTGGCCGAAGTGCCTTCCACTTCCAAGCCAATACAATTATTTACAAAATTGGCGTCGAGTAATCCGGCAATCATACCTGGAACCATACCGCCGTTATAGTCGATAGACTCTCGACCGGCGATAACCAAATCGTAAACGCCTTCTTTGGCGACTTTTGCTAATTGTTTGGCAACGGAAAACGCATCGGTAGCAGCGGTATCTACGCGAATAGCTTCATCGGCACCAATAGCCAATGCTTTACGCAGCGTAGGTTCTGTTTCTGGGCCGCCTACGTTAACCACACTAACCGTAGCGCCTTGTTTTTCCTTAAACCACATGGCTCGGGTTAAGCCAAATTCGTCGTTTGGGTTAATAACAAATTGTACGCCGTTGGTGTCGAACTTGGTGTCGCCATCGGTAAAATTGATTTTTGATGTAGTGTCGGGAACATGACTGATACACACTAATATTTTCATGGTGAAAGGTATATTAAAATCTCTTATTCTTTTCAGGTTACGAAGTTAATTATTTTATTCTGAATATTTGTTATGCACGCATAGTATTATTTAAAAAATTGTCCGTTGATTTTGCGAAAACCTCATTTGGCTTGATGGGTGTTAACGATTTTTAAGTTTTTTTAAAGTGCTCGTTTCTACAATTGTTCAGGAAGAATTCCCCTTATTTTTTAAATACTAAGGAGGCTGCAATGGTAGAAATATAGAATAAGTATAAAACTCTTATAAAGTAATTATAATTCAGTAAAAAAGTATTTTCACCGCAAAACCTAAAAAAAATAACAGGAATTAATGCGAATTAGATACCAAGTTTTTGCCAAAATTCTAATGAATAATTACTATTTTTGCTTTTCGAAAAAAATACACTTAATGAAATATCCATAACTAAAAATTTGGCATTATTGCTAAATTAATGGAGTGGGTGTTACATGTGACCGTTGAAAAACAATAGAAAAAACACATGAAAACAATTCAATTTAGAGAGGCTATTTGCGAAGCCATGAGCGAGGAAATGCGCCGCGATGAAAGCGTTTATTTAATGGGTGAAGAGGTAGCCGAGTATAATGGTGCCTATAAAGCATCAAAAGGTATGTTGGACGAATTTGGGCCAAAGCGTGTTATCGATACACCTATTGCCGAGCTAGGTTTTGCTGGGGTGGCTATTGGTTCTACCATGACGGGCAACAGACCGATTGTAGAATATATGACTTTTAACTTCTCTTTAGTTGGAATTGATCAAATTATAAACAACGCTGCCAAAATCCGTCAAATGTCGGGTGGGCAGTTTAAGTGTCCTATCGTATTCCGTGGCCCAACAGCTTCGGCCGGACAATTGGGAGCGACGCACTCGCAAGCTTTCGAAAACTGGTTTGCAAATACACCAGGTTTAAAGGTTGTAGTGCCATCAAATCCTTATGATGCCAAAGGATTATTAAAAGCCGCGATTCGCGATGACGATCCTGTAATTTTCATGGAAAGTGAGCAAATGTATGGTGATAAAGGCGAAGTGCCAGAAGGCGAATACATTTTGCCATTGGGCGTTGCCGATATTAAACGCAAGGGAGACGACGTAACCATCGTGTCTTTCGGGAAAATTATAAAGGAAGCTTACAAAGCGGCCGATGAGTTGGAGAAGGAAGGTATTTCTTGTGAAATTATCGATTTGCGTACTGTGCGCCCAATGGACAGAAAAGCCATTTTAGAGTCGGTTAAGAAAACCAACCGTTTGGTAGTATTGGAGGAAGCTTGGCCGTTTGGTAACGTTGCCACCGAAATTACTTATTTGGTACAATCGGAAGCGTTTGATTATTTGGATGCTCCTGTTGTGAAAATAAACACAGCCGATACGCCTGCACCTTACTCGCCAGTATTATTGGCCGAGTGGTTACCAAATCACGAAGATGTGATTAAGGCCGTTAAAAAGGTGATGTACAAATTATAAATAAATTATATTTTTTTACGTTATATAAGCTTCATCGGCAGTATTGCTGATGAAGTTTTTTTGTATTATGAACTTAAGACTACTTATTGCCCTATTTTTTGCCGTAACCAGTTCATCAATTGCCCAAACCAAGGTGAGCGGTCACGTATTCGATGAAAACGACGAACCCATATCGTTCGCCAATGTTATTTTTGAAGGCTCCACACAGGGCACGATTACCGATGAAAACGGCCGATTTTATTTGGAGTCGGATGAAACCTGGAACGGAGTCACCGTGTCGTTTATTGGTTACGAAACCCTAAATGCGCCGTTGGAAAAAAAGGTAAACTACAATTTAAAATATGTTTTAAAGGAAGAGCGTGCCGAATTGAGCGAAGTGGTGATTGTGGCTGGAAAGCAACCCAAAAAGAACAATCCGGCGATTGATTTGCTTCGGAAAATTTGGGCACACAAACGTAGCAACGGCTTAAAGCAGTTTGACCAATACGAATACGATAAATACGAAAAAGTTGAGTTCGATATCAATACCATCGATAGCGCACTCATTAAAAGTAGGTTGTTCCGTGGGATGGAATTTGTGTTCAACGAAGTAGATACCTCGCGGGTTACGGGTAAAACCTATTTGCCCATGTTTATCAACGAGGCGTTTTCAGAAGTGTATGGCGATAACACCATCAACAAAACCAAGGAAATTTTAAAGGGCAATAAAAACTCGGGCTTTAGCGATAACCAAGTCATTATCGATTTTGTTGACGATTTGTACAACGATTTCAACGTGTACGATAATTACCTGCGTTTTTTCGATAAAAGTTTTGTGAGTCCGCTGTCCAAAACAGGCATCAGCACCTACAATTACAAATTGTTGGATAGTGCTTACATCGGCAACAAATGGTGCTATAATGTGATGTATTATCCACGCCGAAAAAACGAATTGACTTTTAAGGGCGATTTTTGGGTGGCCGATACCACTTACGCCATTAAAGAAATCAACCTTCGGGCATCAAAAAGTGCCAACATCAACTGGGTGAAAGAGATTTATATTGAGCAGGAATTTGAAGTGCTCAGCGATTCGTTGTTTTTGATAAAACGCGATTATATGATGACCGATTTCGCGTTCAGTAAAAAGGAAAAATCGAGAGGCGTTTACGGCAAGCGCACCACGCTTTACGATAATTATAAGTTCGACATAAAAAAGGACGAAGCTTTTTACGAAAAAGATGTGTATAACTATAACGAAGATGTGTACAATCGCGATGATGCGTTTTGGGCACAAAACCGTTTGGAAGACCTAAATAAAGACGAAAAAGGCGTTTATAAAATGCTCGATACCCTAAAAACTGTAAAGAAGTTTAAACGACTTTATAATTTGGGAAGTATTTTGGCGTCGGGCTATATCGAGTTTAACACACTACCATTGGATTACGGCCCCATTTTTTCCACTTTTGGGTTTAATGAAGTAGAAGGTTTGAGACTGCGAACCGGTGGCCGTACCTATTTTGGTCCGAACGATTTATGGCGTTTGGAAGGTTTTGTGGCTTACGGACTTCGCGACGACAAGTTTAAATATGGTTTGTCTGGAAAATGGCTGCTCGATAAAAAAAGCCGATTTATTATTTCCGGGGGAAACCGTCGTGATGTGGAGCAAACAGGAGCGAGCTTAACCACCAGTACCGATGTGTTGGGGCGCAGTTTGGCGTCGTCGTCATTGGTGACCACGAGTGCCAACGATAAGCTTACCAATATCAACCTCACCAGTGTGGCCATTGAGGCCGAACCGTGGCGAAATGTGGTGCTGCGCTTGGGTGCCAACTACCGCACTTTAGAGTCGGCATCGCCAACCTTTAGTTTGGATTACAACACGCCCGATGGGGTGAAATCGGAAATAAAGCAATACGAATCGACCTTTTCGGTGTCGTATTTCCCAAAGCGAAAAATGACCGGATTTGGTGTGGAACGCCGAACCGCCAACGACGATTTTGCACGTTTGTTTGCGCAAGTGAGCCGTGGAGATAAAACGGTAATGGATAGCGATTTTGATTATACCAAACTGCAGCTTTCCTATTTGCAGCCTTGGCAAGTGGGCGGCTTTGGTCGATTGACCACCTCGGTGGAAGTGGGTAAAACCTTTGGTGAAGTGCCGCTTGGTCTTTTAAGTGTGGTGCCGGGAAACCAATCGTATTTCTCCATTTACAACACCTTTTCGCAACTCGATTTTTATGAGTTCGTAACCGATACCTATGCCTCGTTCCATTTTGAGCATAATTTTAACGGACGGTTCTTTTCAAGAATTCCGTGGTTACGCAAACTCAACCTGCGTGAAATTGTAAGCGTTCGTGGAGCTTGGGGCGAACTATCCGACGAAAATATTGCACTAAGCACAACCGGCAATCCTAACAACATCGATTTGGTAGCACCATCAAACGAGCCGTATTACGAATACAGTTTGGGTATTGGCAATATTTTTAAGGTGTTTAGAATAGACTTTAATTTTAGGGGCAACTATAAAGATAACGACGCCTATCCCGATGCCCGAAAATTTGGTGTTACAGGTAGTTTTGGGTTTTATTTTTAGTGTAGAATTGGTTTATGTTTTTGCATGGTTATAGGGTTGTGCAATGGTTGCCGTTGTTGTGGGATGTTCTTTTAGTCATTCTCTTTGGCATGTTCTTCTTCAGTTATTAGATATCTCAAATTGATATTTACAATTTCTTGGTATGGTATAACGAAGTAACTACTATTAATTAATTTAAGTTCCTCGCCTTTTTTCTTTTTTTCTGGATAACTTAACACGATGTAATCTACTCCGTTGTCTTTATTTAGTTGGTAATCAACAAGATTTCCTCTGTATATGGTTTGCCCATTATCAGTATTTACAAGAATATCGACAACTCTTTGGTCAATATCGGCAGATGTAATTTCACTTTCACTATATGCAGGTATATCCCAGACTTCACCTGAAAATAAGTAATACCAATTATTGTCATAACGTAAAAAACTATATTTCCTATCCCATCCGTTTACTCTTACTAAATTCCTAAATAAATAAGAGATTACTATGGCTATAATAGTTAATGATAAGAAATATGAAATTATTTTGTAAATATTTCTAGTGATATTAGAATAATCAGCTATGGAACGAGCGTCAAAAAGTAATCTGAAAACTATATCAAAATCTATTATGTATCCACAATGTTGTACAACAATTACCCAAATAGAATGAAGCAAACCTGCCAAAAACACTGAACTAAACAACTCTCTTAGTGTATTTTTAGAAGTAAAAGATTTTGATAATTCTTTAGTGAAGTATATTCTTCTTGCCAGAATAGCAGGTGCAAGCAGAATAAATATAGCTAAACTTACTGTTGCTATATTCATCTTTTAGTTGGGACTAATTGCTTTATAGTGTAAGTTTTACCGTCTTTTGAAGATATTTTGAAATTATCTGACTTGTCAATTCGTTTATATACTTTCGCTGACAGGTCCTTGCTCCCGGTAATACGGATAGAAGCACCAGATACTTGTCTGGTTTTAGTGTCTCCCGTAATTATCTTCCATATTTTTGATTTTGTTTTCATCGTTTTAAATATACTCCAAAAATTATTCCAAAACAAATTTTATTATTTTCTTACTTTTTCAATTGAATTGCTCACATCAACTGAGTAAACACAATTGCATTTAAATCTATTAAATGTATTCCGATAAATATAAATAATTGTCTGCAATCAATAGTTGAAAAATACTATAAAATTAAAGTTCAACAAAAAAGAGGCGGTTTAAAAAGTAATAAATTAACGTCATTGCGAGGAGGTACGACGCGGCAATCTCATCATCAGTAACTAAAATTTTAAAGATTTCCACGTCGCTTCTGTTGTCTCTCCTCGGAATGAAGACTTTACTTTTTAAACCGCCTCTTCAGTTTTTTGAGAAGTAGGATTTACACAAAGGTGATGCCGTGTTCGCCGCAAATGGCAGCGACTTTTTCGAAATCGGGTGGGCCAGGAGGCAGTTGTGCCAATGTATTAAACATGTGTTCAATACCAGCGGGAAAGGCCGAGGTAATCATTTTAGCTTTTTCGGTGCCCACCACGGTCCAAGCGTGGGCAATCCCTTTGGGGGCAAATGCGGTGTCGCCAGCTTTTAAGATAGTGGTGTTGCCATCAACGGTTATTTCAACTTCGCCTTTAATCACCCTAAAAATTTCGTCTTCTTTGGTGTGGATGTGCGGCGGAATGCCCACTCCGGGTTCTACGTTATCTACCCATTCCACAATTTGGTTGTTGGTGTCGCTGCCCACCAGTTTGTGGGTTTGTATGTCGCCAATAACGTTTAAAACTTCGCCCTCGCTATCTTTAACGATTTTGGGTAGGGCGGAGGTGTTGCCGTTGTCTGCTTCTGCAGCTTGGCATTGAATGCTGCTCGGGATAAGGGCCAGCCCCAAACCTAATCCTGATGTTTTGATAAATGTTTTTCGGTCCATAATAAATGCTTTTATGCAATTTACAATGGGAATGAAAGTGGCACAATGTGAAAAGTGCCGTAAAACCTTAGATTTTGTTTTGGCTTAGGCTTTTCGGATTTCGGAAGGTGGTATGCCTGTTTGGGTTTTAAAGAAGGCACTGAAATAGTCGGGTGACGAAAACCCCAATTCAAAACTGATTTCCTTTATGGTTTTGTTCGAAAATTTTAGCGCGTGCCTAGAGCGCATGAGCAACTGTTCTATTAAAATACTTTTAGAACTCACTTGCAGTACTTCCTTAACGCATTCGTTGAGGTATTTTGGTGTAATGTTGAGCATTTTGGCGTAATCGCCCACCTCGTGATAGTTGAAAATATGCTGGTCCGCCAGTTTTTTAAAACTGTAAACAATATTGGCTTTCGAGCTGTTGTCGTGTACCATCGTTTTAATGTTGCATTGTCCGTCGCAATAAATAAAAAAGGTGTTGAGCAACGAAAGGATGGCTTCGTCTTTATGGTTGAGGTGCGAGCCCAAAAGTTCGTCGATCATTTCTAAAATGGACTGTGTACGCTTTTCAATACCTGGGCTGAGCTTAAACATCGGGGTGTTGTCACTGCTAAATAAGCGTACTTTGTTAATGTGCAGATTACTCAATGTGGGCTGGTTCAACACGGCTTCGCTTAAATAAAGTACGTAACCAGAAACATTTGTGTTTTGGATGGAGAGACGCCATTGGTGTTTGGAGTCGATAAAGAATACGGCATCGGACACGTTTTTATGAAAAGCACCGTTAATTCCGATGCCGTCAATTTCATTTTTAACCCAACACACCACAGAGTAGCCCGGTTTTTGTTTTGGGGTTTCTGTGTGGCTAATGGGCGATATGCTAACGGAGCTTGGCGTCATTAACACAAATATAAGTGTTTTCGTTTTAAAATATTGGAGTGGTTTAAAACGAAAAAAGACGGTTTAAAAAGTGAAATCGTCATTCCGAACAAAGTGAAGGAATCTTTAAAATCAAGTTAATGATTAATAAGATTGCTTATTGAGCGTTTCATTTTATAATAATGCAGCATAGCGATTCAGGTTACACATAACAATTGAATAAATACCATGGCGTTTATGCTAAGATGTTTTTTTCGGATTAATATAAAATATTAGTAGTTGAAATAGCTAAAAATATTACAATCTAAAAAGCTTCAAAAAAAAACAGGCTGCAAAATGTGCAGCCTGTTTTTTATAGTTATGAAAGTTTCCTTCCCGATGGCTATCGGGATGATAAGGCATGGTTATTCCCCTAAAAACGGATAGCGGTAATCGGTTGGGGTTACAAAGGTTTCCTTAATCAACCTTGGCGATACCCAACGCATGAGGTTTTGTGCGCTACCGGCTTTATCGTTGGTACCCGATGCTCTGGCGCCTCCAAACGGTTGTTGGCCCACAACGGCTCCGGTACACTTATCGTTAATATAAAAGTTTCCGGCGCTGTTTTGCAGGGCGTCGGTAGCCTCGGTAATGGCGTATCGGTCGGTGGACAAAATAGCTCCCGTTAAGCCATAATCGCTGGTTTCGTCAACCAGTTTTAAGGTTTCCGCGTAAGCGTCGTCTTCATACACATAAATGGTCAACACAGGGCCGAATAGCTCGGTGCACATGGTGGTGTATTTAGGATCTTGTGTAACGATTACGGTAGGCTCCACAAAATAGCCTTTGCTTTTATCGTAGTTTCCGCCGGCAATGATTTCGGCTTCATTGTCATTTTTGGCCGCGTCGATGTACTTCGCCAATTTATCGAACGAGCCTTCGTGGATTACAGCCGTAATAAAGTTGTCCATATCTTCTGGTGAGCCTATTTTAAATGATTTCACATCTTCCAAAAGATATTTTTTTACATCACCCCAAATACTTTTCGGGATGTAGGCACGGGAGGCCGCACTACATTTTTGGCCTTGGAATTCGAACGCACCACGCGAAAGCGCGGTCGATACTTGCTTTGGCACGGCCGAATTATGGGCTATTATGAAATCCTTTCCTCCGGTTTCGCCCACAATACGTGGGTAGGTTTTATAATTGTGGATGTTGTTTCCTATTTGTTTCCAAAGTTCCTTGAATACAAAAGTAGAACCCGTAAAGTGCAAACCAGAAAAATCGGGGCTCGACAATACGGTGTTACTGATCATTTCGGGGTCGCCAAATACCACGTTAATCACTCCTGGTGGCACGCCGGCTTCCTCAAAAATATCCATGATTACCTTGGCTGAATACACTTGGCTGTCGCTGGGTTTCCAAACCACCACATTGCCCATTAAGGCCATGCACGAGGGTAGGTTTCCGGCAATAGCCGTAAAATTGAAAGGGGTTACTGCGTATGTGAAGCCTTCCAAGGGGCGGTACTCCACACGGTTCCAAGCATCGCTGGTGCTTTCGGGCTGTTCCATGTAAATGTCGGTCATGTACTGCACGTTGAAACGCAGAAAATCGACCAATTCGCAAGCCGAATCGATTTCAGCTTGATGTATGTTTTTAGATTGCCCCATCATGGTGGCGGCATTTATTTTGGCGCGGTAAGGGCCGGCAACCAGTTCGGCAGCCTTTAAAAAGATGCCCGCACGTTGTTCCCACGGTATTTTGCTCCATTTTTTTCGGGCTTCCAGAGCCGTAGCAATAGCGTCTTCCACATGGTGCTTTTCTGCCAAATGGTAACTGCCAACTATATGTTGATGGTCGTGGGGAGGCGAAATAGGCTTAGTATTGCCCGTAGAAACGTATTTCCCGTTAATGTACAATGGTATTTCTATCTTGCTGTTGTACATGGTTTTATATGCTTCTAAAACAGCAGTACGTTCTGGCGTTCCTGGCGCATAAGATTTTACAGGTTCGTTTACGGCAATTGGTACATTAAAAAAGCCTTTTCCCATAGTTTTGCAGTTTTTGTTATTAAAAATTCAGTGAATGTGTAACAAAGCTAGTAATTTTCAAATGATAAATAAGGGTGCGGGTTGCTAAATCGGCGTTAAAGTTTCCAGAATTTTTGTAAGTTGGCTATCTGATTTAAGACTACTGGTTTTATGTGTACTGTTACGATTGTTCCGCAGAATAACAACGACTTTGTTTTGACCACCAATAGGGACGAAGCACCCAATAGAGTATCGCTCGACCCCGATTTTTATAACCATGGAAATACCAAGCTTTTATTCCCCAAGGATGAAATGGCCGGAGGCACGTGGGTTGGCGTAAGCGAAAAGCAGCGGGTAGTGTGTGTGCTGAATGGTGGTTTTGAATACCACGAACGGAAATCCAGCTACGGAAAAAGCAGAGGCGTTATTACCAAAGATATATTGGCTGCCGATGCTGTTTTGGAAAGTATAGAGCATCATGATTTAACAGATGTGGAACCCTTTACCATGGTGATTGCCGATTGGAACAACGGTTTAAAATTTATGGAATGGGTTTGGGACGGAAACCAAAAACACATTACCCAATTACCTTTGGAAGCTCACATTTGGTCGTCGTCCACTTTATATTTACCAGAAATGAAAGCGGAACGGTTAAAATGGTTTCGAGATTTTAAATCGGAGCACGCATTAAATGCCGAGACGCTGTTGCAATTCCATAAAACCGCAGGTTGCGGCAATAGTGATTTTGGTGTGATTATGGACCGAGGTTTTGTAAAAACCACGAGCATCACCCAAGTTGAAAAAATAGACCAAAAGGTAAGCATGCGCTATGAAAACCTCCAAAAAAGTACATTGTCTTCAGTCATCTTCAATTTACCACAAACCGTAAATGAATAATACTGGCATCATTTTAACCTTAGCATATCCGGAAACGATTGTTATGGTTTCCAAAGAATGGTTTTCACCGTTTTTACGTTTCTTCGGTATTGGCAAAAAGAATTATTTGCGGGCTGGGCATGCGGCTTTGGTGCTTATAAATAAAGAAACCGGTGTTTTGGAATACCACGATTTTGGACGCTATATTACGCCCGAGCCTACCGGACGTGTACGTGGAAAGGATACCGATAACGAATTGGATTTTCCGTTAATGGCGACTATTGAAGGTGGGAAAATTATCAATTTAGAAGACATTCTATCTTTTTTGGGTACGCATCCCAAATTGACGCACGGCGACGGAAAATTGATTGCTTCGGTTTGCGATGCGGTTGATTATCAAAAAGCGAGAACGCACATCACCAACATGCAAAACAAGCACTTTATTCGCTATGCCGCTTTCATAAAAGGAGCCTGCAACTGTGCCCGTTTTGTTACAGATAGTTTGATTGCTTCGGCAACCGATAATACTATTAAAAGGAAACTTGAAAAATCGAAATGGTTTACGCCCAGTACCGTTGGAAATGTGGTATTGGCCAATACTGAAAATAAGGTTTATGAGGTTTCGGAAACGGGTAATATTTCAGAATTTAAAGGCTCACAAAAAAGTGAAAATATCCGTTGTTTTTTAGATCGATTGAAAGGTCATAAAGTTAATTTTGTGGGGACATTACGGCCCAAACCTGTTGACGGCTTGCATGAAAAAGCACAATGGTTGCCCGGTATTGCTGCTGGTGCGTGGTTCGAATTACATGCTAACGGTCACGACACAGAATTTGATTATAAACGCATTTCACCTCATGGGAATATTGATGTGCACGATAGGTTTGTGGCGCAGGACGAAGGTTTTGATTACAATTCAGAATTTGAATTCGTGCATTATTCCAACTGCAAATTTTTTCATGTGAAACAAAATGGAAGGGTATTTCGGTTTAAACGAAAGGTTGACTGATTTTGTCCTTTATAGAAACCGACCTTAATTTATAGCAAACGGCGCACTCAATCTAAACGTAGGGATGGCCACTAAAAATTTTTTGGTGGTTGTAAAATTAACCATACTGTAGTGTCCTTGCATGGCTCCAAAAGGCGAAGTGAGTAAACAACCAGAGGTGTAAGTATGTGTTTCGCCGGGTTTCAATACTGGTTTTTTGCCGATAACGCCTTCACCCGAAACGGTTTCGACATTGTTAAGTGCATCCATAATTTCCCAATGGCGGGCATTGAGCTGTACCGTGTCTTTGCTTTGGTTGTGTATGGTTATGGTGTACCCAAAAGCGTACTGTATTTTATAGTTTTTATAAAATGAGCCTTCGTAGTGGGTTTCCACCGAAATTTTTATGCCTTTTGTAACTTGTTGAACCATGCTAACTATTGATAAACAAAGCGTTTTGCGCTGCTAAAATAACTAAAATAAAGCGGATGGCGTTAAATTTTAACGCATACCGATAAAATATTAGTTGAAATGCGCGATTAGTTCGAGATATTAACCGAGCTGCCTTCGCCTAAACCAATAATTTGGTCGTATCGGGCACCTAGATCGCGATAATACACCAGTACTTTGTAGTTGTTTTCAGTTTGGTAGAAATTACCGCCAATAAGACCTTCGTCAATATTGCCGTCGTTGTTTGCCACTACATATTTGTAGTTGTAGAATCCTTGTTTCAATAAAATGGGTTTGGTGAAAACTTGATTGTTTTCGTCGTATTCCAAACGAGTGGATTCGTCAATAATATAATTGTTGAAGTTACCATAAACATGGATGTTTTTTCCAATTAAGTGGTCTTTGGCTTCCAAAGAAAAATGCACCCAAACATAATCGGCTTCAATACTGGGGTTTTCGGCATCGATGTTTAAAATTACGTAGTTTCCGTTGATGTCGGGGTTGTAAGTGTACGGTCTGTTGGCACGGACAATGTTAGTGTAAAGGTAATTGTGGTAAAGATCTTTTAAGTCGATAAACTGAATGCCCGTGTTGGCTGCTCGCACATCTTTATTTTCAAAGAAAAAATACTCGTTTCCGCCCCAAAAACTGGTTTCGGTGTCGTATTTGTAAATCAGTTGGTTGCCAATAGTGTACTGTGGCTTAAGGTTCGAAATCACATTGTGCAAATTGTTGTTCTGAACAATAACGGCCTTTACGGTTTGTTTGGGGTTGTTCAGTTGCATATTGTTTGGCGTGATAACAATATCCACACGTTGCTTTTCTTCAATATGCTGAATGTCGCGAGAGCGTTTTATGCTCACCCCAACCGAAGCTTTGTCTTCGTAAATCATGAATTTCCGTGAAAATACCAACTCGTTGCTGCTGTTGTAAATGGATAGGAGGTAGTTGCCAGAAACTTTCAATGCCCTGGTTTGATTATTTGGGATGGTGAGTTTGTAATGCGAATAGATTTGGTAAGTGTTGTACGAGTTCTCATAATCGCGGATGCGTTGGTTGTCGAAACCGTCCATAAATTCAGAACGGACCAAAACCGACGGCGTCCAATCGTAATTAAAATGTTCTATTTTGTAGTAGTAATCGTCTTCATTGCCGTTTAGGGCATCAAACTCCAAAACCAAATATTCGCCCAGCCTTAAAATCGGCAATTGGGTTTCGGGGGTGTCGC
Organism: Tamlana crocina; assembly: GCF_012037625.1. Taxonomy (NCBI): domain Bacteria; kingdom Pseudomonadati; phylum Bacteroidota; class Flavobacteriia; order Flavobacteriales; family Flavobacteriaceae; genus Tamlana; species Tamlana crocina. The sequence continues at coordinate 222,807 of NZ_JAAVJS010000003.1, forward strand.
CTTTAAAATTTATGGTTTTAATATAATTTGGCGGCGGGGTTTCTTCCACTTGTGCAAATCCGATAACGGAGTAAATAGCTATGAAAATGGAAGTGATGAGGTTTTGTTTCATTAGGAAATCGGTGTAATAAAACGTAAAGATATGCAAAATCCATTCCTTTTTGAAAATTGATTATTTAGAATGGATACAAATAACAAAGTCTGAAGAACATTACGTTTTTTTACTGAAGAAATTCGTATTTTTGCACCGATTTTTAGACAACTAATTTCAATAAAAATAAATATGTCAAACGACATTCGTATTAAAAAAGGTCTGGACATTAAACTTAAAGGTGAAGCTGAAAAAACCTTAGAACAGGCGATTATCAGCAACTACTGCACCGTTAGACCAGAAGATTTTCATAGCGTTACACCCAAACTTGTTGCAAAAGAAGGTTCCTCAGTTAAAGCTGGGGGCGTTTTGTTTTACGACAAAAGTAACGAGGCTGTGAAGTTTGCATCTCCAGTTTCAGGACAAGTGATTGAGATTGTTAGAGGGCCAAAAAGACGTATTGATGCCATTAAAATCCAAGCGGATAAAACGCAGGAATTTGAGGATTTCGGAGCATTTAATTTAGATGCCGCAAAACCGGAAGATTTAAAAGCTCATTTGCTTAAGTCGGGGTGTTGGCCGTTTATTAAGCAGCGTCCGTACGATGTAATCGCTAATCCAGCAAAATCGCCAAAAGCTATTTTTGTTTCAGCTTACGCTAGCGCACCATTGGCAGCCGATTTAGACTTTACATTAAAAGGAAAGGAAGCCGAATTGCAAGCCGCGATTACAGCACTTGGAAAATTAACTGAAGGTAAAGTGCACGTTTCGGTTGGTAAAAACGCCAATTCTCCATTGGCAGGACTGTCGGGTATTACTTTACACAAAGTATCTGGGCCACACCCATCGGGGAATGTGGGCACGCAAATCAATAAAATAAACCCTGTAAACAAAGGTGAGGTAGTTTGGACGGTAAGTCCACAGGATCTTGTGATTATTGGGGAGCTTTTATTAACCGGGAAATTCAATGCCGAGCGTATCGTTGCTTTGGTAGGTTCTTCGGTTAAAAAGCCACGTTACTTTAAAACCCTTATCGGTAGTGAAGTATCAACCATGATTTACGATAACGGCGTTGAGAAACGAAGCAACGACCGTATTATTTCAGGAAACGTGTTGTCTGGTAAGGAAATCAAACCGGATGGCGCTCTTGATTATTACAGCAATACACTATCGGTGATTCCAGAAGGCGACGACTACGAATTGTTCGGGTGGAATAAACCGATTTTCAATAAAATTTCTACCACTAGAGCCATGACCTTTTCGTGGTTAAACCCAAACAAGAAATACGAATTGGATACCAATACCAATGGCGAGCACAGGGCCTTTGTGGTAACTGGAAATTATGAAGAGGTTTTTCCGTTGGATATCTATCCTTTGCAAATCCTAAAAGCCTGTATGTATAAAGATTTGGATGAAATGGAAGCTTTGGGTATGTACGAGGTGGCTCCAGAAGATTTTGCCTTAACGGAATTTGTTTGTGTATCTAAACAACCACATCAAAAAATAATAAGAGAAGGCTTAGATTTAATGCTTAAAGAGATAGGATAATGGAACTTAAAAAGAGATTACATATTTTAAAAAGAAAGTTCAGGAACAAAAAAATGGCTCCTGCTTTTAATGCCTTGCATACTTTCTTATTCCTGCCTGATGAAACTACGCATGGTGGTACACATATTAAAGCAGCTGACGATTTAAAGCGTACCATGAACACCGTAATCATGGCTTTGGTGCCTTGTTTGATTTTTGGTATGTTCAATGCCGGTTATCAGCATTATTCGGCTATTGGTGCGCCGGTAGAATTCTTGTCTTGGGATGCCTTTTACATCGGTTTAATCAAAGTGTTGCCGTTAGTAATTGTGTCCTACGGTGTTGGTTTGGCCATTGAATTTTTATTCGCCGTAATTAAAGGTCACGAAGTAGAAGAAGGTTACTTAGTAACAGGTATGTTAGTACCGCTAATTGTACCAGTAGATTTACCACTTTGGATGTTGGCTGTTGCTGTTGCCTTTGGCGTGGTGATTGGAAAAGAAGTGTTTGGTGGTACAGGAATGAACATTCTTAACCCAGCATTGACTATCCGTGCCTTTTTATTTTTCGCTTATCCAACTTGGATGTCGGGCGATAAAGTTTGGGTGCACGGAGCTGTAGATCGCGCTCAGGAAATTGCCGGTGGAGCCAATCTGGATGCTATTTCGGGCGAAACCATTTTAGGTAGCTTGGCGCAAGGGAATCCAGCAGGGTATTCCATAGCCGATATGTTCTTCGGATTTATTCCTGGTTCAGTAGGAGAAACATCAACTTTATTGATTCTTTTAGGAGGGTTGTTTTTAATCTTCACCAAAATTGGAAGCTGGAGAATCATGTTGTCATCTGTAATCGGTGCTTTGGTAATGGGCTTGATTTTCAACGCCGTTGTAAGCAGCGGATGGATAGCTGAAAGCAGTAAGTTTTACGGATTGATGAGTACTGAATTCTGGCACCATTTATTGATTGGTGGATTTGCTTTTGGTACCGTATTTATGGCTACCGATCCGGTAACGGCTTCGCAAACCAATAAAGGAAAATGGATTTACGGATTTTTGGTTGGTTTTATTTCCATACTTATCCGTGTGTTCAACCCGGCTTACCCAGAAGGTGTGATGTTGGCCATCTTATTGATGAACGTATTTGCACCAACCATCGATCACTACGTGGTACAAGGTAATGTGAAGAAAAGAATGAAACGTTTAAAAGTTAAAACGGCTTAATACAATGAGTAATAAAACAGATAGTAACGCATATACTATAATATTTGCCATAGGCATGGTATTGGTAGTTGGAGCATTATTAGCGTTCACTGCAGCGTCTTTAAGGCCTTCAATCGATAAAAACAGAGAAATTGAAACCCAGCAGAACATTTTGTATGCTATGGGCGTAAATGAAAACGACGAAAGCAGCGCACAGTTTGTTGACGCTTCTAAAGCTCCCGATTTATTCAGCCAATACATCAAAAAACAATTGGTGATTACTGAAGGAACTAACGTGAAGGAAAACGATCAAGCGTTTTTGATCGACGTTAAAAAAGAGCAGGCTAAAGCTAAAGAAGGTGAAGAAAGGCGTTTGCCATTATTCGTTGGTGAAAAGGACGGACAAAATTACTACATCGCTCCAATCCGTGGAAAAGGACTTTGGGATGCTGTTTGGGCATACATCGCTATGGACGAAAACATGGTGATTCAAGGGGCTTATTTTGATCATAAAGGTGAAACACCTGGTTTGGGAGCCAATATTAAAGAGCGTTTCTTTATGGACGATTTTATTGGTGAGCACTTATTGGACAGCAACGGTAACTTTAAAGGTGTGGAAATCACCAAAAGTAATGCCGATCCAACCAACCAAGATAAAACTGATAACGAAGTAGATGCTATTGCAGGGGCTACCATTACAGGAAATGGTGTGGCAGCAATGATTAAAAGTGATTTGTCGTTGTATGTGCCGTATTTCAAAACTTTAAAAAATTAATCGTATGGGATTACTTTCTAAAAAAGACACAAAATTAATTACAGATCCGTTAGCGGATAATAACCCTATTACCATTCAGGTATTGGGTATCTGTTCGGCATTGGCCATTACGGCGCAATTGAAAGCTTCAATTGTAATGTCGTTATCTGTATTGTTCGTATTGGGAGTGGGTAACGTAGTTATCTCTTTAATCCGAAACATTATCCCATCAAAAATCAGGATTATCGTTCAGCTTACCGTAGTTGCAGCTTTGGTTATTATTGTAGACCAGGTGCTTAAAGCTTATGCTTATTCTTTAAGTAAAGAACTTTCGGTTTTCATTGGTTTGATTATTACCAACTGTATCATCATGGGGCGTTTTGAAGCCTTTGCTTTGGGTAATGGCCCTTGGAAATCGTTTTTAGATGGTATCGGTAACGCTTTGGGTTATGCCGTCATCTTGGTAATTGTAGGTTTCTTTAGAGAACTTTTAGGTTCTGGAACCTTATTGGGATTCAAAGTATTGGGAGACCCTATTGAGAAAACGGGATTGTATGCTATTGGATATGAAAATAACGGATTTATGTTATTATCGCCTATGGCATTAATTGTGGTTGGAATCATCATTTGGGTACAGCGTAGTAAAAACAAAGACTTAATCGAAGATCATTAAAATTGAATTGTCATTCTGAACTTGATTCAGAATCTCATCAAAATATAAAATATGGAACATATAGAGTTATTTTTCAAATCGATTTTTATAGATAACATGGTATTTGCTACATTCTTGGGGATGTGTTCTTACCTTGCTGTATCTAAAAAAGTAAGTACAGCCGTTGGGCTTGGTGCTGCAGTAATCTTTGTATTGGCAGTAACCGTTCCTGTAAACTGGCTATTAGATCAATATATATTGCAACCTGGAGCTTTAAAGTGGTTAGGTGCCGAGTATGCCGACTACGATTTAAGTTTCCTATCGTTTATCATGTTCATTGCAACTATTGCAACCATGGTACAGTTGGTTGAAATTGTGGTAGAGAAATTCTCTCCATCACTTTACAACTCTTTAGGTATCTTCTTGCCACTTATCGCCGTAAACTGTGCGATTTTAGGTGGTTCTTTATTTATGCAGTCGCGTGAAATCCAAACCATTGGGTTGGCTTTTAATTACGGAATATCTTCTGGTATCGGTTGGTTCTTGGCTATTTTGGCCATTGCCGCTATTCGTGAAAAGATACGTTACTCCAACGTTCCTGCTCCATTAAGAGGTTTAGGGATTACGTTTATCATTACAGGATTAATGGCGATTGGATTTATGAGTTTTGGTGGTATGTTAACAGGTGGTGATGACGAAGGAAAAGAACAAACCGAAACTGTAAAAGTAGAGCAGACCGAGCAAAAAGAAGAGAACAAATTAGCTGAAAACACACTACAATAAACGAGTAATATGATATTAGCAGCAGGTACATTAGGAACCATTTTAGCAACCGTAGCCGCTTTTTTAACGGTAACCTTACTTTTGGTGGCTTTGCTATTGTTCGTAAAACAAAAGCTTTCGCCGTCTGGTCCGGTAAAGATTAAGATTAATGGTGAAAAAGAAATAGAAGTAGAATCAGGTGGAAGTTTACTTTCCACTTTAGGTAACAAGAAAATATTCTTGCCATCAGCTTGTGGTGGTGGTGGAACGTGTATCCAGTGTGAGTGCCACGTTCTTGAAGGAGGTGGTGAAGCACTTCCAACGGAAACACCGCACTTTACGCGTAAAGAATTGCAGCACGGTGCCCGTTTGGCTTGTCAGGTGAAAGTAAAGCAGGATATGGAAATTACCATTCCTGAAGAAGTGTTTGGTATTAAAAAATGGGAAGCCGAAGTGGTACGTAACTACAACGTAGCATCTTTCATTAAGGAATTCGTTGTACGTATTCCAGAGGATATGAATTACAAAGCAGGTGGATATATTCAAATTGAAATTCCACAATGCGAGATAAAATATTCTGATATCGATATTACGGCTCACCCAGAAGAGCACGAAACACCAGATAAGTTTCAAGCAGAATGGGATAAGTTTGGTCTTTGGCCATTGGTAATGAAAAACGATGAAATTGTAGAACGTGCTTATTCTATGGCTTCTTACCCAGCTGAAGGTCGCGATATTATGCTTAACGTACGTATTGCAACCCCGCCATGGGACAGAGCTAAAAATGGCTGGATGGACGTAAATCCAGGGGTGGCTTCATCTTATATTTTCTCAAGAAAAGCAGGAGATAAGGTTACGATTTCAGGACCTTACGGTGAATTCTTCATTAATGAAAGTGATGCCGAAATGCTTTATGTTGGTGGTGGTGCTGGTATGGCGCCAATGCGTTCGCACTTATACCACTTATTCAAAACATTGGAAACAGGCCGTACAGTGACCTATTGGTATGGTGGACGTTCTAAGCGTGAATTGTTCTACTTAGAGCATTTCTACGAATTGGAGCGTAAATTCACTAACTTTAAGTTCTTCTTGGCATTGTCTGAACCTCTTCCAGAAGATAACTGGAAAGTGAAAAAGGACATTCATGATGAAGAAGGTGATGGGTTTGTTGGGTTTATCCACAATTGTGTGATCGATAACTACCTAAGCAAGCATGATGCTCCAGAAGACATTGAATTGTATTTCTGTGGACCGCCATTAATGAATAAAGCGGTTCAAAAAATGGGAGAAGATTTTGGTATCCCAGATGAGAACATTAGATTCGACGACTTTGGTGGATAGACAATAAATACTGAACTTGATTCAGCATCCCACAAATAAAATTAAGCCCAATACAGCAGTATTGGGCTTTTTGTTTTTATTAATTGTTTGTGGTTTACAATGACATTTGGTCATGTTCGAACTCAAATAATTTGGTATAATCCATGACATTTGGAATGCCATCCAATTCACATAGAAAAGTAACCACAGCACTCAATCCTTTAAAAAGAATGTTTTTGTCGGTGGGATGTATTGGCTTATTGTTATTATGGTGAAGCGGAAGTTGGTATCCACAGGCTTTTAAAAATATGGCTTCAACATTCAAAAGTTCATGAGGGGTATAACCGTTAAAGGTTCGTCCGAAGTTTTGGTGTACCAACCCCACATAGTTCAATTTAGTTGAACCGTGTTCGTCCGAAAGGTGTTTCCAACTATCAGTATGGTCCAAAATGTTTCCAACGGCACATTGCTTGCAACACTCGGGGTTCAATGTGTTGGAATGAAAAGCCTTGTATAGCTTTTTAATGGCGGTATCAAAACGATTGGTGGTTTCCATAACTTCTTTCTTTCTAAGATAAGAAAAAAGAACGACTTTGCCGCCTTACCTAAAAAATCAAAGGCAGAACAAAATTAAACAAAATTATTAAAAGCAATACCGAAATGATGTTCAAAACAATGCCAACCCTCGCCATTTGACTCACTTTTACGTGACCGCTAGCAAAAACAATGGCATTGGGGGGTGTCGCCATGGGAAGCATAAAAGCACAACTACTGGCTATAGTAACGGGAATTAAAAGGTGCAGAATGGGGATGTTCAACCCTAAGGCGATACCTGCCACTACGGGAGCTAAAACAGCGGTGAGTGCCACGTTGCTCATCAGTTCGGTCATAAACAGCATTAAGAAGATGAGGGCAGAGGCCATCAACAAAACACTGATGTTGCTATTTGAAATGGCCGTTGCGACTACATCAACAATACCAGTGGCCGACATGCCATTTGCTAACGCCAAGCCACCACCAAATAGTATTAAAATACCCCAAGCGAGCTTTTCTGTGTCGTGCCATTGCAGTACGAAATCGCCTGTTTTTAAGTTGAAAGGAATTGCGAAAAGGGCAATAGCACCCAATACACTAATGATGGTGTCTGAAAGTGCTAAAGCAGGAAGTAACGAATTGATTAGACTTCTGAAAATCCACAGAAACACAATGCAAGCGAAAATGATTAATACGTGCCGTTCTTTTTTTGAGGTTTTTCCCAGTTTTTTCAATTCGGTATCAATAAATGGTTTTGAGGCTTTAAATTCCATGTTGTGGTTTGGGAACATCCATTTAACTAAAACCCAATAAATAATAGCTATTAAAATGATGGAAAAGGGAAGCCCCATAACCATCCATTTTACAAAGGATATCTCAATGTTGTATTCGTTTTCCAATAACCCAATCAATACCGAATTGGGTGGTGTGCCAATCACGGTAGCAATACCTCCTGCATTGGCCGAAAACGCAATACCAAGCATCACGCTAAGGGCAAAATTTTTATCATTTTTTGTGAATCCGTCGGCATCATCAATGAGTAATTTAATAACCGACATGGCTATGGGCAGCATGACAACGGTACTGGCAGTATTGCTTATCCACATGCTCATAAATCCTGTGGCTATCATAAACCCTAAAACAACCCGATTGGGCGAGGTGCCCGTTCGTTTTATGATGTTTAAGGCAATCCGTTTGTGTAGGTTCACTTTTTCAAGCGCCAAGGCTAAAACAAATCCGCCAAAGAAAAGAAACACAATGGGGCTGCCGTAGTTGGAGCCAACCTCGTCCATGGGCATCACCTTAAACATCGGAAAAATAAAAAGTGGCAATAGGGCAGTTACCGAAATGGAAACCGCTTCGGTAATCCACCAACAAATCATCCAACAGGCCATGGCAATCACCGAATTGGCTTGGGGAGAAATGATTTCGGGCGTGAAAAATTGTATGATTATAAACAACAAAGGACCGAACAAAAGTCCGAGTCTTTTAGATATAGGGTGTGTTTTCATGTCCCAATGATTGTTGGTTTAGTTAGCTAAAGGCATGCGGAATTTAGTGAAACTTTTGGGGAATTCAAACTGAAGTATTTAAGCAGACAGGGCTTTTCTTCTCAAGCGTTTAAGCAAAAGTAAAGCAACAATGAGGAGTATGGCTCCCCCTAAAACCCAGTACAAAACGTTTAAATAAGGTGTGAAATGAATGGGGCTGGCATCTCCAATGAGCACGAGGCCTGCCCAATAATTCGGCGCTTTAGTCCGTCCATGGGCAGTAGTTAGGTACTTGAGTTTGGCTTGCTGCAAGGCTTTGTCTTTTGCCATCCCCTTTTTTATGTTTCTGTAGAATAGTTCGATGATTTCGGTACTCGTTTTTTCATCAATTTTCCAAAGGCTAGTTAAAATGCTTTCGCTTCCGGCATAATTAAAGGCGTGCGCCAAAGATATCATGCCTTCGCCCGCTTGGTAGGTTGGTTTTCCCGTTTCGCAGGCCGTTAAAATGGCTAGGTTTGAATTTAGATTTTCGTTATAAATTTCATAGGTGTAGAGTGAGTTGTCTTCATCCGTATTGTTTTTGGCAAAAATCAATCGTGATAGCTCCGGAGTGATGTTATTCGATTCGGCGTGGGTTCCAATGTGTATAATTTTATGCTCGTTGGCTTCATTTTTAAAAACCTGTTTGGAAGCATTTTCATTAATAAAAGAGGTACCATTAAAAAGCCTGGAATATTCTTTTGCTAAATCGACACTAAAGGGTTGAGGCAATAGGGTGAGGTAGGTTTTATCTACCGAAACCGAATCGGTTATGCCAATGCTGTACTGTTTTTTCATGTCTTCGGTAAACTCTGGGGCAAAGGCTACAAAATCGTTTTGGTAATCAACAGTAATTTTGTTTTTGCCCAACAGTAGCAAGCTGTAATTATACGAAATAATGTATTTTTTTAGCAAACAGTTATTCGTTAATTCATCTAAAGAAGTTACGGGTGTTGGAGTTAAACTTTCAAAACTGAGGTTAAAAAGTATACCATCTGGAATAATAACCACATTTTCGGTGGAGATGCTGGCTTCAAATGGTTGCCACAACTTAGAGTGTAATTGATGGAGTTTTTGGCTGGTTTTTTCAAAATCCAATTCGTTTTCCGAAAGTTGAGTGATGTCTTCGGCAATTTTAGTATCGTCGAGTGGAAATAATTTTTTTGCGCTTCGTGTTAAAACCAAGGCATACAACTTTTTTTCTATGTAAAAGTAGCGAATTACCGTCGTGTTGTTGGAGATATCTTGGTTTAGGTTGTCCAGCGGTTTTTCAATACTGGCATAACGCATTTTGTAATATTTGGGGTGGTTTTGTTTCAAAGAATCCAAAAAGGTATTCCAGTTAGCGTTGGCTTGAAAGAAACGTTTAAAGCTACCGTCGTTATTCTCAATGGAAGAGCTTAGTGTATTACGCAGGTGTTTTTCGCGTTCCAAAATGGAATTTGGAAGATTGGCAAATGCCAAATCGTTTTTTAGGTTTAGTCGCGCCCTAATACGGTTGTAAAGGCTAGACTCGTGGATGGTGAGCAGTCGGTTTAAGTAGTTTTCATTTTTAGTAAGGTTGAACAAACCTAAAAGTAATTGCTTTGAAAAATCGAAGAGCTCGTTGTTTTCCGAAATGAGTAAACTTAAATCGTCATAAGATTTGATAATCGATTTCCGTTGTTCCAAAATGGCAATGCCCGAATTAATTTCTTTTAAAAGTGCTTTTAAGTCGGTTTCAGTGGGGGCATTGTTTAAAAAATATTTTGATTTAGCATTGATTAACAGTGCTTTGGGCTTTCGGTATTGAATATGCACCGAATCCTTAAAGCCACTGGTTCTAAAATATGGTTTGTCGAGAAAAGTAATGGCCTGGTTGCTGTAGGTTGCCGCTTTTTGATATTGCCCCAATTTAAAGTGTACTTCGCTCAAATTTACGATGTGATGAAATTCCTGGATGCTGTTTTTAAAGTCACTCGATTTTATAAATCTATAACTTTCTTCTGCTAAAGGAATGGCTTTGTTGGCATTGTTGGTGTCTGCATAAAACTGAGACATGTTGATGATTTCGTCAAGAAAATCGCGGGTGTAATCGTTTTTGCCAAGTGATGTTTTGTAAAGTGTATAGGCTTCATCGTAAAATTGTTTGGCACTTTCGTTATCGCCCAATTCGTGACTAATGGAAGCTTTTGTAGATAGGGCATTAGCTTTCCAGAAAAACATGGTGTTTTTGCTGTTTTTTATCCTTTCAATGGCTTGGTCTATCAATTTATTCGCGGCGTTGAAATCCCTAAGTCCTATTTTAGATTGCGCCGAAATGATAAGCGAAATGGTTAAGTTGTTATCATCATGAGCTAGGTTTTTTAACTTTTTTTGATAGGAATACGAAATCAATTGGTCGGCCCGTTCAAACTCGCCAATGGAATGGTAAAAGGAGCCTAAGTTATCGATGGCCGCCAATTGGTGCTTTAGTGCACGCAGCTTGCCCGATTCGTCGTTTGATATATTGAGGTATTGCTGGTAGTTGTTGATAACCTTTTTTGAAGATTCGATAGCTTCTTCAATATGGCCTAAAGCATGGCTGATAACAGCTATGTTCATTTGCACCAAAGCTTTACGGTAATATTTGTTATCGGGCGTTTGCTCTAAACTATCGAGCATTTTTGTGGCCCTGTTGAAGTAATACAAACTACTGTCCAACTTGGCGGAATACCACATCATGCCGCCAAGGGCATTGTAGGTTTTGTGCAGCGATAAATAATCTTTGCTTTTTGAATGCAACATGATTTTTATCGATTTGGCATATTGATTTTTTGCCAGAACATAGTCTCCCAAATTTGAAGCTAGGTATCCTAGGCTATGGTAAATGGTACTTAAAGAAGCTTTTTTTGGATCTTTAATGTTTTGTGCAATGGCAAATGCTTCCTCAACGGTTTTGTAGGCTTTTTGGGTAAGCCCGGCGTCATCGTAAATCCACGAGAGTTCGAGTAAAAACTCCTTGTTTACATAAGGGCTGTTGTAGGCCTTGAGTTCTTCGCCAAAGGCTTCGGCATTTTTTATGGCTACCTCGTGCTGGTTATTGGCCAATTTTAAGCTGCCCACCAAGAAAATGTACTTTATTAAACTGTCTGTGTTTTTTTCGGCTCGGTAAACATCCAATTGCGATTCCAGCTCCTTTTTTGCCTTAGCCAGTGAATCGTTTTTAATGAGATTTTGAATGTATTTGATGCCAGAAATGGAATCGTTTTGGGTATGGGTTTTTAGGGTGCCGACGAATATTGCCAGAAAAAAAATGCTTTTGCAAAATGGAAATATCCTGCCCATTTGGTTATGGTTTTAATCTTTTAGTTCAAGAATGATTTTTTTACTGGAATCAGTTTTGGATAGTTTGAAGTGTTTTTTTGCTAGTTCTATATTACCCTCCTTTAAATAGGCTAAGCCTAAATAGTGATGAGCCTCATTTTTTAGGAGGAACGAATCTTGCGATTGAACGGTCCTTTCTAAAAACGGAATGGCGTCAGTAACATCTTTGCTGTTCATATGGGCCATGCCAATAAAATAGTTAAGGGTATCGTTTTTGGGTTGCTTTTCAGCCAATAACATCCATTTTTCGAGAGCTTTTTTATAATCACCGTGTTTATAATTTACCATAGCATCGTAAAATTTGAAGTTGTTGGTGCTGCTCATCATTGTTGGCAAGCCAGGGTCTGGGGTAAAATATTTGGTGTAAAGTTTTTGGTTGGGAGAGGAACTGAAAAACCAAATGCTGAGCAGGGCAATGACAACGGCTGCGCCAGCCACCCATTTGCTTAGTTTTAAAAACCTGATTTTATTATAGTTGTCTTTTTTTATTTTTTTGTTCTCAATGTCTTGGTGGAAAACATTCAGTTCTTCTATAAGTGTTTGTTTTTCAATGGCGTGTATCGTGGTTTTAACTTCTTCAACCTGTATCCTGAAATTTGAATCTATTTTAAGGTAATCGTCAAAATCCTTACGTTCTTTTAAGTCCATAGTACCTTTAACGTAGCGTTCTATGGCTTCAAGAAGTTCTTGCGATATGTCATTGTTTTTATTTTTCAATTTTTTCTTTTTTTGGGGTAAAAACCATGTTGCGCAATTTTTCCATGCACCGGTATTTTTTGTTCCTAGCGGTGGCTTCTTCTATGTTTAATTCTGAAGCGATATCTCGTAGCGGTTTCTTTTCAAAATAAAAGGTCTTTAATAATTGCTTGCATGGTTGTCCTAAGTTTTTAAAGGCTTCCATGGCCATTTCTAGTTTTGTGTTTTCTTGTTCGTTGTCATCTTCTTCGTTTTCAAATGATCTTAACATGTTGTTGTCGAGGTATTTGGAGTGTTTGAAGGTTTTTGATCTTAGGACATCTGTCCATTTGTTTTTTGCAATTTGGTACAAATAGCCTTGTAAAGCGGTTTGGTTCTGCGGAACAAATTTTCCGTTATTAACGTTGGTCCACACCAAAATAAAGGCCTCTTGGTAAATGTCTTTGGCATGCTCTATGGTGCCGCTGTTTTTTAAAACCAAGGTTTCAACCTTTGGGTAATTGGCTACATAAAACTGTTTCAACAAACCGGTATCGTTCGTTTTTATAGCTCGTATTAACTGTGATTGGCTTAATAAGTATAGTGTTTTCCCCATAAGATAATAGCTGGGGGAAAGATACAATTATTTAGATTTCGTTCAAATACAAAGCCTTAAACGGCATATAATTTTGTTGTTCTACTAAGTATTGGCACTTGCGGCTACTTTATCCTTTCATAGTTTTCTCTTGAAACGATCGTGGTTGTGTTCCTATTTTCAAGAACCAAGGTGTTGTCGTTTAGTGTTCTTATCTTTTGTGAAAATCCATTTTTTTCATCAAGTTCATTAAAAAAGAATACCTCTCCGTTCTCAATAGCATAACATGTGGGAATAACGGTTAAAATTTCGCAATTGCCTCCAGAAAAATTATCCCATATAAACTGGGTTTCGGTTACGGTAAGTTTGGTTTTTAAGTCGCAATGTTCTACTAAAAGTTGCCCGCCGCTAACGGTTCCTGTAAACAGCCACTCTCCCAAAATTTGTGGTGTTGTTGTGTTTTTGGCAGGACAATCATTTTCAGATTTCGCACTATCATCATCACTGTTTTCATTGCATGAGAGATATAACGATGCTACGGATATTAAAAGTATGTACGGAATGTTTTTCATGATTTCTGGTTTTTAAATTCATTTTCGCTAGAGGTTCTGTGTAATAATTTATATGAATATTTTGCCCCGTTTGCACCCCCTAACTATTTAAGGAAAAATACCTGTATAAAAGCGGGCTTATTGTTTATTTTATAAAAACAGAAAATGCCCGTCCTAAATTCATGCCATCTGTTAAACTGGTGGCTATGCCATTTTTCCATAACATGGCTTTATCGTTTTGTGTTCCGCGTTCACTTCCTGCAACATATATGTCGTCGTTATGTATAAAAATAGAATTTGCCCTGGCATTTTTACTGCCATCTGTAAGTCTTGTAGGTACGCCATTTTTCCATAGGGTAGCAACCTCTTCAGAAGCATTACCAAGCATTTCCCACCCTACTGCGTAAACATCATCCCCAGAAACAAGAACATCTTCAATAAGTGCATTTTTAGTGCCGTCTGTTATATTGATAGGGGTACCGTTTTTCCAAATCTTGGCAACTAATGTTTTGTCGCTTTCGTTATTGTACTCTGATCCGCCAACGTAAACATTGCCGTTTGAGACATAAACAGAAGTTGCTGAGGCAAATTTTGAGCTGTCTGTTAATGGTGTGCTAACTCCATTTTTCCATACTACTGCGGTAAATTCTATATTATGTAATTGCCATCCTGCAGCATAAACATCGCCATTTGATATAAATACCGATCGTGCCCTTGATTGCTTACCATCAGATAGATCGGTTGCAATACCGTTTTTCCATAGCCTTGCGTTAAACCCAATGTTTCCTACTTCATCGCCTGCAACATAAACATCATTTCCATCCACAAAAATGGATGCAGAGGTAGAGTTTGTCGTGCCATCTGTAAGTTGGGTTGGTGTACCGTTTTTCCAAACAGTAGCGATATTGTTGTTGCCGCTTAATTCATAACCGGCCACATAAGCATCATTGCCCGAAACAAATACCGAGTTGGCAATTCCAGGGTTGTTATTGCTAGAGATGTTCAACGGTGCGTTGTTTACCCATAATTCGGCAACCGAAGTATTTTGGTTTTCGGGCTTGGTTCCTGCCACATATATTTTTGGGCCAGCACTGTCGTCTATCTTCTCATCATCTGGGCTGCTCTCACTACAGCCTAGATTGGCTAGCATGATTACGCTAATTAAGGCTGATGCCATTCTTTTCGATAGATGTAAAACTTTCATGATTATTTTTTTTGGATTTTTAACTTACATTCGGATTATCTGGGGCAATGTCGAAAATATCGGGTACGCCATCGTTATCCCTATCTGAAAGGTTTTCTCTGTCGGGAAGCAACAATTCAAAAGTGATGGGAAAGAAAACATTCATAACCAAACTGTCGTATTCATTGATGGGGCCAGCAGAAATTGAAATTGAAGCAGAACTTCCCAAAGGCGTAGGAACAACGGCGACCGATATTATTGCCCTTGTATTGCCAAAGCGTATAGCCCTGTTGCTAACGGTTCTGGTAATTCCGCCAAAATCTACGGTTTGGTTTGGGGTTGCGCAATCTAAGGTTGGTATACCGTTAAACCCATATTCGTTTGCCAAAAGATCATTGATAAAAAAGGCCCTTATTTGGTCTATATTGGTAGTGTTGAATGAGACCACCGGATAATAACGAAAAAAGACTTTATTTTGGGCATTGTTGTTTGACCGTCTTAAATCTACGCCAAATGCGCTATTGGGTACGGCAATTTCGGTTGCTGTATAGCCTTGCGGAAAGTCAAAGCTCATATTTATATTGGGAAATGAGTGCGTAAACCTAGTTTTGGCACCTTGCATTATAGGAATACTGGTAAAAGGCGCCGGAATACCGTTTGCGGCATCCCAATAAACGGCCGTTGGTCCCGTTACATTGGGGCAGCCCTCTCTTGAGGTTGCGTTCGCAAAATTTACGCCATCGTTATCGTTGTCAGCGCTACATGCACATAATAGAAGAACTAAAGCTATAAGACGATATGTTTTTAGTGTTTTCATAAATGGTTTCATTAAATTCATATTTACATCGAAATAGTTTTAAAATGTCATCATTTTATTAATTGTCAATATCGTATTGGGTCCAGTTTTGGTCGTTCATATTGGGGTCTAAATTAGGGTTGTACAAAGCGTTATCTGTACCAATGTATCCATCGTCATTATTGCCGTAATAATAGTCGTACTGACCTTCTACTTGGTACGATTGCCCAGAATTGGGGTTGGTTACGGTGCTGCGTTCCCAAATACCACTGTTAACGGTTTTGGCGTGGCCGGCACTGTTCATGTCGTTTTGGCGTTTCCAACTTTCGTGGTTGCTATCGATAATGGAACTGTAGGTGTTTCCGTTGTTTATAATGGCTTGGCCCTGTGCTTTTATCGCGGCCATGCGTTGCTGGTGCGCTGCGGCACTCTGGCCAGATAGTTTGGCATAATGCTGGTTGCTGGCCTGGACCCATTGCGGGTTTATTTGAAAGTTCACCAAAGAGTTTATAAAGTCTTTTTTAGCTTGCTTATACTTATCGCTCGGGGCACCCATAGAGTTTAGGGTGTACCCCCAATCCATACCGCCCAAAGTAGTATATTGGTTGGTGAAATAGCGAATAATACCTATGGATTTATCTCCGTTTTGGTCTTCCCACTCTGTAGCTATGCATTGAAATTGCTTGTTTTCCGGAACGCCCTTAAACAAATAGCTGTCAAATCGCTTATCAAATTGTGCAAGCTCTGGTATAGGAAATTGATTGACCAAGCGCAAACCCTGCGATTCGGCATAGGGCTTTATATCTTCTTGGATAACCCGACTGATGCTTTTTGGGGGCATAACGATGCTTCCTCCCTGCTTTGCAAAATAATTTTGCTGCTGATTGTTTGAGTAAAAATGGGATTTAAACCGTTCGCCATATACTATAACACCATCGGTAGACTCAAATAAAATCCCTTCTTTTTTATTGTTTTTTACTTGCCATGAGCTAGGGATGGGCATCGTTCCAACAGGCATGCCAAACTGCTTGCTCATCACTTGGTAGCCCTTTATGCTATTTGTGGCTTTGTGTTCTTTTATGTTTTCATGAGGTACGTTTTCGGTGTAACCGTCTTTATAATTAGCGAAGTTGTTTTCTTTTTGTTGCCCGCACGAAATAAACGAGAGAGTCCATAAGGCCAATAGTAAATGCACAGTTTTCATGTTTTTTTTGTTTTTAAGATTCACTTTACTTCTACATCGAAATACTTTAAAAATGTCATCATCCCCTGTTAATTTTTATATTTTTGTACCATGGGCAGACCTCTAACAGAACAAGAATTGCACAACCTTGCCATGAACCACGTTGGAAAGGATTTGGAACAACGCGGATTTGAATTTATAGCCGTTAACAGCAAACTGAAAAAACACCCGCAGTTTGTGTGTATCGATAAAAACAAACAGTACTATTTTGTGATCGTTCGGGCTGTGATTTTACCCGATAACCCTAATAATTACGATGTGGTTTGGATGGAAACCTTTAAAAAGCACGCCCGTGAAAAAGATGCCAAAGTGCTGTATGCCGGCGTGGGCATAGGTAGTTTAGAGGGTGAAAAAGAACCTATTTATATGAATGAGGAGTATTTGATGGAATACAATGGTATACAGGTGATTGAAACCCATTTAAATTAATGTTTTGAATTCATTATGAAACGAATTTTAATATTTCCATTTTTACTAGTTTTAATGCTTTCTTGCAAAACGGAAGTTAAAAACAGCAAACTTTTAGGCTCTGTTTTCGGAACCAATTATTCCATTATTTATGATTCTGAAATCGATTATCAAAAACAATTCGATAGTTTGTTTTATGTGATAAACCAATCGATGTCTACTTATTTGGAAGATTCCGATATTTCAAAAATCAACCGAAATGAAGTGGCCGAAGTAGATGCCCATTTTAAAAATGTTTTTGAAACTTCAAAAGAAATATACAAACAAACTCAAGGAGCATTCGATCCCACCATTGGCGCTGTAGTGAATGCGTGGGATTTTGGTCCCGAAGGCAAAATAGCCAATCTCGACAGTTTGAAAATAGATAGTTTGATGCTTTCGGTAGGGTTGGATAAAGTAAAAATGAACGGGCATTCCATTGAAAAACCACAAGGTGCTTTTATTGATTTTAATGCCATAGCCAAAGGTTACGGGGTAGATGTGGTGGCCAATTTTTTAGAAAGCAAAGACATAAAAAATTATTTGGTTGAAATAGGTGGCGAAATTAGGGTGGGAGGCATTAACCCCGAAAAAAATGCTGGCTGGAAAGTAGGTGTCGAGCAACCGCATTTTGATGGCACCCAATCTATTTTAAAAGCCATAACGCTAAAGGATGCGGCGATGGCCACTTCGGGGACTTACCGAAAGTTTAAAATAGACCAAAACGGAAACCGTTACGCCCACATTATCGATACCGAAACGGGATATCCAAGTAAGACGAATTTACTGAGTATTTCGGTGATTGCCAAAACCTGCATGGTTGCCGATGCTTATGCCACGGCATTTAAGGGCATGGGATTGGAGCGAGTGAAATCCTTTTTACAGACGCACCCCGAGCTAAAGGTATTTTTGATTTTTGAAAATGATAAAAAGGAATTCGAAACCCTGTCTCTTAACGGCTTTCCGGAATAGTTTTTTATAAAGCTTGAAATATTAATAAAGCCCACCCAGCAACAAAAAGCAGGCCGCCCATAGGTGTAATAGGGCCTAAAAATTTCAATTTTTTTCCTTTGGCATCGCTCAAAATGAGTCCGTAAATACTAAAAGAAAACAATACAATTCCTAGCGAGAAGCACCAGTACATCGCTGTTGATGAAAACTCAGGATTAAAACCGAGAATTAATAATACAATGGCGTGGTACATTTGGTATTTAACGCCGGTTTCAAAACTTTTTAGTTGGTCGTCGTTTAAAACTTTTTTTAGCGCATGTGCGCCAAAAGCACCAAAAATTATGGCAAGCATGCCAAATTCGGCGCCAGTTATTATGAAAATGTGTTGCTCCATGTTTTGAGTTTATTTAAATACCACAGGAATAATTTCGCCTTTTGCTAAGCAATAGCGTTCCATCAAATCGGTGGAAAGTTTTGAGGTATAATCCACTTCTTCAACTTTAAATCCTATGTTGCGTAGTTTTTCAAAATAATCGCGGCCATACACTCGAACATGGTCGTACTGACCAAAAATTTTAGCTCGTTCCTTTTTATCGGTAATGCTATTGTCTTCAAAAGTATCCTCGCGTGTTAAGTCTTGCGGAATTTGAAAGATGCCCCAACCACCGGGTTTCATCACGCGATAGAGTTCCTGCATGGCCTTAGTATCGTCGGGGATGTGTTCCAAAACATGGTTGCAGAAAATCACGTCAAATGTATTGTCGTCAAAGGGAAGGTTGCAAATATCGGCTTTCACATCGGCAATCGGTGAAAGCAAATCCGTAGTAGTGTAATCAAGATTTTTAAGGCTGCGAAAGCGTTTCAAAAAACATTGTTCGGGCGCAAAATGCAGCACTTTTAGCCTGTCTGAAAAAAAACGGGTTTCATCCTTTAAAAAGAGCCAAAGTAAACGGTGGCGTTCTAAGCTCAGCGTGGATGGCGATAGTACATTATTGCGTTGGTTGCCATAACCGTAGGGTAAAAAGCTTTTAAAGCTCTTTCCATCAATAGGGTCGGTGTAGGAGTCTCCCTTGAGGAAATAAGCTAACAAAGGACGAACCACATAACTCAACCTAATCAATAAAGGCCGTGGGACAAGGTTAAGTATGAACTTGAATAGTTTTTTTGACACGAATTTCACAAATTAGCACCAATCATTCTAAAGAACAATTCGTTTATATTTTAGGCTTTCTTCTCCAAAGTTTATCAGGAGCCCGAGTTTCAACTTTGACATTCAATAGCTTTTAATTCCAAAACGATTTTATCGTTTACAGTAAAATCTGCTATGTATTTATGAGGAAGCAAATTACCTTTATAATTAATATCGAATTTTTTCTCTCTTGAATAGTTAATGTTATTATCTATAAATTCAATCTCCAGAGCATCAGCATAAACCACTTCGTTAAATCCCTTCCCTAGTTGATTGTGAATCTCCATACAAATCCCAATTATTTTATAGGCTTCCTCTTTGTAAATTAATGAAGTCATATGTATATTGGAAATCGGTTTTGTAGCTAAGTGATTTGTGGAAATTAGTGGAATTCGTGTCTATATTAAAGTACTAAAGCGTTTTGCCGAAACTCATCTTCCTCATTGCTTTCAATGCCCAAGGCCTCGTAAATATAAGCAAAGGTTGATAGCAATTCTGGTTTGCCGTCAACAAGGGCTACATCGTGCTCGAAATGCGCAGATGGTTTGCCATCGCGTGTGGTAATGGTCCAACCGTCGGTATGTTGTTTTATGCGCTGTGTGCCCATATTAATCATGGGTTCAATGGCTACAACCATACCCTCAACAAACTTTTTGCCACGTCCGCGTTTGCCATAGTTGGGCATTTCGGGGTCTTCGTGCATTTTACTTCCTAAGCCGTGCCCAACCAATTCGCGAACCACACCGTAACCATGGTCTTCACAATATTTTTGAATGGCATAGCCTACGTCGCCAACGCGGTTATTGGCTTTAAATTCACGAATACCAACATAAAGGGATTCTTTTGTAACCTGAAGCAATTTTTCGGTTTCGGGAGCAATTTCTCCTACGGGAAAAGTATAGGCGTGGTCGCCATAAAAACCATTTTTTAAAGCCCCACAATCAATGGAAATAATATCGCCCTCAATCAAAGGGTCGTTGTTGGGGATACCATGTACCACTTGCGAATTCGGACTCATACAGAGTGTGTTCGGAAAGTCGTACAGTCCCAAAAAACCTGGAATGGCACCATGGTCGCGTATACAGGTTTCAGCAATTTTATCGAGTTCAAGAGTGGTTACCCCGGGCTTAATTTCTTTGGCCAATTCGCCCAAGGTTTTTGATACGATTAAGGCGCTTTCGCGCATCAATTCAATTTCTTCTCTTGTTTTTACAATAATCATAAGTATAAATTATAGGAATGCAAAGATACTCAAAAAGTTAAATGCATTCTTTTGATATTATTTAATCTGAATTTTAGCCGAATAGCCCGAAAAACCCTTTCTTTTTTTCTTTTAAAGGTTGAGCCGAACCATCGGTAAGCATGTGGTACACTTCACCCCAACCGGGAAAACCACCAATATTTCGGTCGTCGATAAATAAATCGGCGTTTATCTTTCTACTGATATCGTTGGTATATTCTTCTTCGGGAAAACTTTTGTTTACGGCATAAAACTCAATGCCATTTTCTTTGCAAAATTGAACGGCTTCATCCAATCGTTCACCACATCTGTAGGTCCATAAGATAAGCCGATGCCCATCCTCTTGAAGCTTTTTTAAGGTTTCAAAAGCAAATAGCATCGGCTTTCCTATTTTAGGATACGCATCTTTAACGATGGTACCATCAAAATCGACCGCAATAATAAGGGTGTCGCTAAAATTCATTTCAATTTAAGGCATTAAATTTTTGCAAAGTTACACCTTTTATGTTTACACCAATGGATGTTGGGTCATGGCAGCTGGTTGCTCAACATCCATAAGTTTTAATATGGTTGGTGCCACATCGCCTAAAATACCATCTTTTATTTTCTTAAGTTCGTTATCGATTAAGATTACAGGAACGGGATTAGTGGTATGTGCGGTGTGCGGCGAACCATCTGGATTAACCATGGTTTCACAATTACCGTGGTCTGCAATAAGCAGCGTGGTATATCCATTTTCCAGTCCGGTGGTAATGATGTCTTTTGCGCAGGCATCAACCGCTTCGCAAGCTTTAATGGCAGCCTCCATAACTCCGGTATGGCCTACCATGTCGCCGTTTGCGAAGTTTAGGCATACAAAGTCGACTTCTCCCTTTTCAAGTTCAGGAACTAGGGCGTCGCGGAGTTCGTAGGCGCTCATTTCAGGTTGTAAATCGTAAGTGGCCACTTTAGGTGAATTTTTTAGAATACGAGATTCGCCCTCAAATGGTGTTTCTTGTCCGCCAGAAAAGAAAAACGTAACATGCGGATACTTTTCGGTTTCTGCAATACGAATTTGCTTTTTCCCCGCTTTTGAAAGCACTTCACCAATGGTTTCGGTGATGTTGTCTTTATTGAAAATTACTTTTATACCCTTAAAGTCGTCACTGTAATTGGTTATGGTAACGTAGTAAAGGTTCAATTTTTTGGTGTCGTAATCTGGGAAATCTTTTTGGTTGAGCATTTCGGTTAGCTCACGACCACGATCGGTTCTAAAATTATAGAATATCACCACATCATCTTCCTTGATTTTTGCGATGGGTTCGTTATTGCCATCGGTTAAAATTAGAGGTTTGATAAACTCGTCGGTGATGTCGTTATCATAGTTTTCTTGAATGGATGCGGTAGTATTTTGTGTTTTTGTGCCTTCACCGTTAACCACGGCATCGTAGGCCAGCTTTACACGTTCCCATCGTTTATCTCTGTCCATAGCGTAATAACGGCCTGTAACAGTGGCGAGCTTGGCATTGGTGCCCGCAATATAATTTTCCAAATCAGCAACGTAACCTTTGCCCGATTTAGGATCTACGTCGCGCCCATCGGTAAAGGCATGTACGTATGAATTAACGCCTGCTTTGTTAGCCGCATCAATAAAACCTTTTAAATGACTGGTGTGTGCGTGTACGCCGCCATCACTTAAAAGCCCCAAAAAATGAACGTTTTTATTGTTTTCTGAAGCATATTTTAGAGCATCAATCAACTCTTTTTCGTCTTTTAAAGTATCTTTTTCAATGGCTAAATTGATTTTTGCCAAATCTTGATAAACGATTCGCCCAGCGCCCAAATTCATGTGGCCCACTTCACTATTTCCCATTTGGCCTTTAGGCAACCCAACGTGTTCGCCATCGGTACGTAATGTGGCGAACGGGTATTTTTTATAAAGTGAATCGATAAATGGAGTATTGGCGTGGTCTATAGCAGAAACTTTCGGGTCTGGCGAGTTTCCCCAACCGTCAAGAATCATTAAGATAACTTTTTTGTTCATTTTTTTGTTAAAATTTTAAGATGCCGCTAAGATAATGAAGTTTGATAAAAGAGTGCGTAAAATGCTTTTAAAAGCTTTGGTTTTTAAAGGGTTTTGCGTTTTTTTCAAAAAGAGGGCTTTCCGTTAATTTTATATTAATTAAACGTTAAAAAATATTTTTTGTGTAACAGTTAGGAAATAAAATCGTCTCTTTAATATATCAAAAAACGTAAATCAATTCATCAAATTAAAATCTTTCATCATGAAAAAAACAGTCATTATTCCAGCCGTTGCGCTGTGCCTATCTGTGGCATTTGCAAATGCAACCCCCAACCATTTTGAAAAAACTTATGAAGTTGAAGCCTATTTTAAGGTGAATTCTTTTTGTGTTTCCATAGCTAAAGGAGATTTAGAAACCGTGCAAAAACTGATTGCCCGAGGTGCCGATGTTAATGCCAAATCGAACGGGATGACCCCCGCAATGTATGCGGCCAAATTTAACCGCACTGAAATTTTAAAACTTTTAATTACCCACGGAGCTGATTTAAAGGCAAAATCTGACAAGAAAATGACAGCCTTAAAATATGCCGAATTGCACGGAGCCATCGATGCAGCAAATATTATTAAAGAGACTTTGGCTGAAGCTAAAGCCAAAAAGAAAAAATAATTTAAGAGTTATTTTGAGTTAGTCACTCTAAAAAGCCCTGTTTGTAAGGGCTTTTTTTAGTTTATTCATTTCTGTATTTTTCGATAGCGTTCTGTATTTTTTCTATACGGTTATCGGGGTCGGGGTGGGTACTTTGGAATTCGGGAACACGGTTTGGTCCTGCGGCGGCTTTTAAAATTTTCATAACGCCAATCATTTCCTGTGGATTGTAGCCAGCTTTTATCATAAATTTAACGCCAAGGTCGTCACTTTCCAATTCATCATCCCGTCCGTTAGTCAATAAGGTGTTCTGGCCAATACTACCAACTAATCCGCCCATATCGGCGCCAACGGCACCTGCAGTGGTGAGTCCTTGCCAATATTCGCTTTCGGCAATACGCTCGGCACTGTGGCGACCCAAAACATGCCCGATTTCATGACCTAAAACGCCAGCCAGTTGGTCTTCGTTTTCCAATTGAGAAAATAGGGCATAGGTGATAAATATTTGTCCGCCAGGAAGGGCAAACGCATTAATCGTGTTGGGGTCGTTGAGTAAATGGAATTCGTACCGATATGGTGTTTCTCTGGCTATACTATTGTTTACCAATTTTTCGCCGACATTGTCAACTAAGGCTTGGTACTGGTTGTTAGGATGCAAACCACCGTGTTGTTCAGCCATTTGTGGTGCGCTTTGCAAACCAATGGCGATTTCATTTTCGGGAGACATCGATATGGTTTGGGTACGGCCAGTGTATGGGTTTACTTCTTGCTGGCTGCAGCGTTTAAAAATAAAAAACAGGGCAATGGCCGCGCCAATTAAAAGTCTGTATTTTAAATTTCCTCCTCTCATGTCTCAATGAAATAATGTAGTTAATAAAACTACAAAATTTTAAATTATAAAAGAATTAAAAACCTATAGGGGTTTATACATTAAGTAATGTATGCCCACGGTTTTTATGTTGTAGGGGTCACCGGTAATTTTATATCCGTTTTTAGTATAGAATGGTGTGGCGGTTTCGCGGGCGTTGCACCAAACCAACTTGGCATGTTTGGTTTTTAGAATGTTTTCGCCATGTTTTATTAGTAATTGCCCTAAGCCTTGTTTTTGGTGGGATTCTACAATAGCCATACCGCGCAGTTGGTATTGTTTTTTTTCGGAAAAAGAAGAACTGTTGTTTTTAAAGAAAGAACATACGCCCAATAATTTTGATTCTGAAAAAATGCCGATATGAAAAGTGGTTTCCAAATTATCACCATCAAAAACACAGCTTTCAATGGGGTGGCCGGCTCTTAAAATTGGGTGCCGTACGCTATGGGTTTCTTCGGAAGGGATTTGTTTGATGTTGAAATTCATCGAATTAGTATTTTGCGAAAAAAAGTTACGTTTTTTTCTTGCAAGATAATTAAGAGTTTGTATATATTTGCATCCGATTATTGCGGGAGTAGCTCAGTTGGTAGAGCGTCAGCCTTCCAAGCTGAATGTCGCCGGTTCGAACCCGGTCTCCCGCTCAAAGAAGCTTCACTGAAAACGGTGGAGCTTTTTTATTGGTTGGATTTTGTAAAAGTATGAAGATGTAGGGGTGAGAAGTTTATGCTTAGCGCAGCCGAAGTGAACCCGGTCTCCCGCTCGAAGAAGTCTCATCCAAACGATGGGACTTTTTTTATGTATTCTATTTTAAATCACTCAAATCGGTTTCGGCATCGACTTCGTACGCAGGTTTGTTGTATTCAAAAATTCGGGCTTTCAGATTTCCTTTCAAAACAATGTTGTTTCCTCTTACTTGCAGCCAACTCCCTTCGCGCAAGCCTATAACGGGTGGTGTGTTGTAGACGTGGAATTCCTTAATTCGCATTTCTCGGGTTTCGCCCATGTGTGTGCTGGAAGTATCGGGATCTAAATAATGGGGGTTGATGTTAAAAGGCACTAATCCTAAAGCGTTAAAACTTGGTGGGTACACAATGGGCATGTCGTTGGTGGTTTTTATGGTGAGTCCGCAAATGTTACTGCCCGCACTGGTGCCCAAATAGGGCGTTCCGCTATTTACAGCCTCTTTCAACGGGGCTATCAGTTCATTTTTATAAAGTTGCTGGGTTAAAACGAAGGTGTTTCCGCCGCCCGCAAAAATAGCTTTTGCGTTTTTAACGGCTTCAACGGGATTGCTGAATTCATGGATGCCCCTAATGGTTTTATTGATTTTTGAAAACCCATCTTTTGCAATTTTGGTGTAATCATCGTGCGAAATGCCGCCCGGCCTGGCATGCGGGATAAAAAGGATGTTATTGGCATTTTTAAAAAACGTTTCCAGTTCGCTTAAAATATATTCCAAATAGCCGCTGCCGTGAACAGTTGAGGTGCTTGCGATGATAATGTTTTTCATGGGTTAAATTTTCAAAATTAATTTTGGGCTGTGTGTAGTCTTGTTTTTTGTGAGTCCTAATAAAAGGGCTAAAACTAGTTAAAATTTAAGTTTTGTTCATATTTTGAAGTCTTATTCTTTACAAAATGAAAATAAAATGGTATTTTCAAAAATAAAAAACATGAACAGAATCATCTTCTTTTTGGCAATTTTAATTTCAGTGTCTGCGGTTTCGCAAAATATTATTCGGGTTTCTGTTTCCGGAAAAATTATTGTTGAAGACAGCGATTTAACAGGTATTACTGTTTTTAATGCTTCGTCGAACATGGGAACTGTGACCGATAAAAATGGCGAGTTTACCATAAAAGTGGCTCTAAACGATGTTATTGAAGTGAGTGCCCTGCAATATCAAAACATCAGTTTTAAAATTAATGAAGATATTTTGGAATCGAGAAAAATGAAACTGTTCTTGATTGAAGAAATCAATAAATTGGAGGAGGTTGTGGTGGTTACCCAAGGGTTAACGGGCAATTTGGATACCGATATGGAGCGTTCAAAACCTTTTAAGCCCAAATTGGACGCCTTGTATTTTGGTGTAAAAAATAGCGGTGAATTTGAGTTTGATAAAGATTATAAAACAGAAGCCGAGAATGTGGCCATGAATACCGAGGGCATTGCGGTGGTAAATGGGTTGAATGTGGTTAACGTGGTAGATCAGTTGTTGTTGCCGTTGTTTCGTTCCAAAGTATCGGAAAAGAAAAAAGTTAAGGTGCCAGAAGTACCTATTGAATCGATAAAATACTATTTCGGAGCCGAATTTTTGGTCGATAATTTTAATATTCCAGAACATCGCGTAGAGGATTTTATCCAGTACGTGCAAGCCGATGATTTCGATTTTTCACTGCTCAATTACGGTCGTGAAATGGAGTTTTTAGAGCTATTGAACCAAAAAAGCAAAGCATTTTTAAAATTGAAAAGCTAAATTTGGAAGGTATCTTTAACAAAAGATTAAAGCGGATTTGTATTTTTTTAAGATTTCAAAAGCGTTCTTTACGGTTTAATTAACTTCGTTTGAAACGCCTATCTGTTTTTTTGCTTTTTAATGTGCTGCCGTTTGCTTTGTATGGCCAGTCCATCGAGTTGTCTGGCAGGGTATCTGGCGCCACCGATGTTGAAAATATTCACGTTATAAACAAAACCCAACAGCTTTTTACTATTACCGATAAAAACGGCCGCTTTAATATTTTGGCCAAATTGAATGATACGCTTGCGTTTTCGTCCATTCAGCACCAACCTAAAGAGGTGGTTGTTTCGGGCAATATCATAAAAGAAAAAGTGATGTTCGTGTTTTTGGAAGAACAAATTAACAAACTGGACGAGGTGGTTGTTGGTAAAGTGTTAACTGGCAATTTAATGTCTGATATTGAAAATATCGACGGCAACCGACCCATTAATTTTTTCGACGTAGGTATTCCAGGTTATACCGGAAAGCCGGCTACCCAAAGCGAACGGCGTTTGGCTCAAGCAGGAGAGTTTAAACCAATCATGTTGTTAGGGTTGCTTGGAGGGTCAATGCCTTTGGATCCACTTATTAATACCATTTCGGGCCGTACCAAAATGCTTAAAAATAGGGTGGAACTTGAAGAACGGGAAGCTTTAATGCAGCGTGTAAAATCCAGATTGGCTAAAGATTTCTTTCTTTCCAATCCTTTGGATGATGATTTAAAAATGGACTTCTTCTATTTTTGTGCCGACGATGAACATTTTATTAAGTACTGTAAAAACAAAACCGATTTCGAAATACTTATTTTTCTAAGGAAAAAGTATAGGCAGTACAAAGAAAACCTAAGCACAAACAAAAAATAAATGCTGTTTGGAATACTTTTTGAAAACGTTACATTAGCATAAATATTTAAGAATGAAACCTGTAAAAATACTACTACTAGCGTGTGCGCTGTCCTTTTTTTCTTTTTCGGCAGTGCACAAATATTATATCAGCCTAACGCAGATTGAATACTTGACCAATAAAAAATCGGTCCAAATTATTTCAAGGTTGTTTGTTGACGACTTTGAGAATGCCCTGCGCTCACGCTATAATGATAATATTACTTTTGGTGACCACCAAGAAGCAGAAAAGATAGATGAATATATTGAGCGCTACATAAATGACAAACTGACCATTAAAATAAACGGAACAAAAGCCAATTTTACATACATCGGGAAAGAAAGTGATGTCGCTATTATAAAATGTTACCTGGAAATTGAAGGGGTAGAGCGTATCGATTCGTTTGAGGTTACCAATAAATTATTGTTCGATTTAATTGAAGAACAGCAAAATATTGTAAAAACAAAAATAAACTCCAATCAAAAAAGTGTTATTCTTATTCCACAAAAGGACACCGCAGTGTTAAAATTTAATTAAAAACAATTTTCTTGTTTGAATATTTTTTTAATTTTAGGTACTTTTTGTAAGAATATTTTAATTGAAATTGCTTAAATCAGCTTTTTTTTCATAACGCTTTACACTTTAAATGAACCTGATTAGATTGAAAATAGTTTTAAAAACACCCCTTAAAGGGCGTTATTGTTTCTGTCTTTAAGGTTCTTGCCATCATTAAAAACAATAAAATTTCACATATGAAAAAGTTTTCCTATTTCTGTCTGTCAATTCTATTAATGTCTTTTGCAATACAGGCGCAAGAGCAATCGGCAGCTAAAAAAGGGCATACCAACACCAATAAATTTAAACAGTTGTATGACGAGTTTTCTACACCCAATATGTTTAGATCGGCTTCTGGTGCGCCTGGGCCAGCCTATTATCAACAACAGGCAGACTATGAAATGGATATTGTTTTGGACGATAAAAATGCTAAGCTTTCCGGGTTTGAAACCATTACTTATACCAATAATTCGCCCGATGAATTAAAATATTTATGGGTGCAATTAGATCAGAACAAAAGAGCAAAAGATTCTAAGTCTCCTTTAATAGAAACAAGCGGTGTAGCACCGGTTATGCTTCCAAATGCATTTGCAAAAGAGTATATGCAACAGCCATTAGAACGTGGTTTCAATATTTTGGAAGTTAAGGATGAAAGTGGAAATCCGCTACAGCACATGATAAATAGAACCATGATGCGTGTGGAATTGCCAAAGCCAATGAAAACTGGGGATAAATTTTCGTTCACAATAAAATGGTGGTATAATATCAACGACCACGTTGTTGAGGGTGGCCGTTCGGGCTATGAGTATTTCGAAAAAGACAGAAACAGAGCTTATGTTATTGCGCAGTTTTTTCCAAGAATGGCGGTTTACAACGATGTTGAGGGGTGGCAAAATAGCCAGTTTTGGGGGCGCGATGAGTTTGCCTTGCCATTTGGTGATTATGAAGTAAATATTACCGTTCCTGCCGATCATATTTTAGATGGTACTGGTGTGCTTACCAACAGAAAAGAAGTGTATAGCAAAACGATGATGGATCGATATGAAGCAGCAAAAAAATCATTCGATAAGCCCATTTTAATTGTAACACAATCTGAAGCCGAGGCGGTGGAAAAAGGGTTTTCTGAAGAAACTAAAACATGGAAATTAAAAGCCGAAAATGTTAGGGATTTCGGTTTTGCTACTTCAAGAAAATTCATTTTGGATATGATGGCCGTAAAAGTTGGCGGTAAAGATGTTATGGCGGTTTCTATGTATCCAAAAGAAGGTAATCCACTTTGGGAAGAATGGTCAACCCGCGCAGTAGCTAGCACCTTGGAGTCATATTCGAGAATGACTTTCGATTATCCCTACCATAAGGCCATTTCGGTACACGCCAAACAACAAGGTATGGAATACCCAATGATTTGCTGGAACTATGGTCGACCAAAAGAAGATGGTACGTATAGCGATCGTGTTAAGTACGGTATGATGGGTGTAATTATCCACGAAGTGGGACATAACTTTTTCCCAATGATTGTGAACAGCGACGAGCGCCAATGGACGTGGATGGACGAAGGTTTAAATACTTTTGTGCAGTACGTGGCAGAACAGGATTTCGGTGAAAAGTATCCTGCGGCACTTTCGCCCGAGGATAAACATTTCCCTTCAGATCGTGGGCCTGCAAAAATGATTGTGCCTTACATGGGCGGCAATCAAGATTTTATTGCACCTATAATGACCAAAGGGCTCAATACCTATCAATTTGGAAATAATGCCTACGGAAAACCAGCTACAGCATTAAATATTTTAAGAGAAACCGTTATGGGGCGCGAGCTGTTCGACTATGCGTTTAAAGAATACGCCAACCGTTGGAAATTTAAACACCCAACACCAGAAGATTTCTTCAGAACCATGGAAGACGCTTCAGCTTTCGATTTAGATTGGTTTTGGAGAGGTTGGTTCTACACTACCGATTGGGTGGATATAGCGATTAAAGACGTAAAAAAATATTATGTTTCAGATGAGCCCAATGCTTATATGAGAGATATTATGAAAGAAAGGGGAATTAAGAAAAAACAACTTAAACCTTTAGTGTATTTGGTTGAAGAAGACAGTGAAGATTTTAAAGCGAGCATGAAAAAGAAGTCACTTTTAGAGAATTCAAAGCCGTTGCAAGAGTATCTTATGGACAACTTTTCGCCAGAAGAACGCAAAAGTATAAAAGAGCCAAAATACTTTTATAATGTTACTTTTGAAAAACTGGGTGGTTTGGTGATGCCAATTATAGTTAAGTATAACTACAGTGATGGCACTTCAAAGGAAGAGACCTACCCTGCACAAATATGGAGGCTTAATGATAACGAAGTAAGCAAGGCCATCGCTTCCGATAAAGAAATTGTAAGCATAGAAATAGACCCGGACGAAGAAACGGCCGATATTGATACTTCAAATAACCACTGGCCAAGAAAAGCGCAGGAAACCGAATTTGATCGGTTTAAAGAAAATAACAAAGGGTAAACATTGAAAGTCGATTTTTTTAAATCGACTTTTTTTATTCTCACAAAACTACTTAGTATATTTGCATTGTGATACAGCAAGCTACATTTTTATTTATTAGTGGTGCAGAAATAGCTTTTATACTATTTATTGCCATTATGGTTTTTGGTGCCGATAAACTCCCGGAAATAGCGCGTGGCCTTGGTAAAGGCATGCGTACCTTGAAGGATGCCACTAATGATATAAAACACGAAATAACCAAAACGGCCGAAAAAAACGGTATCGATACAAGCGTAACCAAAGATGTGAAAAAACAGCTAGATCAGGTGAAAGATGATTTAGAGGATTTTACTGGTTCGGTTAAACGAAAGTTTTAGCCGTTGGTCTTTTCGTCGATGTGCATTTCATCTATTAGTCAACTTCTTCTTGCATTTTAACGAAATTATAGTCCCGCTTTTGTATTAAAAAAATATTTTAGGAGTCCCAAACTCTACAAACAAACAACATGAAAACTAACCTATTAATCTGTTTTCTATCTTTCGCCATTTTGGCCTTCGGAAAAGAGGAACGTGAAATTATCAAACATATTGATGATATCAACGCCTCGGCCATTCAATACTACAATGAAAATAATCTGGTAAAATCGTATGAAGGCTTTGTAAAAGCCAGGACCTTGTCAGACTCTATTCAAGACCACTACGGTTATGCGGTGGCCAGTTTTAATCTTGGTAATATTTACAGTTTGGTTGAAAACTACCAAACCGCCGAAGAAAGTTATCTGTTAGCCATACAATCGCTCAACGAACTGAATGATAATGTTCTTATGGCTGAAGTGTACCATCACTTGGCTAAAATATACAAGGATAAAAAAGAGTACGATACAGCGATTCCGTATTTTGAAAAAGCTTTGGGTTTTGCTTTACAGGAAAATAATTTTGTTCAGGCCGATAAAGCTAAAATAAATGGATTGGTATTCAACATTCGATTGAATCTGTGCGAACTTTATATCGATAGGAATAGCTTAAACCTTGCTTTAATGGGACTTTTAAATGTAAAAGACTATTTAGAGGTTGAAAGTTTAGATCCTAGTTCGCAGGCTTATTTTAATTATGTGAACGGCTTGTACAATGCCCGAAAAGAGTTGTTCAATCAAGCGCAAAGTAATTTTAATAAAGCCATTAGTTTGTTGGATGATAACAATGAAGACCATTTAGGTCTGCTGAGTAACGTATACATGCAGCAGTCTATAGCGCAGGCAAAATCGGGTAATAGCACACAAGCTTACCTCTCTTTATTAGATCACAACAAGATTAAAGAGAAGTTTTTAAGTCGAAAGGAGCAGCAACAAGATGCAATCACCAAAGCGAGACTTCAAATAGAAGAATATAAAAACAATGCTTCTTTGGCCAATATGGAGCGTTTACAGCAACTCGAAATAACCAATAAGGTAAAAAAGATAAACGTAATCATCATGATTGCGACGGTAATGTTGCTTATCTTTTTAATAATTATTTACATAGGTTATGTGTCTAAAAGAAAGTTAACGCAAACCCTAAAAATTAAAAATACCGAGCTGGAAGCGGCCAAAAACGAAGCCTTGAAAAGCTCTGAGTTAAAAACCAAATTTATCTCGAATGTTACACACGAGTTGCGCACACCGCTTTACGGGGTTGTGGGCATAACTTCGCTGTTGTTGGATAATAGCAACCTGAACAATCGCGATCGTAAATACTTGAAATCTTTAAAGTATTCAGGAGATTATCTGTTAAACTTGATTAACGATATTCTGCAAGTAGGGAAAATGGAGTCTAATAAAGTAGAGCTTCAAAACGTGTCGGTCGATTTAAAAAGCATGCTCGAAGATATATCGAATTCGTTCGATTACAGATTGGTCGAAACCAACAATAAAATCAAGGTGTTTGTTGATGAGCACGTGCCAGAGCGTATTATGTGCGATAACGTTAGGTTATCTCAAATTTTAATAAATTTAATAGGCAACAGTATAAAGTTTACCAGTAATGGTGTTATTAATTTGAGGGTGAGTTTAACGAGTTTGGACGACGAAAAGGTGGGACTTCGATTTGAAATTGAAGATAACGGAATAGGTATTCCGAAGGATAAATTCGATGCCATTTTCGAAACGTTTTCACAGTTAAAAGACAGTAACGTGAATTATCAAGGTACGGGGCTTGGGCTTTCCATTACTAAAAATCTAATCACCTTGTTCAACAGTAAAATTGATTTGAAGAGCAAAGAAGGTGTAGGAACAACTTTTAGTTTTGAAGTAGATTTTGATATTGACAAGAGCAAAGCTATCGAAGAAAAAGAAGCGCTCGATAATAAAATTGAAAAGCCAAAAGAAAAGTATGAAATTCTAGTGGCCGAAGACAATAAAATTAACCAAGTGGTTACCAAAAACCTTCTGGAAAAGCAAGGCTACGGATGTACCATTGTTAAAAATGGAAAAGAGGCTTTTGAGGCAGTTAGCCGAAAAAAATACGATTTGGTTTTAATGGACATCAACATGCCTATTATGAATGGAAATGAAGCTACCGAAGCCATTCGGGAGTTTAACAAAACCATACCCATTATCGCTTTAACCGCTGCCGATCTTGAGGAAATTAAACAAATGTATGCGAGCATTGGCTATAATGACGTGGTTATAAAACCATTCGATAATTACGAGTTTTTCCAAGTCATCAGTACTCACATTCAAAATAGCAGACGCGGTAATCTGAAACTGATAAAAGCGTCTTAAAGGGTTTAAGCTTCACTTTTGGTCATGCTGTCCCGAAAACTTTCGGAATCGATTCAGCATCTCATGTTGTTTGTAAATTACTCTTTGATGAAAGATAACTGATATTTGTTAAAAGCAGTGTCAGGTTGAGCGGAGTCGAAACCCTTTTAAGGAACAAGCAACACTATGTCTAATTCGGTTTAAGCTAAACCTTCCGGCTAATGGTTAGCCCATCACGAATGGGTAAAACAACGGTTTCTACCCTAGGATCGTCTTTTAAAAGTTTATTGTATTCAATAAGCGCCGGAGTAGAGGTGTCATCTTTTTTAAACGTGGTATTTAAAACTTTGCCACTCCACAGTACATTGTCCGATAAAATAACCCCACCGGTATTTAGTTTGTCCATAATCACTTCAAAATAGTTAGAGTAGTTTTCTTTATCGGCATCAATAAATACCAAATCGTAGGTTTTATCTAGTTTTGGGATAATGTCGAGTGCATTGCCTAAATGCTGCACAATTTGTTTTCCGTAGCCCGATTGATCAAAGTATTTTCTTTGGAAATCGAACAGCTCTTCGTTAATGTCAATCGTATCTAAAATACCGTCTTTTTGTATGCCCTCGGCCAAGCACAGTGCAGAATAGCCTGTGTACGTGCCAATTTCCAAAATGTTTTTGGGGTTGATTAATTTTGAAATCAAACTTAAAAACCGACCTTGGTAATGCCCACTGAGCATACGGGGTTGCAAGATTTTTTGATAGGTTTCTCGATTTAATTGTTGCAGTAATTCTGGTTCGCTTTCAGAATGGGTTTCAACGTAATTATCAATATCCTCTGGTATAAAATGCATTAGCTTAAAATTCTATTTAACAACTTTTCTTTTGCCGTTTGGTCTTCTCCACACAGCCATTGTATCACATTATCCTCCCACATGGCATCGTGGTCGGCTTGGGTGATAATATTCCGTTCTTTGGCCAAATCTAAAATTTTTCCGGGATAGGAGGATTGTTTGGTACTTTCCATTTCTCCCAGTGGATAAGGGTCGTCTAGACCCATAAGCACTTGTTTGGCACCGTGGTTTTTAATCAATAATTCCAAGCCTCCAGTATCGTGTACCAAGGTGTCGAAAAAAATATTTTTATGGCCAACGGCTTTTCGGGGATGGTGTTTGCCTTCAAATAGATCAGGACGGCCATCAAAACCTTGTATACGTCGCCCTAAATTGATTTGTGCCAATTGACCGCCATGGGCAAAACACGTGCGCATATTGGGGTATTTTTCCTGATAGCCGTTTAAGGTTAAAAAATGATAGGCATCACCGCATTGGGCGAGCATCCAAATTAAATGGAAACGCCATGCGGTATTTTCTAGTTTAATGAACTTTTCACCGTCATAGGGATGGATTTCAACAGCGAGGTTGTAGTGGTTTGCGAGTTCAAAAATCGGTTCGTTTTCCTCATCAAAAATACAGCGCCAAGTGCCAATGGTATCCATATAATGCGTGGGTAAACATAACAACTGCATGCCATGCTCTTCAACACAGCGCTCAATTTCCCAACAGGCACTGCGCACAAAACCTGGGTGCACTACAAAACCGCAAGTAAATTTACTCGGGTGGTCGTGCTGTATACGGGCATTAAAATCGTTTTGAAACCGTAATGCTTTTTTCATTTCCTCTACACGCAAACCGTTACCGTAAAGTTGAGACAGGTTTAAAACCACCGCATGGTCGATGTTGTAACGCGACATCCAATCCAGTTTTTCGTGCAAAAAGAAACTCGAATCGGTTACGGGGCGGCTCCAATCTTTTTGTAACATGAACTTACGGTCTTTGTCCACCCAAAAAATACCTTTTTCACGCATGTACTCTGGTATTTCCTCGGGATAGGGCAACAAGTGCGAATGACCGTTTATGCGGAGTTTGCGAGCTCCATTTAAATTCCCCGACGGGGAAGGGTTTTTTGCGTTATTCGTCATAGTTACAGTTTTTTCCTTGTGGAAAAATTAATTAGGCATTATTCCTCTAGTTGAACCTTTTTTGGCGGTTGCATCACCTTTCCACAATTGGGGCAACTGCGTTTGCTTTTGTCCTTGTAATAATTATCGAAAATTTTAGGCATATCGGTTTCAATATTTTCCAAGGTAAAATCTTCTTCATAAAGTTTGGTGGTGCAGTTTTCGCAAAACCAAACTAGGGCATCCTTGGTGCCTTTGGGGCGCTTGTATTCAATAACCAGACCAACCGTGTTAGCGCCCCGCTGAGGTGAGTGCGGAACTTTGGGCGGTAGCAAATAAATATCGCCCTCTTTAATATGCACGTCTTTTGGGGTGCCATTGTCAATAATTTTCAAAATAATATCGCCTTCCACCTGATAAAAAAATTCGGGTGTTTCATTGTAATGGTAATCCTTTCTGCTATTGGGCCCACCAACCACCATCACGATAAAATCGGCATCTTTCCAAACCACTTTATTACCCACCGGTGGTTTTAAAAGGTGCCTGTTTTCTTCAATCCAAGCTTTAAAATTTATAGGAGATGTTAATTGGCTCATTTCATTGCTTTTTTGGGCGTGTCCCTATCGGGTCGGGCTTTACGCGCTACATGGTAGCTTGCTTCAATCCCTCACGCGTGTTTATGTTTATAAAATTAAGTATAAAACTATAAAAGATAAAGCCTTTGTTGTTAATGTTGCGTTACAGCGATTTGGTTCTGCCGCCATCAACCGGAATGTTAATGCCGTTAATGTAGGCAGCAGCTTCACTAGCTAAAAAAGCAACAGCACTGGCGGTTTCCTCTGGTTGGGCAAAGCGTTTCGCAGGTGTGTAGTTTTTCATTATTTCGGTCATTTCTTCCTCGGTTTTACCTTCGTTGTTGGCTTTTATTTTAATAATTTCGCTAAGCCTTTCGGTGTCGGTAAAACCAGGCAATACATTGTTTACGGTTATGCCGAAGGCACCAAGCTCGTCAGCCAAGGTTTTGCTCCAATTGCCCACGGCACCACGAATGGTGTTGCTAACGCCCAACCCTGGTATTGGTTCTTTAACCGAGGTTGAAATAATATTCACGATTCTGCCAAATCCTTGTTCTTTCATAAACGGAACGGTGGCTTGAGCCAATACGTGGTTACATTTAATATGCATGGTAAAGGCTTTGTCGAATTCATCTAAACTGGCCGTTAAAATTTCGCCGCTTCTGTGGCCGCCCGTATTATTGACAAGAATATGAAAGCCATGGTTTTTTTCAATAAACTTAATCACTTGCTCCTGTAGTTCTCTCGGATTTGTAAAATCAGCCACGATATAGCTGTGGTTTCTGTGTTGGGGCAATTCGGAGAGAACTTCTTTTAATTTTTCTCTGTTTCTGGCTACTAGGGTAACGTTAACTCCCTCGTTGGCCAGTGCTATGGCTGTAGCTTTTCCTATGCCTTGGGTACTGCCGCAAACTAAGGCGTTTTTGTTGTTTATTTTTAGGTCCATTATTTGGGTTTTATAGGGTTATTTCAATCCAGCAATTCTATCGTCTTCTAAAATGGCTTCGGTTTCTTTTTTTATTTTTTCTAGGTTTGATTTTAAGTCGCCACTAATATCAATTTTTTTGTCCGTTAATAGGTTTAAAATTGCCTTGTCTTGTGCGCGACCTGTAATCATAGCTTCGCGGTAGCCTATATTTTCATTGAAAGTCACCATGGAATATTTTGAGGCATATTCATCGGGGAACTCTTTTTCCAGAGCCATTTCCAACTTACGTTTTTCTTGAAAAATAGGGTTGGCCACGTGGTCTTTCATTTCGTGGAAATTATCAATGGCCAAATCGGCAATGGCATCGGTATCTCTTTTTCTGTTCTTTTCAAAGGTTTTAAAAATGGTTTCCCAATCATTATAACCTTGATCCAAAACTTTATCGAATTCGGTAACATCCTCAAACGACGCGTTCATGCCTTGGCCGTAAAAGGGTACGATAGCGTGGGCCGCGTCGCCCATTAATAGGGTGTTTCCTTTGTAATGCCACGGTGAACATTTTATGGTGCCGAGCGGCGATGTAGGGTTTGTAAAAAAATCGTCCAAAAGATTGGGCATAATGGACAAGGCATCGGGAAATTCTTTTTGGAAAAATTCCAAAACTCGGTTTTCGGTGTTGAGGTTGTTGAAATTGTACTCGCCCTCATCGTAACTTAAAAATAGGGTGACGGTAAAACTGCCATCCAAATTGGGTAAGGCAATGAGCATAAAATCGCCTCGAGGCCAAATATGGAGGGCATTTTTATACGTTTTGTAATCGCCATTTTCTTTAGGTAAAATAGCCAATTCTTTATAGCCGTGCGATAGCCAATCCTGTGAAAAACTGAACAGGAATTTTTTGCCTAAATAATAACTCTTTCTAAGTGCCGAACCCGCACCATCTGCGGCGATAATAACATCGGCATCCTCCACAAACTCTTTTTTCGATGTGTAATCTTTAAAGAGGGCGGTGGTGTTTTCAAAATCGACCGACAAACATTTGCTATTGAAAAATACCTTGACGTTTTCATGTTTTTCGGCTTCATCCAAAAGCAGGGTGTTGAGCCCCCCACGGGAAATAGAATTGATATATTCGTGCTCTCTGCCGCTATAGTTTGAAAGAAAAGTGTTGCCGTGCGTGTCGTGAATCATACGTCCGTTCATTGGTATGCAGAGTGCTTTTACTTTTTTTTCCAGACCCACCAATTTCATAGCTTTTTGACCACGATTTGAAAATGCCAAATTAATAGAGCGCCCAGAGCTAATATCTACTTTTCGTAAATCGGGTCGTTTCTCGTAAACCGAAACGTTGTAGCCACGTTGACCTAAACGTAGGGCTAAAAGACTTCCGCAAAGGCCGGCACCGATAATGAGTATGTTTTGTTGATTATTCATTTAAAATGGTCTTTAACTTTTCAGCTAAACGATACACATCCTCAAACGAATTGTAAAATGGCGTGGGGGCGCACCGAATCACATCAGGTTCGCGCCAATCACTAATCACACCGGCTTGGGTTAATTTGTCGTGCAACGATTTGTCGGCATTTTTAACCTGGATGGACAATTGGCAGCCGCGTTCGTTGGGATTTTCTGGGGTTATGATTCTAATAGTGTCTTCGCCCAATTGTTTTAATAAAAACTCGAAATAGCCTGTTAGTTTTTTCGATTTTTCGGTGAGCTGTTCTATGCCTACTTCGCTAAACATATCCAGCGAAGCTTTAATAGCTGCCATCGATAAAATAGGCGGGTTACTGAGCTGCCAGCCTTCTGCACCTGGTAGTTGGTCAAACTCGTTACGCATATTAAAACGGGTTGCTTTGTTGTGGCTCCACCAGCCCGTAAACCGGTTGAGGTTTTTATTATGGGCATGCCGTTCGTGTACAAAACAGCCCGCCAAACTACCTGGCCCCGAGTTTAAATATTTGTAAGTGCACCAAACAGCAAAATCGGCACCTGAATCATGCAAATTCAGTTGAACGTTGCCGGCTCCATGGGCACAGTCAAAGCCTACTTTGCAGCCATATTCGTGCCCCAGTTGGGTAATGCGTTTTAAATCGAAATATTGCCCGGTGTAATAGTTAACACCGCCAATCATAATCAGTGCGATTTCTTGACCTTGTTCCTGGAGAATGGTTTGTAAATCTTCATAATTCAAAAGTTCTTCACCTTTTCGGGGCTTCCATAGAACCAGTCCGTCTTTATCGTCAAAACCGTGATGGCGTAATTGTGATTCCACTGCGTATTTATCCGAAGGAAACGCATCGCTTTCAATTAGTATTTTATAACGGGTTTTGGTAGGTTGGTAAAACGATACCATCATAAAATGGAGGTTGGCGGTAAGGGTATTCATCACCACCACTTCAATAGGTTTGGCACCCACTACATTTGCCATGCTTTTGGTTAGAAATTCGTGGTAAGGCAACCAAGGATTTTTAGCTTCAAAATGACCTTCAACACCCAATTGGGCCCAATCGTCAAGCTCTTGGTTTACATAGGCTTTAGTGTTTTTAGGCTGAAGTCCCAAAGAATTGCCCGTCATATAAATACAATCGCTTCCGTCCTGGTTTTTCGGAATGTGGAATTGATTTCGGTAAGCTTTCAGTTTGTCGTTTCGGTCTTGTTCTAAGGCAAAATCAAGACCCGTTTTATAATGGAACAAGGTATTTTTCTTTTTGGGTTTTTAACAAAAATAAGCATTCTAAACTTACAAATGGCTAAGGTGAAAACAAGAATATTGTCCCGAATTTTTCGTATCTTTAGTAAAAACACGTACTATGACTGGGATTAAGGAATATACCAACGGCGAGGTGACCATTGTTTGGAACCCCGAGGCCTGCATACATTCGGGTATTTGTGTGAAAGTGTAGCCTTACCCAATTTAAGACACAGCTAAATTCAATAAATTTTCATTAATATCATTCGATTCGGGGAAGAATTCTTCCCCGAATCGAGGTTTATATTCCCTGGGTGATTTATTGCCCAGGGATTG